>SFCN01000101.1 GCA_004558595.1 Phascolarctobacterium sp. | reverse complement strand
TATTCTGCACAGGGCGCCCAGCTCAAAGAAAAGATCTATTCCTTCATGCAGCGCAATGATTTTGCTCCTTGCAGTAGCATTTATGTTCTACCCATTGAAAACCATTGGCTAAATGAGGATACTAATAACTATATTAACCTCATTTTTCTACAAGTGCAGTCCACTAAAAGCATCTAGGGACTATACCCTTATGAAAACAAGAAAGTACGTCAGAGCATTTAATTTCTCTCTGACGTACTTTTTTATTAACTACTGCTTATTTTGCCTTACAATGACCGGTGGTTTGACCAGTGCGAATCTTTTTGGCAATCTCATGAGCTTCAGCAACAGATTTTCCATTAGCCAAAGCTGCCTTCATATGAATCATGGCGCTACGATACTTGGCATGGGCCTCATCCTTGGGGATGGATTCGATATCCATAGGGTTAAACTCCATAATTTTTTTGAAGAGCGCATGAATTTCTTCGGAGGATTTGCCAGCCTTTTTAGCTGCTTCCACGTGCTTCATAGCACTTTCATAACGCTTTTTACCATGGGGATCGGTAGGAATTTGAAATTTAGCATGTGTGCAGGTCATATAATACACCTCTTTCTTTAGGATGAATATACTATACACCATATACTAACTTTATGGTCAAGCATTTTTTTACTAGCATATTAAAAAACAATCTAAAGAGCAAATCATCTGACACAGTCTTTTAAATTTGCTCTTTAGATTTCATTATAGTTGTAAAATAGTATAGTAACGCTGCTTAGAACTTTTTGGCTTTTCAGGCAATGACAATGCCAGCTTGCCACTATCTAGCAAGGGTTGGACAATTTTGCACATAGTATAATAACGAGAAAAGCCCAAGAAATCAATTATTTCCTGGCGACTGCGCGGTATACGACAAAAAGCTAATACTTGGAGCTCCTTTTCATCCTCCGCTCTGACAGATGGCAGCTCCTTTCGGTCAGGCTGTGCACCATATGTGTTAATGGCTTCGCTCACTTGTAGCTGCTTCACTTGGGGCAATTCATAAGCTACGGCAATTTTGCTTGTGAAGGTCACCACAAATTCGCCCCTGCGCACTGCAAACTGCGGTGGAGCCATCTTGGCCTTGGTTAGTTCGTAATAAATGGTGGGAATGCCGCTATAACGATTTTCGGTAATATGCAGTAGCTCCAATATATTGGCCAAAGCAGTGTTACGGGTATCAGGGCGCACCTTGCCCAAGGAGTCAATGGTGAGCTTGCCATACAGACCACCACTGGATATAATTTCTAAACGGTCGCGATAGATTTCTATACGCACAGGCACACTTTCAGAATGTATACTATAATCACGATGCACCAATGCGTTTAAAACTGCTTCACGCACAGCCTTCAAAGGATATTCATCCCTATCAATGCGTTTGCCATGATCATCAATAATGGTGCAATGACGACTATTACGATTGACAAAATCGACAGCCCCGGCCACCATCTCCTCTATGGTACCCGTAATACGCTGGTTATCTAAAAAGCGTTCTCCTCCCTGCCCGGGCTCTCCCATTTCCTTGCCGGGCAAGGCCACCGCTGTAATGCACAGCTGGGGAAATACGCCTTGTGGGTATTTCGAAAAGCACAATTCGCCAGCCAAGGTTGGTGTTCCATTGACGGTGACACCCATCAGCTCCAAAATATCTTCATCACTCACATGTAATGCTAAATGCTTGCGATCTCTTTTTACTGCCTGCAAAAAGTCCTGCAGCTTCTCTTCATCAAAAAAGCTACGCCTAGCACCGGATGCTTCTCTGATATCATCTCGAATACGTTTGCGAAAGGCATCGTAGCTATAAATTTCGTATTCACTCATGAGCTCATCAGCATCACCAACGCGAATATACGCTCCTCTGAGCCGCCCTGCCCCACGATAAAAGCAAGGCCTTTCGGATACATCAAAGCCAGGGATTTCTGCAGCAACGATTATCTTTTCGTCTTTCTCATTGGTGTTCTCTTTTATTTTATTTCCCATTTTCCTACAAAAACTTTACGCTAGTCAAACCATATCCATCCTTTATCCGTACAGGAGACTCTTTTATTTACACAAAAGAACAACAAATGCGGCTCTTTCCCTTGCAAATGTATACAGTATAAATTGCATTTACCCTACCACAGCAAGTTTCCTTATGCTATAATAAGATGGTAAGTATATGGCCTAATCATTAACCTGTTGCAGGCTAATTTATTTTTAAAGGAGCAATATTTTATGAGACTTTCCGCACGTGTTCAAGCATTAACCTCTTCCCCTATCAGAAAGCTGAGCCCCTACGCTGATGCCGCCAAGGCTGCCGGCAAAAAGGTGTACCATTTGAATATTGGCCAACCGGATATTAAAACTCCGGACCAATTTATGGACAGCATTCGTGAATACCAAGCACCCGTTATCGCCTACAGCAATTCTAAAGGCGAAATGTTCCTCATTAAGGCTATTCAAAAATACTATGCTGAAAAGGGCATGGACTTCGCCATCGAAGATATTTTCGTTACCAACGGTGGTAGCGAGGCCCTGATTATGGCTGTGATGGCTCTGTGCGATGCCGACGACGAAATTATGGTTTTCGAGCCCTTCTACGCTAACTACACCACCTTCTGCAAGGAATTTGGCGCCAAAATCAATGCCGTTCCCACCAGCGTCGACAATGGCTATCACCTGCCCAGCCAAGAAGAAATCGAAAAGCACATCACTCCGAAAACTAAGGCCATCCTCTTGACCAACCCTGGCAACCCCACCGGTGTAGTTTATACCGCTGAGGAGCAGGACATGATCTCCCGCATTGTCCGTAAATACGATTTGGCTCTCATCGCCGACGAAGTATACCGTGAATTCGTTTATGACGGCGCTTATCGTTCCTTTGGCACCATGCCTGAGCTGGATGATAACCTGATCATCATCGACTCCGTTTCCAAGCGCTACAGTGCCTGCGGCGCCCGTATCGGCTGCATCATCAGCAAGAACAAGGAGCTGAGCAAGCAAATCATTAAATGCTGCCAAGCACGCCTGTGCTCCCCCATCCTGGAGCAAGTTGGCGCAGCTGCTCTCTACACCACTCCCGTATCCTATCTGGAGGATGTCAACAAGGAATACAAAAAACGTCGTGACACCATCGTAGCCGCTCTCTCCAAGCTGGAAGGCGTGAAAGCCTCCGACCCCAAGGGCGCCTTCTACATCATGGTAAGCCTGCCCGTAGACGATGCCGAAAAATTCGCCATCTGGATCTTGGAGAATTTCGAAATCAATGGTGAAACCGTCATGTTCGCTCCCGGCAATGGCTTCTACAACACCCCCGGTGCCGGCGTTAACGAAGCTCGCCTCGCCTATGTACTCAAGAGCGAGGACCTTGAGCGTGCCATCTACATTCTCGGCGAAGCGCTGAAAGCATACCCCGGAAGAAAATAAAAACTTATGATAATAAAGAGGCCACAACTAGTCAGGTGTGGTCTTTTTATATGCGAAACTTTTATATACGATACTTCGCAAGTGAAAAGCGTATACCTGAGAAGTGGCGGAGGCAAGAATGAGAGCTGCGTCAGGCGGCTCAAAAACGAGTAATTAGTAATTAGAATACGAGCTATGTGAGTCTGCTCAAAAATGGAGAGCGATCTATGTCATCAGTCAGCTCATAATATAGCCAAAAGCTACACGAGAGGCTCCCCCTCCGGGGGAGCTGCCGCCTCCGAACATTGGCTATTCTTCTAGCCTAGATGCGGCTGAGAGGGGCTTCTTCGAACATTAAGTTTAAGTTTTGCGTTTCCCCTCTCAGTCATCCGCATTTTGTATTAAGTTCAACATAAGTATACTGCGCGGACTGACAGCTCCCCCCGAGGGGGAGCCATTCCTAAGTATTTACTTTTTGCCATTTTAATCATAGAAAAAGACCATACCTTTAAGGTATGGTCTTTTTTCTAACCGGCAGCTATCTATCCTCCCAGGCCGCTTCCAGCCAAGTACTTTCGACGTATAAGGGCTTAACTACTGTGTTCGGGATGGGAACAGGTG
>SFCN01000035.1 GCA_004558595.1 Phascolarctobacterium sp. | reverse complement strand
GCATCCCCCCGTGGCCCATGGCAATCCCATCATCCACCGCAATGGTGTTGAACTCTTTGTCGAAATCATCCCCCACCCTTTCATGCAGTGGGTGATTATAATCCACTTTGCCCCCAACAATCCTAAAGGCCTTAAAGCAGTACATCACCTGCCACGACTCAACAGCCGCATAGGTGCGAAATCCTGCAACCAGGTATGCATGATTGCCATAAATTATTTTCTCCTCTTTTTCTCTGCTCACAACTTTTTCACCGCCTTGATCACTTTGTCAATGTTCCAATCCTCCGGGGTTTCTTCCATGCCCAAAAGGCAGTCAATGTAATATCCTCCTGCTCCGTTGCTTTTCTTGATAGCCATCGGGCATCCGCCTTCTTTGCAGTTTTCAAGCCTGCATATAGCCTTAATTTTCTTCAGGAACTTCTTTGCCTTCACCTTTTTGCACCTCCGATAACCTAATCGCCCAGCGTTCCAGCTTCTTGCCATTGTCTTTTGGCTTGATGCCTAAAACGCTCGCCACTGTAATAACGTCTCCGTATTCCTCCACCAAATTACAAAATGCTGTTTTGGGTGTGACGGGGGTACAATTGTTATTGATGCCCTCGGCCCTGATAACCTTCATGGCGGCTTTGGCCAATTCGCTTGCCTCCTCGGCCAATCCTTCGAGCAATGTGCGCTTGCTCAACTTCTTGCGGATGCTGGCAATGTACTTGTCTTTGACCTTGTTACTGATGCAGTTAAATCTACATGTATCGCTGTACCCGTTGTAATCGCAATCATCCGTGAACTCCCCGTTATCGAAGCGGTGCTGGCACTCGTCACACAGCATGAGGCGTTCCCCACAATACGGGCAGAAGGCTTTAAAGCCCTCCACCCTGACATCCCATACCAACGTGACCTCCCTGTCACAATTAGGGCACGTTTCCACAACCTCACACTGCTTTGTTTTTACTGCCGGGGGCTTAATCTTGTGCCTGCGCTTTGCTCCGCATACAGTGGGAAAATTCTTGCAGGCCATGGCGCATCCATTGTACTTATCGCACTCCCTGCAACACAGGCCCGCGGCCTCATTCCTTAAACATCCGCTGTTTTCATTGCTCTTGCACTCCCATGTCGCGTGTAGTTGCTTGATAATGGCAGGGGTTTCGTCCTCATAACTGCCCTTGGTTTCCACCTCTGCGCTAAACTGCAGGGGCTTGCGGATTTTCTTTACACATCCACAATGCTTGCGCTTGCCCTCCAAAACCATGGAGGCCTTGATGCTAATATCATTGCCACAATCACAATGGCACATAACACGTGCAGGCTTCAGGTTTCCCTTTGGGCCTCTCTCTCTCGGAAGGGCCTCGGTCACTGTCAGCATGCCATATTTTCTGCCTACCATGTATTGATAATCAGTTTTGCCTTCCATGTTTAGCCCTCCAATATTGACGATTGGTCTTGTAATTGTTCTTCATGGCTTTAAGCATTTCATAATGGCCTTTGATGGCTTCTTTTTTGGTCTCGTATTGAATTGTGTAATCGGTTTCGCCATCAATGCAACCATCCTCGTCATACTTGAAAACCATCGTTTTGTACCAAATCTCACGGCCTTTGAATAATTCTTTTTCGAAAAAGCTAAGACTGAAAATCGGTGAAGATAATTTCACCGTGGATACGAAAAACTTCTCGCCCATGAACTCCACGTTGTCCTGCAGTTTGAGCTCTCTAAAAATTCTTGTCAATTTCATGTGTTCGGCCTCCTATTTTACATATTGCTTGCTACATCTCCAAATGAGGAAAATCCTCCGCCCCTGCGCTGGCCTCCTGTGTTTTGGGCTCCTCCATCTCTGGTGTACACCCTGCCACACTTGGCGCTGTCTACGAGCATTATCACATCGCCTGTATATTTATCTACCCTCAAAAACGGCCTATGGCCACCAAATTTGCATTTATCGCTTGGCATCCCATAGCATCCTGCACATTCATAGTCGAATTCTGCCTGCGCCGTGATATTTAATCTGTTGGCGTGCACCCATTCAAGGCTGGCCTCTTTGTAATGTATTGCGGCATAATGCTCGGCCATGGCTATGGTGTAGCTCTCGCCTGCTCCTAACGGCCTGCCCAAAATAGCCTTGGTTATTTCGTCATCCTTGGTCGGTGCTTTAGTATGTTTGTCCTCGACCTCTTTTTGCTTGCGGCAGTCCTTTAAAACCTCGTCCACGTCGTAAAATCTCGGCCAATATGGCAATCTGGTCAGCTTCACCATTAACTGCTGGAGCTCTTCCTCGGTCACACTCTTGTACTGCATCAAGAATGCATCCACCATCTGATTGGCCTGCTCGGCACTGTTGTTTTGCAAGGGTGGCCTAAGTCCTGCCGCCCTGAATGCCTTAAACAAATTTATAACATCGTCCCTCGTCATGGTATCGCCCTCCTAAAACGGCATTTCCTCTTTTTGGGGCTTCTCATTGCCTGCCGCAATCCCTCTGGCCACTGCGGCCACATAGGCAAAATTCCTTTTGCCGTACTGCACTGCCTTGATAATGGCATCACTCACAATTGCTTCGCCATAGTCCTGTACTAAGGTGGCGAGTTTTTCTCCAATGATGGGTGTCAATGGCATTATGTTACTATTCCACAAGGCGAAAACATCCTTCACGGCATCATCATTATGATGATTATTATCTATACTCTTATCTCTAATCTCTATACTCTTATCTCTTAACTCTGTCGGACATTTTCGGGGACACTGTGGAGACAAATTGTCCCCTTTTTGTCCTCCTGTCAGTAACTCTTGAGTCTTTAATTTATTTCGGTAATTCCTTTTTTTAACCGCCGCCGGGGATGCACTCTCGCTTCCCACCATGTTTTGCAACTGCGGAATGTAATATGCACGTTCGCCCTCCATATACTCCACAAGGCCAATTCGCTGGAGCACATTCATGGCCACCATCACTGTATCGACCTTTGTTCGAGTAACCTCGGCCAACTTTTCGGGGGTGTATGGCACCAGCATGTTGCCCACCTTTCGAATAAGTTTGCCATCATCCTTGAGGGCCTTTAGGCACAATTTCAAATAAAATAGGCAGTACTCTTTGCCGTTCTCCTGTTCCTCCAGCCATTCAATGGCATCATCTTGGAAAAAATCTTCTTTAAGTTTGAGCCAAAAATAACGCTTGCTCATTCTTTACCCCCCCATTCTCTGATTAGGGAGTTTATTTCTTCCTCGCTCTTGGTTTCGATGCCCAAATCCTTGGCCTCCTCAATAACACCATTCAACAGCACCGAAAATTCCTTGCTGTTGTAGATATGGCTACCAAAATAGCACTGCAACTGTATACCCTGCTGGCCATTGATGGTTACGGGCCCCAACTCTCTAACGGCTCGCCATTCCTGTTTTACCCTGCTGACCACATGGGGCTTGACTATCATGTGTGTAAACACCCCGTACCGCTCAAGCATTGCGATGTATAAATCATCTTTATTGGTATTCAACGCATCAGCCATCTTGCCAAGCAACGCCCACAGGTAAGCATTGGCGTTATTTGAACGCTTTTCGCGTTTCACGTCTATATCTACCTGAATGACTTTTCCGCTCTCTAGGGCCTTCCTAAGCCCCTCTAGCAACTGAATTTTGGGCCTCGGTATTGGCAATGTCAGGCATCCATTGAAGTAATTTAACTGTGTGATGTTAAATTTCATCGCCCTGGCCTCCCTTGTCATATAACCATGCGAGCAATCTCTCGGCCTTCTCCTGCACCAATTTGCCCATGCCGTGATGTACTTGAAAATGACACTCGTAACACAGCATGACCAAATTGTCCTCCGTATCTCCACCGCCCCTGCTTTTAAACTTCACATGATGCGGTTTAGATCCCTCCGGCACATATCGGCCACAGAATATGCACTGCCCATGGTCACGCTCGTAAACCTTTTGGCATAAATTTCGTAATGCCACCCCGTGCAAACACACGGGATGGCTTTTAAACATCGGTCTCACGGCTCAACACTCCGTGCCATCAATTCGGCTTCGATTGCACCCTTGGCGGCTTTGTATTCTTCCTTCTCCATAAGGGCCTGCAGTTGTTCAGTCTTGACTACCTCAATGCCGTACCATTTGTTATTTTTGGCCTTAATCTGTACATCGCAACCATTGATGTAGCGAACATAGCCATCATCGCTCGTGATAACCTGTTTTTGGTCCGCCTTGTCCTGCTGGACTTTGTAGGCATCTGTGTCAGCATCTTTGGTATCATCAATCAGGAACAGGCCATTGAGGCAATACTTACGGGCGTAACTGCTTGCCGTGCCTGTAATCTGACTTCCGTCCATGCCCTTTTTGGTTTCCTCTTCACGGGCGTATGCGGTATTGGTCACTTTGTCCCCTGTCTCCGCATCCATGAAGGTCGCAGTGGCCTTGATGTAATAACGCTCGCCCATGATGAGCAATTCATCGCCCACAATCAATGTCGCCCCAACCTTGGCCAGGATTGGCTTTACCGCTTCCAAAATATCCTCGCAGGAGCGGTATTTATATTTTCCGAAGGAATTGTACTGCCCTTTGGGGGCCTTCAACTCTGCCTGCACTGCCAACAATTTTTTGTAAACTTCCATCTTAGTAACCTTCTTTCTCGAACTGTTCCCATTTGAGGCTGTACCCCAAAACCCTGCGCACATCATCGCACCATTTACGCCAATGTCTTTCGCCCTCGGCCCAAGCTCCATTGCCTCTGATGATGTCTCTAAGCACTCCCATTTCATCGTAGATGTGGTCAACTTCATCGGCCTTGGCCTCATACTCTGGAGTGCCAAACGCCTCGGCCTCGGCCTTAGTGGCCTCCGCGTACTTGTTCAGATACACCTGCATTTGCACTTCCCACAGCTCTTCATCACTGTACTCCGGCTCGTCCTCATAAGCATCTGGAGGCTCCAGCCATGCGGCCTCGCACCTTGCAATGGTGCGGTCCATCTGCAGAATTCTGTCGCTTTCGTCCCAGCTCATGCTACTGCCTCCACTCCCTTAAGCTCTTCGCGGTCTTTGTGCTTTTCAAGGAATGCTTCGCTAACGTAGGTGCCAAATCTTACCCCACCAACACTGACGTACGCAAATGTTATATCCTGCCCGAACCTTTCGCTATGCTCGGTCACTACATCCCAAGTAAGCTCGCTGAAATTATCATCGAAAACATTGTTGTTTACAAAGGCATATTTACCACTTTCGCGGTTATTGCCAATGCTTACACCGCTATCCAAAAGCAGGTTGATTGCATTCAACAAATTTATAAAATTAGTTACTTTTCCCATTGCGTTTGCTCCTATTCTTTGCTACAATAAAGGTGTATCGTTTCCATGGATACACCAACCTTTAATCGTCTTGCGTGTCGGGCAAGGCGATTATTTTTTTACCCATAATGTGATGTCGAGCACATCTCCCGGCCTAATCACATTGCCGCCATTCTCTTTGGCTATATCATGCACCAGCTCTCGTACATCCCTGTATCGGTCTTGGCGGTCCATGTACTGCCATGCAATCTGCCAAACAGTTTCGCCAGCCTGTACAATGTGCTGGCGTTTTTCTTTTTGGTAATTGTTGTCAAAGCCACTGGCCAAAAACAACAACACCGCAATCATCAATGGCACCAGATATTTCATGTTCTTATCCCCTTTCGCATGGCCTCAATCTCGGCCAAATAATCAAACTGCCTGCGCTCCTGTTTGTGGGGAGTGGTGAGGTTTCTAAAGTACTCGTCCACTCGCTCCACATCAAGCAACCATTTGCCATGACATTTGCCTGCGGCAATCTCCTCGCCCTTGATGAGCTTGCGGAGCATCTTTTGGCTGATATTTCTTGCCGCCGCATATTCGGCAATCCCCATGAGTGTGATGTTCATTTGCTACCCCCTTGCGCTATCCAATTTATTTATGCGGTCCAGGCTCACTTTGAAAATCTTTGCAAGCTTGGATGCCATTTTCATATCCAGCGTATCCTTGCGGATACCTAATTCTACGAAGCAGTAATATTGGCGGCTAATGCCTAACTGTTCAGCCATGTACTGCTGGCTGTATTGATGCTTCTTGCGCATCTCCTTCAACCACTCTCTAGCCATGTTTTCCCTCCTCTCTAAGCTGTGCGGGCTTTGGACCGCCTTGGCAGCTTTACATGTTCCCGACTTTGATGTCGGGAACATGCCATCAGCTTTTGCTTAGTATTCCATCATGCCAACCAAATTAAATTGGAGCCTTCTTTCTACTCTTACCCAATACCACACGGGGTCTTTTTTGTTTTCAATCATCTTCAAAAAATTTTCTTCGGATGCATTCCATACCAACTTTTTGATGTTTTTGCTTGCCTCGTTTTTTAATTTCAGCAACTGACGAATTCTGATTTTTGTGTATCTCTTTTCCATGGTGTGTGCCCCCTCTTACATCATGTCGACCGCTTTGTGGATAATCTCTTTCAGGTTTTCAATCGTCCAACTCAAGCGCTTGTTTGCAGCCGTTTCTTTTTCGTATGCCCTCTCCAACTGCTGATATTTTTCTTTGAAGTCGCTCTCTTGTGAAGCCAACTCTCTTTCCAAGTTTTCAGCCTTGGTCTCCAATGCTCTGGCCTTCAATGCTACCTTGTACAGGTTTTCAAAACCTTGCATGTCATGCTTTTTGTAGTAATCTGCCACGGCCTCTTTGCTGGGGAACAGGTCATCGAATAACGGATACATGTAAACCGCTTCAATTCTCTTGTAGCAATCATTGTCTACGGGGTGTCCTACTAATTTTTCAAATTCTTTTTGCATCATGGTGTTCGGCCTCCTGTGTAATCAGCGTATTCTCATTTTGTAATCATAATGATTACATTATCATTATACCACGTAAGCACCTAATGTCAACACCTAGATTACAAAATGCAACAAATTGTAATTATTTTATTTCAGTATCTAGATTTGTAAACGTTTTGTTGCTAAAATATGGGTGAGGTGATGACAATGTTAAGACTACAAACATTAAGGGAACAACGCAATATGACTAAATCTGCCATGGCTAGGGAGCTTGGCTTTTCTAGGCAGGTTTATGGTAATTATGAAAACGGACTTCGTATGCCTGATGCTGAAACGCTCACTCGTATTGCGAATTATTTCAAGGTCTCTGTTGATTACTTACTCGGAAATACAAACGAACCAATAAAACCCAAAACAGAAAAAATCCCCAAGGACTTGCGGAAAATCCTTGAGGACGAGGAAATAATACTAAACGGCCGCATGCTCTCTGATGATGATAAGCAAAAAATGCTCAAAATCATCGAGGCCGCATTCTGGGAGGCCAAGGAACTGAACAAACGAAAATAGGGTGATATTATGGCCTTTAACATTCCACTACGAATAAAGCACCTCATTGCCAAATGTGGTACTGCCGACCCTCTGGCCATTGCCAAAATGTACGGCATTCTCGTACGCTTTGCCTCCACGCCTCAACACATTAACGGCTTTTGGCTTTGCGTCCTGCGGCGGAAGTTTATCATTGTAAATAACTCTCTTGAACACTGGCAAAAACAGGCCGTGATAGCCCATGAGCTTGGCCACATCCTCCTGCATCCACATTATCGGCACTACTACTCCGGCCACTCCTATTTCGCCTCTACACGGCACGAGGATGAAGCCAACGCCTTTGCCTGTGAACTCCTAAAGCACCTCAACATTGACCCGCTTTTTACGCTGGCCTTCCTTGAAAATGGCTGGAAATGCAATAAAAAACGCCGTTCCGATGTGCCTGAAAATCTCGACACATGGAACGGCAATATTTAAACCTTTGTCACTAAACTATCGTACGAACGGAGAAAAACACATGCAAAACAAACCCAAAAGAGCAAACGGAAATGGAAGCATCTCGTATAACCCATCTAGGAACACGTATAGGGCATTTATCACGTTGCCTGATAGTAAACATTCGCGCATCAGTAAGTCCTTTAGAACCGAACGTGAGGCCTCGGAATGGATAGCCCTAACACGTGCTGAAATACTAAAAGGCGATTATATTTACTCAAATGACGCCACAACAGGGGATTGGCTGCTCGAATATATTAAAACCTACAAGGCCAACATCGTGGCCCCCTCCACCCTTGACCGCTACTATACCACCCTAAAGCAACTCGCTCTTGTGTCCTGCATCCCCCTGCATCGGCTCACGCCCTATGATGTTCAGCACCTGTATGCGGTGTCGACTGGCTCGCTCTCCTACAGTTCAATCATCAAAATGCATCGCCTTTTAAAAGCGGCCATGAAAAAAGCATCTGCCCTCGGCATTATGAAAAACATCATGGATGTTGTCGAGCCTCCACGGGCCCCACAACAGGATGAGGTGCAAATACTTACCATTGACCAAATCCGAACCCTCTTTGCATATCTGGTCCAAAGCAAATACTATGCAAAATACACACCTCTTATAAAATGCGCTCTGTACACGGGTATGCGCCTCGGTGAGCTCTTGGCCCTGCAATCTGCTAATGTTGGTCATGGCATAATTAAGGTATCGCAATCTGCTCGCTACACAAGGGGCAAGGGCATGACACTTGGACCCACTAAAGGCAAGCGCATTCGCAATATCACAATATCCGATGACCTTGTAAACCTCCTGCACGATATTGCCGGGGCCTGTGTTTATGTATTTCATAACGCCCATGGGGAAATGTTGATAACTCGCAATGTCGAGCGTACATGGAAGGCCATCCTTAAAGGTGCAGGTCTGCCCGATGTTCGCTTTCACTCCCTGCGCCACACCCATGCCACACAACTGCTGGCCAATGGCGTGCCCATTATGGAGGTATCAAAACGCCTCGGCCATGCCCAGCCATCCACCACGCTAAACAAATATGGCCATGTCCTCAAAGGCTATGAACGGACCATACCCAACAAGGTGCAGACCATCTTTGATGTGTAGACATTGATGATGTGTGCAACTGTGTGCAACCGCCTGGGTAAAATAGGGCAAATTTGGGCAAATTTGGGCAAGTTCCATGCCATGCCTCCTGCCTCAAGGCAGGGCATGGCAAAATAAAAAAAGTGCCAAAACCCGCATGGCTTCGGCACTTTTCAACATCATTATTATTTTTTAAAATTGGCAGGGGTACTAGGACTCGAACCCAGATCGACGGTTTTGGAGTTCTTGGAATGGGCCAAAATTGCACACACTCAAAACCCGTACTGCATCAGCACTTTAGGGCTTTTCTACTTGATGAATTTTCAAAAAGCCGTTGCTCAATGTGTGCAATTTGTGTGCAACGTGTGCGTTACCATGAATACGTAGCCCACACCCTTGCCCGTTTATCTGTCCACTCATAGTCAACACGGGCTCCGATGTACGTGCCCTTTTTGCCTATGCGCTTCTTGATGCCAAAGCTCGCTCCGTCAATTTTTTTGTCACTGCCAATGCAAAGCCCTGCCTCCCTGATGACCTTCGGTGCCGTGTAAACATTGTACTGTTTTAACTCCACGGGGGTGCTGGGTGCTAATTTCGTGTCGCCCTCTATCACTGCGTACTCAGCTTTTCTGAAAGACTGTTCACGCTTTGCGGTGCTGGCCAAATCCTTGGCGGTGGTCATTACTGTGCCATCTTGCTCGGCCTTCTGCACCTCTTTTTTGATGCTTGGAGCAACGTCCTCTAATTTTTGTCCGCTTTTAAGCATTTTTATATTATTATTTTTTGCATTATACCACATCGACAAAAAACAGGCAATCGCAATAGTAGCAATGGTTAGCACGATTGCATATTTTATTTTTTTGTTATATTCCATGCTATAAATCACCTCGTTAAGCCTAATATTATCTATAGGCCTATAAAATGCCGTAAAATTTCAGTATTTTACCACTATTAAATCAAACCTCGTTCCGTGATAGTTTACTCATAAAACGCAAAAACTCCACGTATAGCCGAAATCGCTAGGTGGAGTTTTTGGCTTTTTCTAAGGCTTTAGCCTGCCGATATTTTCAAAAGCATTTTCACTATTCTTTTGTGAAAAAGTCCGTGATGCCCCTTGCGATTGCCCTCGCAAAATCATCTTTTTTGGTAATCAAAAGCTCGCAATCATCCATGTTAGTGATGAATGCCAACTCGACCAAAACCGCTGGCATATTGGTATTTTTCAGCACTGCAAGTTGGGGACGGGCTTTTACTCCTCTGTTGGATGTACCTATAGCATCCACAATTTGCTTTTGGATGCAATGGGCTAAGCTGTCCGACTTGCTCCATTTGCTATACACAAGTACTTCGGTGCCATTGGCGGATTCGCTCTGTGCTCCGTTGCAATGGATGGATACGAACACATCAGCCTCCGAATTATTTGCCTCCATGCACACATTCGGCCAGCGTGGATTTTCGCCACACAGGTTATCGCTCTGCAAAATTTCTGCCTCTACTCCTGCAACTGTCAAGTAATGTTTTACCATTGATCCGACATCGGCCACAATCTCCGCTTCGGCTACCTGATAATAACCATTCACGGCCCCAGGGTCTACCCCTATGCAGTGACCGGGGTTTATAAACACCTTTGCCATTTTTCTGCCTCCTAATCTGTATACCGCATCAATGCCCACGCTACTACTCCCAACACGACCAATTCGCTAACCACTAATACAACCATTTCAGCATCCATCTTTGTTGCCTCCAATCTTTACCCCACGCATCTCGACAAATTTATTGCCAAGCTGTGCGAGCATGTACACAACACATGCCACGCTGAAAGCCTCGTAATTGCCCCATACGCGGCCTAAAATTGCAAGGTATATGCTAATACCTGCAAACAGTAAAAACGCCATGACGGCGCACAGGCGGCCTATGGAGAGGCTTTTTTCGTCCTTCTCTAGCATTCTTAACAATTTCCGCACATCGCATGCCTCCTATCTATGGTTAGGCAGCTCTCTCAACTGCTCTACCAATCCATCAATCACACCATTTTCGCCCAGGGCCTCGTATGACTTATAACATGATTCGAGGCTGTCTCTTACATCTATCGGCATCCAACCTTTTTCCGTGTAATGATAGTACATCTCAATAATTCTATCTCGCAATAATGCCTGCACCCCTGCTTTAAGGGCTCCGTTCTCTTTTTTCTTCATCTTGACCACGGCAAAAAGGTATGCGATGATTGCTCCCCCCGTCGCGTTTATGACCTGCCCTAGCAGTTTTTCTAATACCTCGTCCATGCTTGCCCTCCTAATATACGGGGTGCGTCTGCACCCCTAAATTATTTGCCCTTGCGACCACCCTTGCCGCCTTTACTGCCTTTACTGCCTCCACATTTAGCCATGGTTTTTCACCTCCTCCCTAAGTGCTCCCAACTGCATGAGCTGGGCAGTCAACTGTTTAATGGTTTCGGCCTGTTCTTTGATAATTTCGGCCTGCTGTTCTACAACCTCGTATTCGGTCACGCTCACCACTCCAATTTAGGCAACATGTCCAAAAGCTCCTCGGATGTCGGTATTACCCTGTTACCCTGCAAAACGTCATCTAATACCTCATAGCATTTGGCCCATACCGCACTGCGCCATTCCCTGCACTTTGCGCCCTCGGTGTCGAATTTTTCCACGCCCGTATCCACATAGCTACATGCTGACAAAATGCCATCATAGCCACGGGCCATGACTGCCTTGTCCATATACTCCTGCACCATGGCCGTGAGTTCTCTTTGTACCTTATCGGCCTCCACAAACAAATTGAAAAAATCTGCCTCGACCTGGGCCAATGTCAAATCGGTATCGCCCGCGAATGTTTCCTGTGCCTCCCATTGGATGCATTCGGTGCCCTCGTGCTCCACTATCACTTGCTTAATATCTGCCCTCAGCCATACATCTGCCTTGCCATTCGGCTTTTGCATGTATTTAATTCTCTGGGGCTGTTCGGTGAAAATCGCTTTATACATTCAATGTCCCTGCCTTTCGCCTGTCATGTTCACTGACCACCGATGCGGCCACTCTGACCGCCTTTGCTACGCCATACATGGCCACGATGGCCCTGTTATTTACATGTTTTACCTTGCCATTGAACGAGCACGCCCGTCTGGCCTGCTTCAATGTGTAATGGCCACTTATCTGATAGCGCAAAAAATTTCTTCTGATATGCACGTAATTTTTACCCCTGATTGTTACCTTGCCATTGGCGTGGATAACGTACCCCATCATGTCAATGGGTGTATCCTCTATGCAATGAATTTGCCAGTTGCTTTTTAGCGAATAGTGCAATTTCTCCCACGCAAACCTATCCAAAAGGGCCATGGCCTTGACCAATTTGCTTCGGCTTGATGCCGTATATAATTGGTCGTCCATAAAATACAGGCTATTGCTTATCAATCGCACTTTCCTGCCTCTGCGCATCTGGCTAAGGCTCATGGCATACCTCCACACAAACGACATCATAAATTGCACGGCCCAACTTGATGTGAGTGCGCCAATCATCATGCCTGTGTATCCGTCTATATGGTGCGATGTTAGCAATTCCCTCCACAGCCACAAAATGGTATCATTGCCGCAATATCTGCCAAAAAGCCCCAAAAATATTTCCATGTCCGAACTAGGGTAACATTGGCGCACATCTCGCTTGACGAAAAATAAATTTTTCTTTGTGTACCTGTACCCGTGCTGATCCGAATATTTTTTACCCTTGATGTCGCTACGAATCCAGCTCCTAATCATGCGCATGCCCTTCTCCTGACCTCTATCCTTGAGGGAGGACATTTGCTGGAGCACGATAAACCGCTTGAATATATCCATTGACGAGTACACGGCAATATAATCATATACCTGTTGTATGGCCGACTCATTGCCTATAAGCCTTTCTTTTGGCACACCTCCGCAAATCTCCATCTTTTTGCGGTATTTAATTGGCGGCATATCGAGTTTTCGGGCCCTGATGCAATCACATGCATATTTGGCTATGCTCTCTATGGCTGGCAAAAATGGTGTTTTATCATGGTATTTTCTATCATTGAGAACGCTTTGGTATTCCGCTTCACTTAATCCGTGACAAATAAGTAACCTCTTAAAATCATTTCGCTTGTAATGTCGGAACATACAGTCCTGCACCCATGGCAGGACTGTTTTCCAATTTGTGATGTCTATATGTTTTGCGCTTTTCTTCACGCTTATAACCCTTTCTGAACATGTTGGACGTTCGGCATGGCCTACCAGCCCAAAGGTGTATTGTTGATTTTCACCGCAGTGAGGATTGCATGATATATTGCAACAGGATAATTTTTCAGAAATTCGGCCAAGGATGTTCCAGTTCGCATTCGAGAGGCCATTGTTGCCATTGAGGCAGGAAAGCCCAGCGATCGAGGACCCGTTGTTCAAGGTACCGAACGCCAACCGAAAGGTAGGAACCCCGAGGACATATCATGCAACCCTGTATAAAATTTTGTTATTTACTGATTAAGGGGAGCCCCCTCTTGTCGGCTACGCCGCCAATTCACCCCTACAACCATTTGGGGAAAGGCGGCCAAGGAGGTCCCAGTACGCAATCGAGAGGCCACAGTTGCCATTGAGGCAGGAAAGCCCAGCGATCGAGGACCCGTAGTACAAGGGCCCGAACGCCAACCATTCGCGTGTGCCCACGGCTTTTGAATTCAAATAAACTTGGTCACGGGTATATGTGCTGGATGAGCCGCCTGTGTATTTTCTCGGGAATAACACACCCAAGGTGCTGTATCCCTCTTTAACAATATAATACCAATTGTCCGTTGCTGGCTGTTCTGTCACGATGCCTGTGGCCTCATAATCTGCCGTAATGCCTGTGGCATATTTGGTAGCATCCTTGCACACATATGGTTCGTAATAATATTTGCTGGTATCCTCTGTGCCTTGGTACAATTTCAAAATCACATCGGCCAATACCTCATAACCGCCTACCATGAATTCGATGCCCTGCAGTTTTGCCGGATATTTGCCGTTGGTGCATGATACGGGTGAGCCATCATTACCCAAAACCCCATCACAATCGCCTGCGGTCCAATGCCAGCTATTTATGTATGTTGTATTGGCGGCATTTTCAGCATCTACAACTGTATCAAACGGCTCGCCATCCACATAAAGCGCAGTATAAGCGGTGCTGTCGATGGTTACTTGCTCCACATGGGTAACTTTACGGCCATCGGGACCACTGATGCTATAAACCGCTGATGGGTATTTGTCGCCTGCGCCACCTGTGCCACGTTGACCAATCAAAATACGGCTACCAACTGGATAGCTGTTATTGTTTGCACCAATCAACACACGGCGCACACCTTGTTCAGCCAACGCTACTGTATTGTAATAATTATGTGAACAGCAACCTTGCAGGATGCCATCCAGCGTAAGGCTACCGTATTTGATGTTGGCCATAAATTTGAGGAATGTCAAATCGGCCACCGTACCACAGCTGTAACCACTACCGAGCAATGCCGCTGTGGTATGCTCTGTATTATGGCTAACGTCCCTTGCTCTGGGTGCTACTCCTGCACAGCATGTCGGCTTGCCATCCACGAGGCCCATCATGTATTTGCCATGTATAGTAAAGCTTCTAAAGGTGTTATCGCTATATTTCACACCAAAAGGAGCGCTGATATTGGCGTAATTCTTTTTGGTGCTGGTCAGACCCCTTCTGAAGCTTTTGCCTGTATCCTCCTCGTAGGCGTACATATTCATTTGCAGGACGCCCACCAATTTGGCTGGATTGCTACGCTCGAAATTGTCGGTAATGCCATCAATAGCGGTGATAAGCACATCTTTGGTGTTTTGGTCAATAATCCAGTTGCAATCTTTGACTGCAAAACATGGATGGCCTGCATAATCATCCACATTGGCCACGGTATCGGTGCTGGGTGTGCAGGCCAACCCCGCATTGTCGCCATACTTCGTGCCCGTGCTTACTGCGCTCACATCATCCTGCCAAAACTCTGTACCGCCATCCCACGGCACACGGGTGATGTTGTACCATTCTTCGACCAATGCCGTAAGGTCGCTGGCGTCCCATTCACGGGGTAACTTGCAATTAAACCATGTACGCATGGCTTTTTCGTATCCTGCCTTGGTGCTATCAATCATGCTGACGCACAACGCGGTGATGGTGCCATGCCCTGCTCGCTCCTGTGCTAATGCTCCTACGGCATCGCCAATACGGGCCAGCTCTTCTTCGATGTGTGTTCTGTTTCCTGTTGCCATGTTTTACCTCCTATCTAAAAACGCATAAATACCCTTCGTCATCAAAATAAATCATGCCCTTGGCCTTGGCTATCTCGCTTGCCTCCTGCCTGCTGGCTTCGGCGGCTAAGGCTGATGCCTCGGCACTGTCGGCATAATTTTTGCAATTTGTTTCGGCCAGGATTGCCCTATCCCTGTACCCTAGTGCACTGGATGCGTAACCGCTTGCGCTATCCCTTGCGGCTATGGCCTCGTTTTTGATTGCGTTCATGGCATCTGCTACCAACTTGGACAGCACAGGGTTGCCATTCTCGTCAATATCTGCACCAAGGGCATTGATGGCCTCCTGATGCACGTGAAAGTTATTGATGATGTAGTCCAATATGCCGTTGTTCTCGGCATTTACAAAGGGCATTGTTCTGCCCCATGTGCCTGCTCGGATGATGTTGTTTTGTTCATCTCTGACTTCGCCAAATTGGAAAGATTGTGGTTTCATTGTTCACCTCCAGCTCTGCACAGAGCCACACTTTTTTGTTATTGTTTTATCATATTTTGAAAGTTAAACGCACAATGATAAATCTGATATAACAAAATTGGTAACCGCGGAAGGTCTGCCATACATTGCCGACCAATACCACCATACATCTTTTACATTGCTGTGCTCGTTCTCCCAGTTATGCATCCAGCACATTTCTACGCTACTTCTACTTAAGTAAAATTGTGCAGTTTTTGAGTATCCAGCGGCTTGTCCTCCTGTGCCTCCGCATCCAACTTGTGATGCCCATATTCCTATCGGAAAGCTATACGATAATTTTGGTGTTTGCATTGTCCAGTTGCTTGTCCAAAATACATAACTGTCTGTTGTGTGTATATAGTTGCTATAATTCACAATTTTTAATGGTGTTATGTTGGAAGAGAATACCTTATTGCCCAAAGAATCGAAGCATTCCATGCCAAAGCTGGAATTTGTGGGTATTGTGTTTGTGAACTTAACAATTTTTAAAGCATCAGCCTGTTCTTTTGTGCAGCTATGAACGCATACCCACCAACCCCTTTTGCTTTGATAATAATGCGATTGATACGGCTTGACCGTTGTGTAATACGGACAATAATAAGATGTATTGACCATAACCGGGGTGTCGCTTGGATTATACAGGAAATAAACATCTGACATGTTATCTTCTGGTGCAATATGATAAAAGTACCCAGTATGAGCATAGCGCCCCAGTTTATAATCGGTAAACGTAAATGCTCCCGAATAAGCGTATTTGGATGCAATGCTTGATACCTCACTTAACCTAAATACTGCCGTATTATCGTTAATCTGTATAAACCCATTATCATTTTTTACTTCAAAATAAGTACTCATTTAAATACGCCACCATATAAAAACCAATTTATTGTAACCGGAGAATTATCAGGGTCCATATTGCCACCATTTCTTTTCCAATTCCAAGATATTTTCCCGGTTTCTATTGTGAACACAGTTGCAAAACCTCTTATATCATAGTATTCTCCATCATATATCGTGTTTGTGTCTTGCTCCCCTGTAAGAGTTTTGTATGGCATTATAAATGTGGTTTCAGGGTTTATTCTTGAATCGTATAAAGCCCCCGCACTTGTCCCAGTGTAACCAAATCCATAAAAAAATGTTACATTGTCGGAAGTGTCTATTGTTAGCCTGCCATTTGCATCGAAGCACTGTATCCCAGTAGCCATTATGACCATACCCCCATTCGCACCCTCAAGACATTATTGTTATCGTAAACCTGTATCAAATTATCCTTGATGACAACACGGGCCCCTGTATCTGCAGTTTTCAACTCACCAATGGTGGCGCATATTGCTGATAGGCTCGACACGTTGAGCTTGCTAGCATCAATGCTATTGGCCTTAATCATGCCACCTACAATGACATTATTATCAATAAGGGTATCGCCTGTGATGTGAATAAGCTTGCCATCAATGGTAATGGTTTCAGGGCTTAAATTGATTTGGGCAACAACTTTGTCCTTTTCCACCCTCAAATTGATATTATCAAGCAGTTGGCTGATTGCCGAATACATGCATTCGCCCGGGGCCTTGCCTAACTCTGTGACTATTGCACTAATAGCATCGCTGTTTACCTTGACCTGTGCAGCCGTGTTTTCTTGCAGGTCTGCAACAGCTCCCATAATTTCAGTATCGCTTTGCTCCAAGGCTGACAGCTTCCCGTTTGTAACGCCTTTGTATGCGGCTAAATCATCAATCGTGCTTTGAACATCTCCAAGGGTTTTCTTTATGCCAGCGTCCACCTTCTCAAGAGTTATGGCCTCGTCCTCCAGCATGTCGCTGCTGATTTTTACCTCGACCACGCACCTTGTTTTATCAGATTGAGGGCCCACGCCAAACATATCAACATACGCCACCGTCACATCGTAAATGCCTGCATCGCAGGTGTAAGTGATGATATTGTTGACGCTATACAAAAGCACATCGTTG
This sequence comes from Phascolarctobacterium sp., assembly GCA_004558595.1. Classification (GTDB taxonomy): domain Bacteria; phylum Bacillota; class Negativicutes; order Acidaminococcales; family Acidaminococcaceae; genus Phascolarctobacterium_A. The sequence continues at coordinate 3,485 of SFCN01000035.1, read as the reverse complement.
ATGTAATAGTTGATGCCCTTGCACCCATTTGGCACAGGCTCGGCTGTGATGGCCATGCCGCCTAATTTGCTGGTAACTGTCGGAGCTTTCGGCTTCGGTGGCTCTGCCTTCTTATACATCAAAATTGCTGGCTCGCTATATTTGCCCATCGCGTTTTTCGCAAACAGGTACAATGTGCCTTGGCGCTCTGTGATGGGCACCGATACGCTAAGGCCGTTTGTCCTTGCCAATAATGCCGCGGTTTCCTCCCCTGCATTGGTATCAAGGCGGACCTCATACAATGCAATATCGGTGTTCGTGACTTCCTGCCAGCTTGCTATTGCCTGCTCGCCAAAATCAATACTAAAACCATCAGGGGTGTTCGGTATATTGCTCTTTAGGGCCACAGTAATGGTCGTCTGTGGTGCGAAATCTGGCATGGTGCTTACACCATACTCGTCCTTTGTTGTAACCGCTATGCGGTAGGTATCGCCTACTATGGCTTGACTAATGACAGCTTGGTCTACGCCACTACCACCATACAGCCAATCGCCCTGCCATCCTAACTCCTCTGCGGATACTCCCTCGGTAATGACCATCCTTTCGGCCTGCTCGTGATTGGTCTTATACCAGACCTGGCCTTCCAAATAGGTGGCCATGTTCGGCTTTTCCCACTTGACCACGATGTCATACCGGGCAACGCCATCCACCAACTGACGATAACGATTGTATGCACTCAAATTGACCACAGGTGGGATGTAATATGCTTGGATAACATATTCGTACGCATCCACATCAGCCAATGACTGCTCGCCTGCTCCAAATACGTTGTAGCTGGCAAATTTCAGCCATATCTTTTTACCTATATCCTCTTTTCGGACTTCGGCCTTTAATAATGCATCATCGCAACGCACAAACTGCGCCCCATCTGCGTGGGCTTTAGCTTCAGTGTTATATTGGCCTCTTATCAATCCGCTAAGCAAATAATGCCCATTGCTCAATAACGCGGCCGTGGTGTATGACATGCACTCGCCATCCACCCAGCACAAAGTATTGGCACGCTCTGCATCCTGCTCACTGCCGCTAATAAATTGGCCATTTACGGCCACCTCTACACTAGTGGCTGTTGCAGAAATTGCACTAACCACTTGCCCCATGCGAGCATTGTTGGTAATCATCCCCAACCTGCGGTATGTGGTGTTGTTATCACTCACATATACAGTGCATCCACCCCAGTTTGCGGTCTTGCCCTTGGCCCCTATCCATAATTCATTGCCGTTGCTGGTCAAGTCGCTAGGCGGCTGAAAAATAATCGGGGTATCGGTATCGCCGGGATCAGCATTAAAATCAACGTAGGGCCTGTCTACCTCATGCACATCATACACGGCAGCACTGTAATCTCCTGCGGCCCTGCTGATAGCCGTAAATGTCAAAATGCCATTCTCGGCTTCGGTCACGCTGTCAATCATGGCTACCTGTTTGTCGAGGCCAATAGCTGGGTCGGTCAATGTTACCAAATCCCCGACCTCTAATCGGCAAAACTCCCATGGCAATTTGAATGTGTATTTATTGCGTTCGTATTTGTTCTGCCTTGCCAACTGCTCGGCAATCATTACGGCACGCTTTTTGGTGTAAATATAACTTGCCTGCGTGGTGCTGGCTTGCCTTAATCCATGGGCGTTTATATCGTCCATGTCCTCGTAGGAAACGCTCTCCGTCTCGTAATCGTTCTCCCTGCTACAATATTCCACGGTAAAGCGATTGTACAGCTCACTGCTATCTTTGCGCTGATAGCTAACACATGCGCCACCATTTTGGGCAATAAAATCATCAGGGGATAGGTCGTATACAATGGTCTTGTTAGGCATCCAATCCCCTATTGGTCTATCCGCCCTCGGCACAATCTTGAACCTATCATTCGACCAGAACATATACGCATTGGTGAGGCTTGCAATCTCGTTGACAATATCCCGTGCGCTCTTTTGCTCTGTGGCGTCCTTCGGTGTGCTGATTAACAAATCCGCATTACGGCAATAACTGCGGTAGTTATCAATCCCTACTACCTCCACATCGCCAAGGCCAATCTTTTCGAGGATGTACAAAATATAATCGGCTGGGTTTACGTCCTTGCCATCACCCGTGCTCAAAAGCTTGCCCTTTACCTCAAAATTATGGTTCGGCATGTTTGCGCTGTTGCCCAAATCAATTACGCCTGCCATGTACGCAAGGCCCTTGTATGCCCTTGCTTTTTCAAGGTGCTTGCCAACCACATACGCCCACGGGGATTGCTCCTGTGTGCCCGTAAATAGCGTTAGGCCAATCTTATCATTCGGGTATGTATAAACCTCTTTACCCACCCAAACTTTGCCTATACCGGTGATAGGGCCCTCACACAGGCCAACAATAACTGCGGCCGTATATGTGTAGGTGATTGTAACTGTTTTCGCTCCACCGCCTTTGCCTGCTCGCTGTGTTTCTCGATGCTCATGGGCGGTGAAATCATCATAATAAATGACATTGCCGCCAACTCTGGTCGTACCCAAAATTTCCATCACGGGTGTGCCAAATTCGGCGGTGTTCACTGTAAAATTTGAAATCTTGTCGGCCTTGTTTACTATGGTCGGACTCTTAAAAATACCCATGATTAGCCTCCAAAACGATAAATGCCTCTAAGCCTGCTCTGGCCTTTGGCATCCAAAAACATCACATCACTAATATCGGTCATTATAACCCCTTGACCAATTACGCTATGCACTATATGACCATCGCCCACATACACTCCACCATGGCTAACGCATCTGCCGAACTGATACATCACGAAATCACCTTCCTGCAATTCGCTCACCCTATGGCAATATCTTTCGACAATGCTCAAAAACCATTCCTCGCTGTGATGCAGGTGCCATTCATTCGAGTATGGCTCGACCATGATTGCGTCCTGCTGGATAGCTCCTGCATCCTCTAGGGATGCTATCAAAAGCATGCCACAATCAACGCCCACACCCTTGACTTTGGCGCCATTTACATGAGGCGTGCCCAGCCATTTTTCGGCCGCTCTAGCAATCTTTTCTCCCTGACCAATCATAGTAATACCTCTTTTCTCGGTATGTATGGCGTAATGACGCACGCTTTTTCGTCATTGCCTGCACTCACTGTGCCACTGCTGTTCGTGTACGAGCCCTGCGGTGAGTAAATTCTTATGGGGAAATTTTGGTTGAGGCCCTGTGTGTCTGCCTTAACTGTCAACTCTAGGCCAATGCCTCCGCATGCTTTTACCTCCACACGGCCCTCGAACAATCCAATCACGCCTACCACGACATTATCCCTGAAAAAGCATCGTTTTAGGGCCAATCTTGCCATGTCGAGTGTGCCATCATGGGCAGCAAGGAAAATATTTTTTCCTGCCAGCGTCATGCTCTTGTCGGCATAAATATTAACAGCCATGGTATCCACTACCACACAGTCATTGATTTTGACTTGCTGGCGTTTGACCAGGACTAAATCAT
>SFCN01000034.1 GCA_004558595.1 Phascolarctobacterium sp. | reverse complement strand
TTGCTATACTCTTTGATTTTAGCATTGAGCATAGTTTTTTCACCTATGGGCTGACCAACATCTAAGCCGATGTAAGCGCCATTATCCTTGCCATCATAGCCGATGCGCGGCATGAGTCTAGTTTTGCCATCATCATTAAAATTATTTACCCACAAATCACGGGAGTAAATGTGCTTGCCACGAATAAACACCTTTACATCGTGAGCTACCATCTTTTCCTTGGGATAAACCTCGAAGGTTTTCGCTTCGATGGACAAACAGGGCGGATGCTTTTTAGCAGGGCATAAGGAAGCACGACCACCCTCATCTACGACAATTTTATCGGGGTAGATGGTAGCATGGGGCGCATCATAAAACTCTTTAGCGGTCCTGCCGGTAATTTGTTTAATTTCGCCGGTTTTAGTATTGAAATTGTAGTGCACCCATTCACCCTTCATACTGCTTTGTGGTTCTACTAAGGTACCACCTGCCTTGAGCCATACATCACCGGTTTTCATATTTCCCACGGCCTCGGTAGTCAAAAGCTTTTCTGTTCCCTGCACGATAATTACATTGCCCTTGGCATGAAAATCGCCACTGGTATTGTCGTATTCAGCGTGCTCCGCCGTCATATTAATGGGCACAGGCTCATTGGCTTCCTTGGCCATTTTTTTAGACTTTTTAGGCTCCACCGCCTGATTAGAGGTCGCTATATTCTCCTCATCAGCAAAGGTAGGGCTACTATAGCGATCGTCTTCAGAATTAGTATATTGGGCAGCATAAACGGGAACACAGAGGTTAAACAAAAAATTACATAATAATCCACTTAACATTATAGCACAAACAAACAGAAAAAGCTCACTCTTTTTTGAGTGAGCTTTTAGTGATTTGTTGTTTTTTATTTTGCCAAGGCAGATACTACCTATATACGGAATTAACCTTGATATACTACACCCTGCAGGGAAACATCTTCACTGGTCTGTACAAAGGTTTCACAGCCGACAGGAATGGTCACGCTATTGCCCTTCACAAAAGCGCCGCCTACGATACCTACGGGACCAAGGATAACCATACCGCCAATAGCAGCACCGGCAGCGCCGGCAATGCTTTCAGCCTTTTGCTGTGCCAGCTCGCCCACGGTGAGAGGAATCTTGGTGCCATCCACGCCATAAATGTGAGTAAAGGTAATATCAATACGGCCATCCTTACCGAAAATGCCCGGTTGTACAACCTTCTTAATCACGCCAACACCAGTAGCGCCTTTAGGAAGTACCAAAACATCATTCACATACAGATTATCAGCAGCCTTGAAATTAACCTTATCTCCCTGACGACTCATTTTAGTGCTCATCTCGCTGGTGAAGCTGATCTTAAATACGGAATCCTTGGGCAGGGTAACCTGCTGTACAGGCACTTTACCATCAGCATAGGAAGCAAGCTTCAGGAGTTCTTCCAAGCGACCGGAAAGAGCGCCGCTTTGTACCTGACCATTGAGCAGCTTTTCTTGAGCTTCAATACGATTTTTAGCCGGACCACCGGACATGCTCTCATTAATACGCCATTCAACAACGTTTAGCTTGGTAGCAAAGGAGGCATCACCATTTTCAGGGCTGCCCTCCAAATAATCATACATATTGTCCACACGATTCAAAATTGAGTCAGTAGTAACAGCGCCGTACACATCATCCTCAAGGCTATCCATACGCTGAATCAAGGAACCGCTTTGCTCCGTACCATAAAGCATCTTTTCCATAGCGCCAATTTTGTCAGCCACTGGCACATTAACCTCTGCCGCAAAGCCCGGCATCACCATGGTAAAGCAGAAAACAAACGTCAACAAAAGTGTTGTAAGCTGTTTTTTCAATTTTCATTCCTCCTATCAGGATAAAATATCTACTTATAATTATAGCATAACTAACACAAAAAAAATAGCTTACCTATCTCAGAAACAGGTAAGCTATGAAAATTATTTTTGAAATTTAGACATACTTTCCGCTACTGCTGCCTCAAGCTCGTCCATTTTGGCAAAGCGACGACGGTGCTGAGCCCGTTTGGAGGGCTTCAGCTCCTCCATGGACTTACGGTACTCCGCCACAGGCATTATATAAAAACGCCTATCAGAGCACTGCTTGCCCTCGCACTCCTGCCAAAAAGCGCCAAAGTCCGTCTTGAGCTTGCGGTCCATGCGTACATGACTCATAGCATAATAGCCTTCGTTAGCTACTGCATAAATATTACTTATGCCCATGAACTTAGCCAAGCTACGCAGACCGTAGAAAATCAAATTCTTAGTACGATAACCAAAGAAGGCCTTCGTCAAGCCTTTAATCAGCTCGTTACCATTCTGTGGTCCCTGCAAAGCGCCAATATAAATAACGTCCCTACCATCTGCAGGATTTTTGGCGAACCAGAACATTATTTGATAAAGCTCTTCACCTTCATAGCTCAATATTAAGGAGAGACAGCCCTCCTTGCGTTGGCCTGCGTGAAACCACAGACTCATGGTCAGCGGCTTATCCAGATAGGAATCTTCCCAAAGCTGCACTCGCTTATGCTCAACATAAAGCTGATCCATCAACTCATCCTTGAAGCGATTCTCCATAATCAGCACATGGTTCTTCACCAGCTGCATGCGCTCCTCCCAAGTTGAGCCCTTGTAGAAAAAAGTGCGTGTCGCTTGCTCTACGAAGGAAGGATTTCCCATGAGCCATTTTTCTCGATGCTCATTAGCACCAAAAAAATCTAACAAGTCATTCACTAAGCCACTATGCAAGCGACAACGAGTACGAAACACTAAGTAGCGCTTCATTTCCTTGAGAATATTTGTCTGATACAGGTTTTTTCCGATATATTCTAAAATATTTTTCTCCATGAGATACCCCTAAACAATGATATAATCAGTGTTATTATAACATATTTTTTACATTGTTGGTACTCAAAAGTCGCTTATTTCCCGGTCTTTTATCCTTACAGTGAAAATAAAGAGGACCCCACTCATTTTTTACGCATATGCTCTTCCAAATACTGGCCCACGATTTTGACAGCGCAATAATCGCCGCACATGGAGCAAGCCTCATCATCGCTCTTATTCTTACGCTGGCGATACTCGGTAGCCTTAATCGGGTCGATAGCTAGACGCAGCTGCTCAGGCCAATCCAGTACCTTGCGGGCCTTAGCCATGGCCAAATCCCATTCCCAAGCCTGCTTATTGCCCTTAGCCAAGTCAGCAGCATGGGCTGCGATGCGTGCTGCTATAACGCCCTCGCGCACATCCTGCAAATCAGGTAAGCCTAAATGCTCAGCAGGTGTTACATAGCACAGGAAATCCGCTCCGCTCACCGCTGCCAGGGTTCCGCCAATAGCGCTAGTAATATGGTCATAGCCAGGAGCAACATCGGTTACTAGGGGCCCTAACACATAGAAGGGAGCGCCGTGACACAGGCGCTTTTGTAGCTGCATATTGGCCGCGATTTGGTTATAGGGCACATGACCGGGGCCCTCAACCATGACCTGCACGCCTTTATCCCAAGCCCGTTGGGTCAGCTCGCCTAAATTGAGCAGCTCCTGAATTTGAGCTCTGTCGGTAGCGTCAGCAATACAACCGGGGCGTAGACCATCGCCCAAGGAAATGGTCACATCATATTCAGCGCAGATATCGAGAATCTCATCATAATATTCATAAAGAGGATTTTCCTTATCATTGTGCAGCATCCAGCCAGTGATAAAGGAGCCACCGCGGCTTACTACATCCATGACGCGGCCCTCATCAATCAAAGCCTTGAGCACATTTTTATTGATGCCACAGTGAATAGTCATAAAGTCCGCGCCATCAGCGGCCTGCTGACGAATAACATCAAAAATATCCTCCTTAGTCATTTCTACCACAGCCCCACGCTTTAAAATGGTCTCAACTGTAACCTGATACATGGGCACAGTGCCTACCATGACAGTAGAAGCCCCAATAATGGCTTGACGAGAAGCGCTGATATTATTACCGGTGGACAAATCCATCACGGAATCTGCTCCAGCTTCAATAGCGGCAGCCAGCTTCTTTAGCTCCGGCTCCGGATCGGGATAGCTAGAGGATGTACCAATATTAGCGTTGACCTTGACCTTCAGCCCCTGGCCCACGCCACGAGGAATGATATTCTTATGATTGATATTGCAGGGAATGGCGATAGTACCCTGAGCCACACCCTCACGAATGAACTCAGGAGTTACTTGCTCCTGCTCTGCTACGATTTTCATTGCTTCAGTAATAACACCCTGTCTTGCCAATTGCATTTGTGTTGCCATATTTTTGCCTCCTTACATACGCTTAACCTGCAGGCTAGCAATAAAAAAACTGTCGCTTTTTCCTGCGACAGCTAGTCTTTACGAACTACGCTTTCCTACGCCGGTACTAACCGTCTCAGGTTCAAAGGGTCGGAATATTCCTCTCAGCAGCTATCTTGCTGCGCCCCTAGCGAAAATTATTGAACTGCTTTTACTTTAACACTAAAAGTAAATTTATGCAAGTAAAAATGCCCTCAGCGCTACTCCCATAACAGAAAGCAAGCTCTTCATTGTAAACTTTTATACAAAAATCCTCTAAAACATGTATACATGAGAAAATACCCAAAAATCTCTTGACTGCTTTTGCAAAAGTGTTATAATTCACCATAATACTAATATTGCAACGCGATGAAGGAGAAGCAGCCTGCTAAGCTTTCAGAAAGCTGTCGGTTGATGTAAGACAGCAGCAAGGCATATCTGTTCCGCTCCGGAGCGGCGAATGATGAATCCGACGGGCTCGCCCGATACAGCGAAAGAAAGTTGGCCTTTGGCAAATTGGGTGGCACCGCGAGCAGTTCTCGTCCCATGTGGGATGGGAGCTTTTTTATTTGCGCTACTATGCCTGGGCAATTTGGGTGGTACCGCGAGAGGAGAAGCTCGTCCCAAAGGGCGTGCTTCTCTATATTTTTATTAAGATTTAGTCAAATGTGTGAGAAGGTATTAGATGCGAGCAAAAGTGACGACGGCGTATGATTAATACTCCTAGGAGCTTTTGTGAAGCAGATGATGCCTTATCGCACGTTTCGAAAGGAAGAAAGCTAACCATTATGAAAAGAGCTTATAATTTTAATGCAGGCCCCTCCGCCATGCCCCTAGAGGTTTTGCAGGAGGCCCAGGCAGAGTATTTGAATTATGCTGACACCGGCATGAGCATTATCGAAATGAGCCATCGCAGCGCCGATTACGCAGCCATGCACGCCGAAACCAAGGCCCTGCTGCGAGAGCTCATGGAAATCCCTGAGGATTACGAAATTCTTTTCATTCAAGGCGGTGGCAGCACCCAATTTTTAATGACTGCTGCCAATTTCCACACCAAAAAATACGCTGCCTATGTAAATACGGGCGTATGGGCTAAAAAGGCCATGGCCGAAGCCAAATTCTATGGGGAAGCCTACGAAGCAGCCTCCAGCGCTGACAAAAACCACAGCTACATCCCTACTGAATTTACCTTCAAGCCCGATACATCCTATGTGCATATCACGGCTAACAACACTATCTACGGAACCGAATATAAAACCTTCCCCAAATTCGAGGTTCCTGTAATTTGCGATATGTCCAGCGATATTCTTTCTCGCAAGGTCAATGTGGCAGATTTCGATTTAATCTATGCCGGCGCCCAAAAAAATCTAGGTCCCGCAGGCGTAGTCATTGTCATCGTCAAAAAGAGCTTTCTGGCCACAGCCCGTCAAGAGCTGCCTACCATGCTCAAATATTCCACCTTTGCCGACAATGACTCCCTTTACAACACCCCGCCGGTTTTCCCCATCTATATGGTGAACAAAACCCTGCATTGGATTAAAAAGCAGGGTGGCGTCGAGGCGATCGCCAAAAACAATGAAGCCAAAGCCAAAGTGATTTATGACGTTATCGACAATAGCGACGGCTTCTACAGGGGACATGCTGAAAAAGGCTCCCGCAGCCTCATGAACATCACCTTTAATCTAGCTACACCGGAAATGGAAAAGGATTTCGTCGCCAAGGGCAAAGCCGCTGGCTTTGTGGGCATCGGTGGCCACCGCCTCGTAGGCGGCTGCCGCGCCAGCGCCTACAACGCAGTCCCCATGGAGGCCTGTGTAGCATTAGCCGAATTTATGACACAGTATCAAAAAGAACAAGAAAAGTGAATAAATATTATAATACGGAGAGAATAGGAATTTTAGCAAATGAGTGGCTTGGTACAATGGCCTCAAGGGTTCGAAAACGTGTATTGTTTCGCGAGACAAATAGTACCCCGCAGAGGCCAATTGAACCCCACGAAATTTGCGTTAAGAAATTCCTTTGAACGGAGTATTATATTATTTATGAACTTTTGATTTATCTAACAGAAAACTGAGGAGGAACTTCTAATGAAAGTATTCGTAAGTAATGATATTAGCGAAAAGGGCGTAGCGCTGCTGCGCGAGCATTTTGATGTGGACATTATGCCCAATATGGAGCCAGCCGAGCTCATCAAGGTTATCAACAACTATGACGCGCTCGTCACTCGCTCCCTCACCCGCGTCACCAAAGAGGTCATTGAAGCGAGCACTCGCCTAAAGGTAATTGGCCGCGCCGGCGTAGGAGTAGACAACATCGACATCCCAGCCGCCACCGCCAAGGGCATAGTCGTATTGAACACTCCCGAAGGCAACACCATGGCCGCCACCGAGCATACCGTAGCTATGCTCATGGCCATGACACGCCATATTCCGCAAGCCCATCAATCCATCCAAGAAGGCAAATGGGATCGTAAATCCTTCACCGGCATTCAGGTTCAAGGCCGCACCCTGGGCATTATCGGCGTAGGCCGCATCGGCAGCCGCGTCGCTAAACGTATGCAAGGCATGGAAATGACCACTATCGGCTATGACCCTTACATTTCTGAAGAACGTGCTCGCCAAGTCGGCGTAGAGCTGGTAGATCTGGATACCTTGCTCAAACGTTCCGACTACATCACCATTCATACTCCCTTGACCAAAGAAACGGAGCATATGATTAACGCCGAAACCATCGCTAAAATGAAGGACGGCGTGCGCATCGTCAACTGCGCCCGCGGCGGCTGCAGTGACCATCAGGCCATTGCCGACGGCATCAAGTCCGGTAAAATCGCCGGAGCTGCCATCGACGTTTATCCCTCCGAACCCCTGACTAAAGAAAACAACCCCTTCCTAGGTCTCTTCAACGTAGTCCAAACCCCGCACCTAGGCGCATCCACCGAAGAAGCGCAAATCGGCGTAGCCGTAGACGTCGCCTACGGTGTTATCGATGCGCTGGAAGGTCGCCCTGTTATGACCGCCGTCAACATGGCTCCCATCCCCAAGAGCGTAGCTGAGGTTATTCGCCCCTACTTCGGTCTAGCTGAGCGTATGGGTACTGTAGGCATTTACTTAGCTGACGGCCCCATCACCAAGGTAGAAGTGGAATTCACCGGCACCTTGGCCGAGACAGAAACCCAAGCCCTCACCACCGCCTTCTTAAAAGGCCTGTTGAATCCCATTCTGCAAGAGAGTGTTAACTTCGTAAACGCCCCCGGCATGGCTAAAAAACGCAATATTGAAGTGAAGGAGGTTAAGGCTAACAAGCCTGGTTACTTCTCCACCGCCATCAACGTGCGTATCACCACTGCCAAGGGCACTCATAAAATCGAAGGTACCCTCTTCGATGGCAAAACCCCGAAAATTGTCCAAATCGACCAATACTATATCGACTTCAAGCCCGAAGGCTATCTGCTTCTAGCTCCCCACATCAACCGTCCCAATATGATCGGTCAAATGGCCACCATTTTGGGTAAGGCCGGCATCAACATCAACAGCATGCAGGTTGGCAGCACTCCTAAATCCGATACCAATATTATGGCTATCGCTGTGGGGGACGACATTCCTAACGACATTATGCTGCAGTTGCGTGGTGTTGACGGCATTCTAGATGTAAAACTGATTAACTGCGAAGGCTAAGAAATATAAAATGAAAGGCAGCAGCTGTCAGAATGATTTTCAAACTGATAGCTGCTGAAATAAAGCAATGACGAGAATTATTTTAGTTCGCCATGGCGAAACAACCTGGAATATTGAAGGACGCTATCAGGGTCAAGAGGACACTCCCCTCAGCGAGCGTGGCCTCAAGCAGGGTCATCTGCTGGCAGAGGGCCTACGCCATATACCCATCGACTTGGCTATCTCCAGTCCCTTACAGCGCTCTTACCAAACCTGCAAATTCTGCGCCGATTTACACAATCTCCCTGTAGCTACCGATGAGCGTTTGCTAGAAATCAATCATGGCAGCTGGGAGGGCGTACTCGCCGGCGATATTCAAAAGCGATATCCAGTAGAGTTTGCCCAATGGCACAGCGAGCCCGAAAAGGTGGTCATGCCCGAAGGCGGCGAAAGCCTTGAGGACGTGCGCCAGCGCGTGCGTGCAGCTTTCGATGAATATGTGGAAAAATATCCTGACAAAACCATCCTCGTAGCCGCTCACGATGCTGTAAACAAGGCTATTATCTGTGATTTACTTGGCCTTGGGATGGAGCATTTTTGGCAAATTAAGCAGGATAATACCTGCATCAACGTGCTGGAGTGCAACGAAGGCGTGTGGCGCACTGTTCTGCTCAACTCCACCAATCATATGGGCTTCCTCTTCAGCGGCATCGAACAGGCTGGTCTGTAAAACTGAATATAAAAAGCGAGAAGTGTAGTGCTTCTCGCTTTTTTCATGCGGCAATTTGTGGTTTTGCGGTAAGATAGTATTTATGAAAACTTCGCAAGCGAAAAGCGTATACCTGAGAAGTGGCGGAGGCAAGAATGCGACCACAGCAGCAAATCGATGAATAATCGTATTACGATAGCAACGGACAGGCTCGCATGTTCGCGAAGCGCCTCGTCACGCTCTAGGAAGTTTTTCTCTTGACGGATTAAGCGCTCTATGTGAACATTGCATCAAGCATTCGCAGACCGGAGCACTTCTCAGGTATACCTTTGAGCGTTAACACATAAACTAATCTACAAACCGCAATTTACCCAATTCTTCTCTGTAACCAAATCAATCTAATACTAAGCAGTGTCGCGCTGCTGATAACACCACAGTCCAGACTTTGCCAGTAAGCGAAGGCCCCATTGCCCACCTTGTAGTCCAGAAACAACCCCAAGGGCAGACAAATGCCCCAATAGGCCAGCATACTCGCCCAAAAGGTGGCATTCACATCCTTATAGCCACGCAAAATGCCCTGAATCGGCGCCGCGATAGCGTCGCCGGCCTGCCAGCCAATGGCATAAAGCAAAAACACCTTCACCAAGGCCACCACCTCTACATTATTCGTGTAGATAAAAGCAATCTGTTCCCGCAAAAAATACTCTGCCAGCATATAAAAGCCCGCTATACCAAGACTCGTCTGCAAGCCTATGGTTACATAATCTCGTGCTCCTTGGTAATTTTTTGCGCCATACTCCACGCCCACCACAATGGTCAAGGCCAAGGAAAAGCTTAGGGGCAGCATATAAATTAACGAAGAAAAATTCAAAGCTGCCTGATGGGCAGCAATCGTCTCCGTGCCGAACTTGGCAATAAACAGCGCCACAACACCAAAAATACTGGTTTCCATAAAAATGGAAATACCCATAGGCACGCCAATGCGCAAATATTCCTTTAGCCAGCTATAGACGGGCCGCACGAAGCCAAAAATATGATAGCTCTTAAAGGGCTCCAAGCGGCTGACAACCCAAGCAAATATTGCTAAAAGCAGCCAAAAGGTGAGCCCCGAGGCCACGCCTGCTCCGACACCACCCAGTCTCGGCAAGCCCAGCTTGCCAAAAATAAGCACATAATTAAGACATGCGTTGATAGGAAGAGCCAAAAGATAAATACGCATGGTCAAATGGGTATAGCCCAAGGTATCCACTAGGCTACGCAAGGGCGTAATCATAAAAAAGGGCACCACACCTAGTCCCAAGCCAGCGAGATACAACAGCGCCACATGATAAACCTCCGGCGCCAAGCCCATGCCCTGCAAAAAATGAGGCAAAAAAGCTATGCCACAACCTAACACAAGCAAAGCAAAGCCTAAAGCCAAGACTAAGCCGTGACGTACCACTACTGTGATTTTTTCTTTTTCGCCAGCCCCCAACAGATTGGCCACCAAGGGCATAGCAGCCATCAAAATACCGCTGATGCCCGTCTGAATAGGCATCCAAATATTGCCGCCGATAGCGGCGCCGGCCAAATCCACGTCACCAGCCTGTCCCGACATGCTGGCATCAAAAAAGTTCATGCCCATAATCGCGATTTGGGTACAGATGATGGGCAGCATCACGCTGAGTAAACGGCGCAGCTTGTCCCGATAATTTCTATCTAAAGCCTTAATCATTTTTACTCCCTAAACCTCTCCACCACCTACGGTGGTACCCCTCCCCTTGAAAGGGGAGGCTATTCTAAACTTCAAACTCTGACAAATAGAGCCAGCGTTCCTCCATTTCCTCCAGCTTGGCCTGCACCTCCTGCTGGCGCCTCGTCAGCTCCGCCAGCTTCCCATAATCGCTGCCGCAATTATTCATTTCCAGCGCCAGCATCTTCAGCTCCGCCTCGCTCCGAGCCATTTCCTGCTCCAGCTTCTGCAGCTCCAAGCGCTCCGCATAGGTCAGCTTCGTTTTCGCAGGAGCAGCAGAGCCTTGCTCTGATTTAGCTGCACCAGCTTGAGTTGAAGCTGACTGCCCCGCTCTCTCGGAAGCTGCACGGGCATTTGAGGAAGCCTCAGAGCCCTTCCCAACAGACCTTTCCTGCTCGCCCGCCTGTTTAGCCGCTATAGTCTCCTCATAATCGCTATAGCCGCCAATATAGGGCTGCACATGACCATTAGCCTCAATAGCAAATAGCTTCTGGGCGAAACGGTCCAAGAAATAACGATCGTGGGACACAGCGATAACTGCCCCTGCAAAATTATCAAGATAATCTTCAAGCACGGACAAAGTAGGAATATCTAAATCATTGGTCGGCTCGTCTAAGAGAAGCACGTTGGGTGCGGTCATCAGCACCCTTAACAGGTACAGGCGGCGCTGTTCACCGCCGCTGAGCTTATTGACCGGCACCCACTGCAGCTCCGGCGGAAAGAGAAAGCGCTCCAGCATCTGAGCCGCGCTGATGCGCTGCCCATCCGCTGTTTCGATATAGTTATTGGCCTCCTTGATATATTCCAGCACACGCATATTGCTGTCGCTAAACTCGCTGTGCTGAGCAAAATAGCCAATTTTTACGGTCTGTCCCACAGTCATACTGCCACCGGTTGGTGCGCAGCGACCGGCGATAATATCCATCAAGGTGGACTTACCAGCTCCGTTAGGGCCAATAATGCCCACTCTATCATTGCGCAGTAAAATATAACTGAAATCCTTGAGATAGTCGATACCTTCATATTTCATGGAAATATGCTCGAGCTCAATAATTGTCTTGCCCAAGCGACTGCTCACAGAGGACATCTCCAAATTAGCCTCGGTCTTTACATTTTTTACCTCGGCCTCGATTTGGGCAAAGCGCTCCACCCGATCCTTTTTCTTGGTGCGACGCGCCTCCGCGCCACGGCTAATCCAAGCCAACTCTCGCCGATAAATATTGCGTAGCTTTTGGGCGGCACTGGCCTCCGCGATACGCCGCTCCTCCCGCTTCTGCAGAAACAGACTGTAGTTACCCACATAAACGTAGCCCTTGCCACCATCAATCTCCAGAGTGCGATTAACGACTCTATCGAAAAAATAACGGTCATGGGTTACCATGAGCAGCGCGCCCTTGCGCTTCATGAGCTGCTGCTCCAGCCAAGCCACAGTAGCGTTATCCATATGGTTGGTGGGCTCGTCCAGAATCAAAAGGTCGCTGGGGCGCACCAAAACACCGGCCAAGGCCACTCGCTTCCGCTGGCCTCCACTTAGCTCGCCCATTTTCTGCTGCAAGCGCGTGATGCCTAGCTGCGTCAGCACCGCCTTGGCCTCGCTTTCCAGCTGCCAAGCGAACTGCTCATCCATACGCTGCTGAAGCTCCAACAATTGCCTTTGCGCCTTCGCGTCCTCAGGCTGCGCCGCAACCTGCTCCACTGCCATCTCATACTCACGCAGCAACGTCATCAAGGGCGAATCGCCACGGAAAATCTGCTCTAAAACTGTAGCCTCAGGGTCAAAGGGTGGGTCCTGTGGCAAATACTCCATGACCACATTGCCCGGAATGGTCAGCTTACCCTGCTCCCCAGCATCACGAGTGGCGATCATCCTGAGCAGGGTACTCTTACCAGTGCCATTGACACCGATAATGCCATACTTATCGCCCTCCTCCACATTAAAGGTCACATTTTCAAACAGCGTCCGCGCACCGTAACTATATGCTAAATTCTCCGCACTTAAAATCATAGTGTTATACTCCTTTAATATATTTAGATATATAAATCTTAATTCATTAAGCTA
Source organism: Phascolarctobacterium sp. (assembly GCA_004558595.1). Taxonomy (GTDB): domain Bacteria; phylum Bacillota; class Negativicutes; order Acidaminococcales; family Acidaminococcaceae; genus Phascolarctobacterium_A. Next base: position 9,540 of record SFCN01000034.1, on the reverse strand, counting down.
GATAGATTTAGTTAATGGGTAAGTATCATGAGAGCTGTGATTTTTAGCAAATGAGTGGCTTGGTACAATGGCCTCAAGGGTTAGAAAACAAAAATCATTCTGCGAGACAAATAGTACCCCGCAGAGGCCAATTGAACCCCACGAAATTTGCGTTAAGAAAATCACCGCGAGCATGATGCTTACTTATTAGCAAATTAATATTTATGTACCTAAACTCTATAAATAGGGCCCGCAAACGCGGGCCCATTACCAAAACTACTATTTAACCTCTGCCAAAATGCTCTTGATATCGATCTTTTTCTTTTGCATCCCCATCTTCAGCAGGAACTCTTGTGTATCCTCTAAATCCTTAATATCCTTCTCCGTAATCTTCGTAGAGAAATCATACCAAGGAGCCATAATCTTCACCTCATCCAGCTTCAGACCGGTTTCCTTAGCAGTGAAATCAAAGGCCTTGCCCTGCTCCTTGCTCATAAAATCGATATTTTGCTGATGAACAGCCAAATACTTCTTCACAACCTCAGGATGCTCCTTCAAAAGCTTACCACTAACGCCGATCACGATGGTGGCATCAACCAATCCCTCGCCATTACACAGCACACGGGCACCGGCCTTTTGGGCGCGCAGCACATCGGCGCCGGCTACTAAAGCAGCATCAACCTCGCCACTCATCAAAGCGTTCACGCCTGCCGGAATGCCCAAGGAAACGAAATTAACTGCATCCGGCTTCAAATTGGCCTTATCCAAAGCTGCTACCAAAATTTGGTGCAGAATAGTCCCCTTAGGGCCTGCAACCTTTTTACCCTTTAAATCAGCTGCAGTTTTAATGGCAGGATCCTTCACCATAATATTAAAAGCCTTGGGAGCGCGACTATAAATGCCCACGACCTTCACATCCACGCCATTGGAGGCCGCCAAGATAGCGCTGGTACCGCCCAAGGCGCTGCACACATCCAAGCTGCCGCTGGCCAAAGCCTCGGTCTGCTTAGCGCCGGAATTAATCTCCGGGAAGGTCACAGTGATCTTATCCTTGCCGAACTCCTTCACCAAGGTCTGATTATGCTTATCCACAATACTAGGAATGTTCAAGGGTGATTTAACATAGGTCACCTTTAATTCCTTGATGGCAGGCTTAGCTGCCTCCTTTTTCTCGCTCCCGCATCCGCTGAGGAGAGTCAATGCTGTTAACACACTTAAGCCTAAGGCCATGAGCTTTTTGTTCATAATTCATGAACTCCTTTCTTTAACCTGCAGCCGCAGCTGTTTTTTCACAGTGCTTGCAATATTTTTTGCCGCAGCGATTGAAATTCCGTATCAGCCGCCTGCCGCGGTCTGGGCAGCTTCACGGGCAGGGCCTCACGCACCCTACCTTTATCCATTATAAGGACTCTGTCGCCTAAAAGCAAGGCTTCTTCCACATCATGGGTTACAAAAATTATCGTTTTGCGTTCCTCAGCATAAAGCTTGAGCAGGGTCTGCTGCAACCCCTGTCTTGTAAAATAATCCAGGGCGCTAAAGGGCTCGTCCATCAAAATTATATCCGGATTATAAAAAAGCGTGCGACCTAGGGAAACCCTCTGGGCCATGCCACCGGAAAGTTGGTTGGGATAGAGTCGCTCCGTGCCCTCTAGCTCCAACAGCCTCAGTAGCTCCGGCAAACGGCTCACATCCAGTGTCCTGTCATGCTGGGCCGCTAGGGTGATATTTTCACCCACATTGAGCCAGGGCATGAGACGCGGCTCCTGAAAAACGGGGGCAATGCGCTTTCCCTCTGGCAGCTCAATTATGCCTGCATCCGGCTTTTCTAGGCCGCAGAGAAGCCTTAGCAGCGTGGTTTTACCGCAGCCGCTGCGTCCCACAATACAGGTAAAGCTATGCTCTGGGAAAACTTCATCCACGGGCAGCAAGGCATTTTTCTCGCCATAGGTCTTGCAAATCCCCTGCACTCGTAAGCTCCATTGTTCCATTTGCAAGTCCTCCTATTTCTGCCATGCCTGCTGCCATGGAAAAATCTTGCGCATGAAAAGCAAAAAGATATAATCAATGGCCGTGCCGATAATACCAATGGCCAGCATGCCTACGATGACCACATCGGGACGGGACATTTCCTCCGCATCCAAAATCAAATAGCCAATGCCAGCAGAGGCCGCAATGAGCTCCGCGCCAATGAGGGCGCGCCAGCTGTAGCCCAAAGCCAGCTGCATGCCCACCACAATCGAGGTCAGGGCCCCGGGAATACGAATACGCAGAATTTGCTCTCGCAGGGTAAAGCCCAAGGTTTGTCCCACTTCTAATAAGCGTTTGTCGCAATTATGAATACCGCTATAGGTATTGAGAAACAGCGGAAAAAAGGAGGCCAACACGATGATGGTAAGCTTAGAGGCCTCGCCAATACCTGCCCAGAGGATAATTAAGGGCACCGCTGCTAGGGGCGGTACATGGCGCAAGAATTCCAAGAGCAGCCAGCAATAGGCATCAAAACCCTTGCTCTGCCCACAAAAAATACCCATGGGAACGGCCAAGCAACAGCTAATAGTAAAGCCTAAAAATACGCGCTGCAAGCTCACCGCTAAATGCCGCAGCAGTAGCCCGCTAGCCCATAGATCACCTAAAGCCTCCCACACCTGCAAGGGCGAGGGCAAAAGGTAGGCACTAAAAACACCCTTAGCAGTTACCCATTGCCAAGCCAGCAACACCAGCAAGGGTAACAATAATCCTTGTAAAACTTTCTTAGACAAAACACATCATCTCCGCTTACTGCAGGGTAATCCGCAAAGCATCATTAGCAGCCTTCGCATCCTCGAGCATCTGCAAAAACTGCTGTCCATACCAGCCCAAATAGGCTTCATCAGCCACTTTTTTTGGCACTACTAGCTCCGTAGGCTCAGCGATTGCCGTCAGACAATCATAGAGAGCATCTAAATTAGCGCCATAATATTCCGGCATAGCTAGAGCCGTATGCAAATATTTATGCAGCATGGGTAGGCTGCGCATTTTATCAATATCTAAAACTATTTTTCTCATGATGCAGTCTCCTCAATATAGCTTGGTAAAGGTTTTATAATGGTCACCGGTATAATAAATCAAGCCATCATTGGAAAAAACTATGCGCTTGGCGTTGCGATTCCCTTTTACGTAATCGATATCGCATTCTGTCCAAGTGCGTCCGTTCTTCTTGGGCAGTAGTCCCTCGTAATTGCCATAGCGGTCCCCACCGATGGACTTACCGGGAGCTACCTTATCCAAGGTTCCCTTAGTTTGCCAGCCCAGCTTTTTCGCCTGATTTTTTGTGATATAGTTATGGGGCAGCTTGGCAAATTCGTTGATGTAAGCAGCCACATGCTCCTTGTCCGTATAGGCCGCGCTTTCGCTAATCTTCAGCTTGCCGCTGTTGGCCTTAATGTTGGCATCAGCTTGAGCATTGCTAGTATTTCCAGCAGTTAGCTTCTCGCTCTTATCCGGCTGCTGGGCATTTTTTTGCTTTTCATTAGCTACAGTGGCGCTGATCTTGCTGCTGCCCTCATTAGAGGATTTTTTCTCTGCGCCACAGCCAGTTATAACGCTCAGCACTAGTAGCAACGACAAGAGCAAAGCAAATATTTTTTTCATGGGACTCACGCTCCTTATTTAGTATTATTTTTCATTATATCATAAAAAGGCCACGCAAGCATCAATACTTTTCTGTACACAAAAACAGGGCCACCGAAGTGACCCTGTGCTATTAACTCTTTACATTCCTTACCAACAAGCTATCCTACTACAATGCATTCCGCGCGACATAATTGCGTACAAATTTTTATTGAATAAAAGAAAATTTTGTGATATAATCTCTATGACAACCGTGTTGCAGGGTGGCGTTGCCTTCAATCTCCATGAATGGAGTTGATGTCTATGGAACTATTCTCTTTTCAAGACTTGATGTCTTTCGGAATGTTCATAATAGCGTTGCTTACGTTCATTGTATTGAACACCAAGAAGTAGCTATTACATAGAAAATCCGCCCTTACACTTTGGCCGAGCGATAGGGCGGAATTTCCATCTTTACCAATCGGGCAACCCACCTTGTGGGCGGTTGTCCTTTTTCATTTTTAGTATAACACTATTCACACTTTTGTGCAACATAAAAAAGTAATCTAAGAATAGAAAAACCGCCCCAAAACTTTGACCGGTAAAGGGCGGATTTTTCTATCGTATTAACTCGGCAACCCACCTTGTGGGCGGTTGTCCCTTTTCGTTTTTAGTATACCACAATACACGCTTTTGTGCAACAACAAAAAGTAATTCGAGCACAGAAAATCCACCCCCAAACTTTGACCAATAAACGGGTGGAGTTTCTTCCATATCTGTAGGGCAACCCACCTTGTGGGCGGTTGTCCTTTTTCATTTCTAGTATAACACTATTCACACTTTTGTGCAACATAAAAATGGTTCCCGATGTTACTCTACAGCATGTTACCAAACAGAAAACAGGGCCACTGTAGTGACTCTTAATTCATTTACTGTACACAAAAACAGGGCCACCGAAGTGACCCTGTTGAGTGTGTTCCGATATGGAATTGCCTATAGGACTTAGATTAGAATGCGAAGAACAGCTCAGTGTACAGACGTTGTTCGTCGTCATTGCCTACTTTAGCTTCAGTATCATAGTAGTTTACAGCCAAAGTAATGTTCTTAGCCAGTGCATAATCAGCGCCGATGTTCCAACCTTTGTAACCTACTGCTTTACCATTTACTGTATAGTCCATCTTTGCATCATAAGTAGGAGACAAGAATGCATTAGCAGGTTGATCATAATAAGTTACATGAGCGCCCCAAGTGCCAGGAGTAGAAGAGTCAGCACCTTTGTAAGCCAAGGTAGCTACCCAACCATCTTTGGAAACATCCTTGTTATACTCCTTATCGCCCCACATATACTCATATGCCAGGTTCAAGTCTTTAGCTACATCGAAAGCAACACCGATGTTGTAGATTTCTTTGTCGCCATTGTCAGACTCAGTGCCAACAACGCCATTACCTTTGAAGTAATTTGCATAAGCATCAACAACACCAATCTTGCTAGCAACGCCTACTACATACAGACGGTCAGCAGCTTCTTTTTCTAAACCGGTAGCCTTCAAAGCAGCGCCCCAAACCTTAACTTTATCGCCATAGGATACTTTCACGCCATCAGCGTCAACATCAAGTACAGAACCAGCATTAGGCATTTCATTGTAACGACCAGCAGTTACAGCCAAGCCACCAACTTTGCCGTCAACCCAAGCACGACGCAACTTAACATCAGTATCATTACCCACGTTATCGGAGAAGTCTTGGAAATGTTCAATCAAACCGGTGTATTGCCAATCATCGTTAACAGCACCCTTTAACCACAGGCGAGTACGCAGGTCTCTCTTTCCTTCATTTTTATAGTTTTCGGTATGGGCATAACGGAAACGAGCTTGACCAGTGATCTTTACATTGTCAGCTTTCTTTTCCAGGTTAGCAACGCGAACACCCAGATTATCCAGCTCATCAGCGAATTCAGCAGCCAGCTTGTCAACGTTAGCGCCTTTAGCCATTGCGCGAGCAGTGATTTGAGCCATTTCATAACGGGTCATCAGCTTGTCGCCACCGAAGGTAGTGTCGCCATAACCGTCGATAACGCCAGCAGCTGCCAATTTAGCGATGCTGTCATATGCCCAGTGGCCAGCAGGAACATCAGAGAAGGGGCTAGCAGCGTATGCGGAAGCAGTTACGCCCAAAGCCATAGCCATTGCGAGTACTAAGGATTTTTTCATTGTCAATTCCTCCAATAGAATTCAAATTAGTGAATCCTTCAAAGCCTGCTAACAATACTACAAACGCTTAACTTCAACCTTCAGGTAAGAGTTGCCTTGTTTCCTCTACTTTACCAATCAAAGTACTACCGTTTGTACATCAATCAGCAAAACTAATGTAAAATTCACTTATGCTAATTATAGCATAAGCAACCCTAATATACAAGCAAATATTTTATGTATACACTCTACTTTTATGTTTTTTTACTAACAAAAGAACAGCTCTAGCATATCTTCGCACAGAAAAAGGACTGCCACAAGCAGCAGTCCTTTACATTGCATATAAAGTTATCCTAATCACAGTTTAGACATTTTCGGGGCATCAATCATAATCTTTTTTACTTGCAAAATGGCATTCATTTCATGGCGTACAGCATAGCCCCATTCCTCATGAACCCAATCCCAACGAGAGGTTAGGGTTTCATCTATTTCCTTGTCGCTATAGATTTTATGTTGATAGTATTTATTAGCTAATGCATTATAAGCCACAGCCTTGCCTCTCATAGTCAGCTTAAGAATACGCTCTGCGGATGGGAATACGGGATCGTCATGAAGCTCATCCAGTTGTACAGCAATCACCAAGTCAACTTTAGCATCTTTGGCAATTTTCTTTAGAGCTGCTTCGCTAGGAACCTGATTACCATTTTTATTGGCTTCAATAACAGCAGTTACATTGTCGTTATCAACAATGGTATAGCCTTGTTGAGCATTGATGGTAGCAATTGCATTCTTGTAGAAGATTTGGTTAGCAAGCTCATCTCCCTTGACATTGTTAATTAAGGGAAGCAGAGCAATGCTAGCAGCCTCAGCTGCCATTGCCGGAATGCTCAGGCACAGGGCCAAAACGGTCATTAATAAATAACGATAAAATTTTTTCATTTCATTACCTCCAAACGCATTTAGAAATGCTACATCTCCGTATATTGTAGCACAAAATACGTTCCCTGACTAGCATAAGCTGCAATTTTTCGACTGATTAGTCTAAATAATTACGACCTCTGAATTTGCTTAGGCATTTTTAGTTTTTGCATTTGCAACGCTTGCTTTATCCTCACTAACGTTGTATAATGTGTATAGAAAAGGTGCTACCGATAGACGGTTGCCCTCTTTTCTGTGACTGTTAAAGAATAACCGCCAGTTTTCTCAGGACCGGGCGGTTATTTTTTTGCATTTCTACCAACGAGATACCCTGTTTTAAAGCATCCTAAGCCAAAGCCTAAAATAGCCATAACATCTAATATACTCATGGCATCACCCTCCTTTCCAACAGACTGAGCTAGTCAAATCCATTCACTCCAGAGGGCTGCTCACCCTCCGTAGAGGGACTGCCTACCGTTATGGTAACACCTTGCATATATTATAGCACATCGTTCTATAAAAAGAAACTTTTTTTGCTAAAATTCGCATACAAAAACGGGACTGCTTTCGCAGTCCCGTTTATTATTGTTTGCTTTATGTTCGTAAGTTGCTTTTCTAATTAGAATTAGAAAGTGAATACTACTTCGCCCCACAGAGTTTGAGCGTCTTCATCGCCTTCGCGAGCTTCCAGATCATAGTATCTTACGCCAGCAACGATGTTCTTAGCGACAGCATAGTTAGCACCAACTTCAAAGCCCTTGAAGCCATCATTTGCAGGAACCTTAGCATAAGAAGTAATAGTCGGTTTCAGGTAAGTAACTTCCGGTTGATTATAGTAGTTAGCATATACGCCCCAAGTACCAGCAGCAGATGCTTTAGCACCTTTGTATGCCAAACCTACTACATAACCATTTTGGTCAGTAGTGCAGTTATCTTTATCGCCACGAATGTATTCAGCACTCAATTTCAAGTCTTCGATCAACTTGGTAGCAGCGCCAATGGAGTATACTTCATTGTTTACATCGTTGTTTACTTTGAAGTAATCAGCAAACACATCAAATGCACCCAACTTAGTGGTTACATCTACCATGTAAACACGGTCAGTATTCTGTTGAGTGAAGTCGCAAGCTTTACCAGCATAACCAGTTACTTTAACTTGTTTGCCATATGCAGCACTAATACCATCAAAGGTATTATCGACTACAGCACCAGTGTGCAGTTTGAAATCTTGACGACCAGCATTAACCTTCAAGCCACCAACTTTACCAGTTACATACGCCCAATTCAGTTTTACGCCCTCATCACCTTTATTATCACTCAGGTCATCTTCTTGATGCAGACGAGCGGTGTAAGACCAATCATCATTAACTTGGCCATTTACGAACAGACGAGTACGCAGTGTGTGCTTCTCGGCTTTTTTGTCATCATAATCAGCATAAGCATAACGGATTTGACCAGTGATCTTTACATTGTCAGCTTTCTTTTCCAGGTTAGCAACGCGAACGCCCAGGTTATCCAGTTCGTCAGCGAATTCAGCAGCCAGTTTGTCGCAGTTAGCGCCTTTAGCCATAGCTTTAGCGGTGATTTGAGCCATTTCATAACGGGTCATCAGTTTGTCGCCGCCGAAAGTAGCGTCGCCATAACCTTCGATAACGCCAGCAGCAGCCAATTTGGAGATGCTGTCATATGCCCAGTGGCCAGCCGGAACGTCAGAGAACGGGTTAGCAGCGTAAGCGGAAGCAGTTACGCCCAGAGCCATAGCCATTGCGAGTACTAAGGATTTTTTCATTGTAATTTCCTCCTCTTCAATGAGAGATATTTATTTATTATAAAATCTCCTTGCAGAGGCTCGCTCACCACAGACCAGTAAGAGTTGCCTTGTTTCCTCTACCAAGTGGTTTACTACCTTTGCCTCAGAAATTTTATAATAGCGGGGTGAACAGCAGCTCCGATGTGCCTGCCTTTGCACACTTTTCCAGAGCTACTAGAGCTATTGTATACTATAATGACTCCCACGTCAAGGTACTTTTCAGAAAATTTCTCTAAAACTTATCAAATTTAACACTTTTACTTATGGATAGTCTTTAACGATATGCTTTCTAATGTAAAAAACACAAGAGCCCCAAGCAGACTGTTACGCTACTTAGGGCACTGAATTTAATTAATATGGATTTACGAGCCATCCTGCGACCAATCACAGCAAAGGTAAGATCTCTTGCTGTTCTTCAGGGGTTAGGCTTAACAATTGCATTGCTTCATTGGCGCCAAGCTTAGCATTTTCCATTAATGCCTTAACTCTTATTAATCTTTCTTTGACTTTACCTTGTTCAGTAAAATATCTTTCAAACTCTCCCATTTTAGCTCGACCTCCTTCAGGGGACTTTAGATAATTAACATGTTCTGATAATGCGCCTTGGCTGGTATCACCGGCCTTTGCTGTCTTTAAATATTGCATGAGCCTAGCGATATCAGATCCATCGTCAATCTCTGCGTTTACATAAACAGTATGCAACCCGTTGTCATAAGGAATAACATCGTTGCCAAATCTTAGCAGTTGCTCTAACTTGTAGACCGTTTGCCCTCTACGCCAAATATCCTCTTTAGATATATAGAACAGATATACCTCCGGCAGCTTATTATAATCCACACCTTTACGTAAAAGCTCACTATCCATAACAGAAGAATAATAACGTACTCGCCGTGCCGGCGCAGGCTCTTCTAAGCGTTGGATTTCAATTTCATAGATCGTACCTTTATCGTCCTCTGCTGTAATATCCAATCTAGGACTTTTGCTGATAAGCATAGGAATATCGTCTTGAGTACGAAAGGAAATAATATTAAGCGTAGGATTTTCCATAAGCTGTCT
>SFCN01000100.1 GCA_004558595.1 Phascolarctobacterium sp. | reverse complement strand
TCGACAAAATGATATTTTCGTGAGGTCACGAAGATAATAAAAACAGCATAAAAGTGCATCATGCACGCACAGAAAAAGTTTTAACGTGCCCATGGGCCTATTAAGGCCTATTAAAGGGCACGTTAGGGCGTGTTAGGAGGTCGAGAGCATGAATAAAAACAGGGCAATATTGATGGCCCAGATTGCACACAAGGAATGCCTAAAGCATAAAGATTGCAGTGAATGCCCTTTTGATGTCAGCATAGCATGTGGATTTGGGTGCGCCATTGATTTTATCACTGATAAGAAATTGCCGGAGGGCATATTCCAAAGCGGACCATTTAAGCCAGAGCAGGCCAAAGAGGCCGCTTGCAATCCCAGCAACTGCATCGGATCACGTCAAGATATACACGACAATGTAAATAGTCCGAACCATTATTGCAAAGGTGGCCTTGAATGTATAGACGCCATCAGGGCCGCAGTTAGTGACCTTCAGGGCATCGAAGCGGTGTACGCAGGCAACGTCATCAAGTATGTGTGGAGGTTTAAAGGCAAGAATGGCCTAGAGGATTTGAAAAAAGCAGAACATTATCTGCATTGGTTAATCGAGGGGGTAGAGAAGAATGGCCAAAAAGATTGATTTCGAGAAAAAGCAGGAAGTTACCTTGGGCAAGTGCAGTGTATGCCTTGATAGCAAGGCCGAAGTGGTATGTGAGGAAGGCCGCTACTATTGCGAGTGCCAAAATTGTGGCCATCATTCAGCAATCAGGGACAATGAGAGTGATGCCATCAAGGAATGGAACGAGGAAGGCAATGTGGGGCGCATCCGCTTTACCAAGATTAAATACAATCCCGAAAAGGGTGGCGTGTATATTGCATATCAAAAGGGCAAAAATTATGAGGACGAGTACACGGTACGTTGCACAGAGAAGCCGAGGCCTGAATTTATCAAGTCCATGGCCGCATTGGCCGAATATGTGGTGCTGATTTGCGAGTTGCCGAGTGAGTATGTAAAGCGCATTGATGTTAAGAGTGTATCACTGAATTACGGAGGCCCTAACGAAACAAAGGGTGCAACTATCACAGCAGCCATGATGCTTGAAAATAGCAATGCACCATTGAATATCAACACCCCCAACAAAGCATTCGAGATGTATAGCGAAGATGCCGAGCCGGACAATAAAGTGTTGATGCCGGAGGACTGCATCGATGCGATTGAGGAATTGGAGAGCGAGGCCCGTAAATACATTGCAGGCCATAGAGCACAGGGCAATTTATTTGAGGCCCAAAAAGAGGTGGCATAATGAACAGAATTATACTGCTTGGCAGATTGACCAAAGAGCCTGAAGTCAGATACACCAATACGGGCAAGGTAGTTGCATCCTTCACCATGGCCGTAGATAGGCCGTTCACGGGGCAGGATGGCAAAAAAGAGGCAGACTTCATACCTGTAGTGATTTGGGGCAAGCCAGCCGAGACGATTGGCAATTATGTGCAAAAGGGCCACAGGGTGCTTGTCGAGGGTAGGTTGCAGATACGCAGCTATGATGGCAAGGATGGCCAGAAACATTGGGTAAGTGAAGTCGTGGCAGATAGATTTGAGTTTATCGAAAAAGCAGGGGATGCAAAGGCCAAGCCTCAAGCCAAAGCCTCCAGCGGATTTGAGAGCATGGGAGAAGAATACCCCGACATGGATGGTATTCCGTTTTAAATGAGTTCCCCATGTATGGATTGCAAAGAGCGTAGCCTAAATTGCCACGCTCTTTGTAGTCGTTATAAGGATTGGACAGAGGCCCAGCGCAAGCTTAGGGAGGCAAGAGCAAAAGCGTGGGCCCATGACAAGATGACCATATCGAAGGAAAAATCAATCATCAAGAATTGGAAAAAGTGAGGGCAGGAGAATGAAAAACAATAACCTTGTCGAATGGGTATTAAGAAACGAGCAGGGCATCCGTAGGGCCGTTTATGAGAGCCGAAACGATGCAGGGGATATAAGTACTAGGGCAGGCCAAAAAAGTTGCTCAAAAGGCGACCCTGTGGCTGCTAGGGCCATTAAAAATGTGACCGAGCTGCAGAATGTGTTGGTAGAGTACGGATGTGGGCGCACATTCAATCTGCGCACCCCTGAAAAGTGGCTCCGATTGGTGGATATTGTCAAAGAGCATTACGAAGATGGGTTACAGGGCCGAATGATTGTCAAGATTTTTGAGGAGGGCCAGAGCCTGGACGAAACCATGGCCGATTTGGGTGTAAGCAGGTCAACACTATACGTGATGCGCCTTGATGTTATGACATTCGCAGAGGGAGTGGCATATGGATTGAACTTAATTCAAAAAAAGTTCACAAAGTGCTAGCATATTTTGTCAAGACAAAACGCCGTTTTTTATATGTGGTATAATCATTATGAGCTTTTAGAGCTTGGGAAAATGAGTGTTCGGCAAGATTAAGAAAATCATCTCCTTTTTCAACATGCCCCATGAGCGGGGCACGCAATCATCGCCAGCATCATGGTGTGTGATAAAAACAAAAAATGTGCCCGTCCTATCAGCGCAGGAGGGGCACACCCCCAAAAACAGAGCAATTTGCATTTTATGCAAGTTGCTTTTTTATTTGCAAAAGTGGTCGAATTCGACGGGTTTAGGAGGCATTAAAATGCAGATTGAGAAAATCAAGGTCGGGAAATTAGTACCGTACGAGAACAATCCAAGGAAGAACGACAAAGCGGTGGCAAAGGTGGCCAATAGCATTCGTGAGTTTGGCTTTATCAATCCCATTGTCATTGATAAGAACAACATCGTGGTGGCAGGCCATACCAGATTGAAGGCCGCACTGAAATTAAAAATGGATAGTGTGCCCTGCATCCGAGTGGATGCACTGACTGACGAACAGGTAAAGGCATTCAGATTGGCCGACAATAAGCTTTCAGAGCTGGCCGAATGGGATGTTGATTTATTGGAGCAGGAGTTGGCCGACATTATCGATATTGATATGAGCGACTTCGGTTTTGAAGAATTAGGGGACGAGGAAGAGGATTTGACCTACACCAAAGAGGTAAAAATCCCCCAGTACGAGCCTACGGGCGAGACGGTGACATTGAAAATGTGTGTTGATGCCAGCAAAGCCGAGCAGTTAAACGAACGGATCCGCATGGCAGATGTGCCGGAAGAGGTAAAAAAGTTCCTTTTTATGGCCGCAACAAGGCATTATGGCTTTAATTACAAGTATATTGCCGAGTATTACGCACAGGCCCCTAAAAAGGTGCAGGAGTTATTCGAGGACAGTGCCCTTGTGATTATCGATTTTGAGGATGCAATCGCCAAGGGCTATGTGGAGTTGTCAAAAACAGTGGCCGAGTGCATCCAAGAGGATGGCTATGCGTGATTGGAAGGGCACGAAGCGTGATTGGAGGGAGCGAGATGCGAGATGATTTTGCGGTATTGATATTGAGTCACGGAAGGGCAGGCAACATCAAAACCCTAAAGGCCCTCAAGGATGGCAATTACACAGGTAAGATATTTATTTTATGCGATGACCAGGACGACCAGCTAGACGAGTATAGAAGGCTGTACGGGGACATGGTTGTGGTATTTTGCAAGGCCCATTATATTAGCGTCAGTGATTATGGGGACGCAGGAGGCAATAACAATGTAGTATTATGGGCCCGCAATGCCTGCCATGATATTGCAAGGGAGCTAGGGGTAAAGTATTTTCTGGAGTTGGACGATGATTATAATGCGTTCAATTATCGCGTCATTGAGAATGGGAAAATATTAAGGGCATATGTGCCGAGGCAATTGGATAGGTTATTCGGCGCCATGGTAAAGTGGCTGGAGGATAGCAAAGCCCTGGTCGTAGCCATGACACAGGCAGGGGATTTTATTGGAGGGGCCAAAAATAAACGCCTTCAAGAGAAAGTATTGCGCAAGGCCATGAATTGCTTTTTCTGTGATGCAGATAAGCCCTTTCAGTTTTTTGGCAGGATAAACGAGGATACGAGCATGTATACCACGTTGGGCAGGCAGGGAAAACTGATAATGAGCTGCACCGATTTGAGCGTGGTGCAGACCATCACACAAAAAGCCAAAGGTGGCCTAACAGAAATTTATTTAGAGACAGGGACATATACAAAGTCGTTTTATAGTGTTATGTATTGCCCATCATGCGTGAAGGTAGCGGCCATGGGCGACAAGCATAAGAGAGTGCACCATAAAATCA
>SFCN01000099.1 GCA_004558595.1 Phascolarctobacterium sp. | reverse complement strand
GGGCAAACCGGGCATTGGCCTTGTCCGACCAGTCAATCCAGCGTTCTTTCTGCAGCACCTCGTGCTTCCAGGCCTGGAAGTATTCCTCTTCCAGTTCGGCCAGTGCCTTCCTGTAGCCTTTCCCGTCGAACAGTTTCTGCAGGTACAGGCTGTCGGGTATGATGGAGTTGATGAACGCCTGGTAGCGCATATAGCCTCTTTTCTGCATCTTGGCAAAGTCAGCCCCTGAAAGGAAGATCCTGTCCAGATATAACGTATCCGAAGGCTTGTAGGCCACCGGGGCCAGCTGGAGTTGCCACTTGTTGCTGACCAATTCTCCCGGAACCGTCACGACAAAATCCAGGTTTATCTTCCCGTTGCGTTCAGCCACCTGCTTGCTTCTGGCCATAACGGTAATTTCGGACAGTTCCACGGAAGTGATCTCCTCACCGGTCACGCTGTCTTTCTCGGCCCGCGTGACGATATGCCGCTCACCCTTGTCGTCCGTCCATGCTATCTGTTCCGGCACCTTGCAGGCCGGATCCGTTGTCGCCTCCCTCACCCCGGGCTGCGAGATGCGCACGCGTGCCAGACGGTGCTCCGATCCGCAGGAAAGGAGCAGGCCCGAGAGCAGTGCAAACGGTATGATACGTCTTGTAGTCCTCATCCTTCCCGCTTAAAAAAGATACACGACATTGAGAGCTGCACGGGTCGGAAGAAAATGCCAGCCGTACTCCTGTCCGACAAGGTCCCCGCAGCGTTTGCACAGATATTTGTCATAAGCCAGCCATACGGCACCCGCACCGGCTTCCCATTCAAGGTTCCAGCGCCTGCCTATCTGGTAGGCCTTCCCGATACTTAAACCTACTCCGTAGCCTTCCCCCTCGTAGCGGTACTTGTTGCCGAACAGGTTCCCCACGCTGTAGGTGCCGGCCGTACCGTACATGCCGATGAATCCGCCCATGTAGCTTTCCAGCAGCCAGTAGCGTACTCCGGGGGCCGCATAGAAATTGCGGAACTGCCGGTTGCGGCCGAACTTGAACGGGTTGTACTGCACGGGCAGGTGCAGTGACCATTTACGGTTCAGCGTCATGGAAGCCTCCAGATTCAGGTTGGTCGTTGCCAGACCGATCACATTGGTACGCAATGAGTAGGACTGTGCCGATACCGACAGGAAGAATGCCAGCAGTCCCGCACACAGAAACAGCTTTTTTCCCGTATTCATTCTCATGCCTCCTTTGCTTTGATGACTTCATTATAGCAAAGAAGGCTTTTTAATTGGTCGCCGCCAAAGCGACATTTAATTCAAGGGCTCCTCACCACGATTAGCTAGAAAAATGTTGAGCTCAATAACATCATACATCTTTTTGCTCAAAAACCACTGCACAGCAAGATCCGTAATACTATTGGGAGCAAAGGTTATACCCGCATAACGCATGAGATCCATCGCTTCATCCATATTTAGTTTCAAAGCTAGCAGCAAAGCAAAAATGGTCTTTTTATGGGGTGTATAGTTCTTTTTCCGAAGCTTCGAGAAAAGGCGTCTGTCGATGTTAGCTCGTTTATATACTTCCGTATCCGTAAAGCCCTTTTTGTTGATGAGCTTAAACAAATGGTCAGAAAAGCTTTCCATTTGCTCCTTCCGTATAAACTCATCCCAAACCTTTACACTTGCCTTGGCATAAGCGACCTTAGGAACATTACCAAGAACAAGGTTATCTTCTATCCTAATATTTTTCTCTCTATAAGCACGCTCCGGCAGATAATCACACTCTAAGCACTCACAAAGCATTTTATCGGAAACAGCAAAATGCTCATCAATATATTCATTTAACTCAGCAAAGCGGTCTTGAGTCACGGTAAAGGAAGCAGCATCGTATATGACCAAATAAACAGTGAACTCTTCTTTATCCAACTGGTCCAAAGCATCAATATACTTCGTAGCTACTTTCACCGCTAAATCCAGAGACATGCCCCGAGGAAAATGGTTATTGCCAGTTGCCAACAGGGGCATGGCCACACTGCGGCATTCATGCTGCACGGCCAATTCCATAATGCTTTCATAGGTGCTCTCTAAGAGCTTTGCCTCGCAATTATGACCTCCACGCCAACAGGGGCTCACCGCATGAATGATATACTTGGCGTTGAGCTTATAGGCAGGTGTAATCACTGCCTGACCAGCAGGGATACTGCCAATTTTTTGCCTTGCTTCCAGCAGCTCTTCCAAGCCAGCTGCTTGATAGATTTTAGCATCAACTCCACTACCTACAACCGGATATGGATTAGCAGTGTTCACGATAGCATCTGCATGCATATGAACAATGTTGTTTCTGACTATTTTTAACGGCATGATTCACACCTCTCCCCTACCCATTCTAGATTAAGCCATAAAGATACTTCCCTATTGTCCTGCTATCTTACATAGCAATATTATACCATACTATTCGCATAAAAAACGCAAACCTTCTGCCTCTAGTAAAACCAACAGGAGTTTTTGCCAAGGGACTCTATTCACGCCTATTTTATTTAGGCTACATATGCTATAATTACCTTAAGCGACGTAGCTGAGCTTACGCCCCGTCTCCAAGCCCACCATAATATATAAACCTATAAAACAGTGAGGATGATTTGATGATATTGACCGAACAAGCTCTGCTTGATTTACTAGAGGAGCAGCATATCGATTATACAGTGCGTAAGCACGAGCCCATTTATACCGTAGCGGAGGGCGAGGCCCTTGGCCTGCCCAACGCTGAGGCCGCCGTCAAAAGCCTTCTTCTGACTGATGACAAGCACGCCAGCTTTTATTTAGTAGTGCTCCCCTTAGATAAGCAACTTGATTTAAAGCAGCTACGCGTAAAAATCGGCTCCCGTCGCCTCACTATGGCCACCCCTGCCGAGCTGGCCCAGCTTCTAGGTCTTACCCCCGGAGCCGTCACCCCCTTTGGGCTTTTACAGGATGACCAGCATCGAGTGCAGACCTTTTTCGCTAGCACGCTAAAAGAAAACACCATTGCCGTCCCCTTGGCCAGCAATACAGCCACTGTGTGGCTCCGCTGCCAAGAGTTAGTGCAGCTACTGGAAGCCCAAGGCCACAGCATTAACTACATTTTATTATAATCAGCATACAAAAAGCGCTCCGCTAGCAGCGGAGCGCTTTTCTCATTCCCAAGCACGGGCCTATAACCTATGGGATTAGTAGTTGATAACCTTCAGTTCGAAATATCCTTGCGGATGGTCGCAAACCGGGCATTTTTCCGGAGCTTGTTCAGCAACAACGATTTTACCGCAGTTGGTGCAAATCCAAACCTTCTTCTCTTCGCGTTTGAATACGCGGTCATTTTCAATGTTAGCGATCAAAGCGCGATAGCGTTCTTCATGCTCTTTTTCGATTTTGCCAACCTCTTCAAATTGCATAGCCAGACGGTCGAAGCCCTCTTCCTTAGCCGTTTTGGCGAATTCAGCATACATTTCGGTCCATTCGTAGTTCTCGCCAGCAGCTGCGTCACGCAGATTTTCCATGGTCTTAGGAACGCTGCCACCATGCAGGGCCTTGAACCACAGCTTAGCATGCTCTTTTTCGTTACCAGCGGTTTCGCTGAAAATAGCACCGATTTGGTTATAGCCATCCTTATTAGCTTGGCTTGCATAATAACCATATTTCACATGCGCTTGGGACTCGCCAGCAAAAGCAGTCATCAAATTTTGTTCGGTTTTGCTACCCTTTAATTCCATAATTATTTTCCTCCTTGACCTTTAAGGTTAATTAGTTTTTATCCTCACCTAAAACATTTTCGCTTTCGGTATGCAAATGCTCCAGCTTTTGGCACTCAGGGCATACGCCGCTGAAAACGATATCGTGGTGATTCATCTTGTAACCGGTTACAGCTGCAACCTTTTCGTCCATGTCGGGAATATAATCAAAATTTTCCACATTCATGAACTTACCACACTCAGTGCACTTAATATGATAATGTCTTGCCAAAATATGGTCAAAACGGTCAGCGCCACTGGGAACGGAAACCTTGCTCAGCAGGCCGCTTTCCACTAGGCTATTCAGATTACGATAAACAGTACCCTTACTAATATCCGGATATTCCATAGTAATGCGGTCATACACTTCTTCAAATCCATTGTCGAGCGCCATAAGATCATTGATCAGCTTTTCCTTTTCAGCGACGATCCGGTCAAAAGTTTCCAAATCCCCTTTTTCTCTGATTGCCTGTCCCTGACGTGCAT
>SFCN01000033.1 GCA_004558595.1 Phascolarctobacterium sp. | reverse complement strand
TAATGACTGCTGCACATGATAAACAGTATGCCCATTACACCAGATGTCCTTTTCAGATATATAGAAAAGATACACCTCCGGCAGCTTGTCATAGCCCACTCCCTTGCGCAAAAGCTCACTATCCATCACAGAAGTGTAATAGCGCACCCTTCGCGCCGGTGCCGGCTCCTCCAAGCGCTGCACCTCGATTTCATATAGAGTGCCCTCTGCATCCTCCGCCACAATATCCAGCCTAGGACTTTTGCTTATCAGTTGGGGAATATCATCCTGTGTGCGGACCGCAATGAGCCTAAGCGTGGGATTTTGCATCAGCTCACGTACCAGATGCCGACATGCACCCTCATCCTTAAAGATAACGGCTGTGAAAACATCATCGAATAAATTCATAGTCTGAATCTGCTGAAGTAGCTTTTCCTTAGCGGCCAGCAGACTATCGTTAGTAGTTTCAGGAACGCAATCACTCATCTTCTCTCCTCCTTAATTATAGCATAATCTTCTTACTTCTTGCATGATAATTTTGTAAAACTCCCCCAATGAAATCGCCTCCTCCTTCGTAAATCCACCCATATAGCAAAAAAGCACCTGTCAAGCTCTGACAGGTGCCAACCGAACCGCACGTTCGGGCAGAAGCTCCTCACACGCACTAAACTGTGCCTGCAAGGCTACCGCTGCAACTAAATATATTATACAACTTTTCTCTATATTATACAACAGTTTATATTACGAACAAATTGTAACATTTTTATTCGCTGACTTGGTCACTCTGCTCCCATATAAAACAAGCACCCCAGCGTAGCGAGAGTTCTAATTACCACAATCATCTTCTCACCGTGCTGGAGCACTAATGCTTTCCCTAAGGTCGTTTTTTTACTATTACTCTTTCTGTTCATTTTTTCCATAAAAGGCTCTGCTTTCAGCAGCCTGCAGGCCTTGATGTTCTCCAACCATTGGATAAGTAATAACTTTATGAGGAAGCCTGCTTTGAATATAATCACTTAAAGCCTTATCAGTGCAATAAATATAACAGCCCTTCATGCCCCTAGTCATCAAGGTACGATATGTATTTTTAATAATCTCTTCCGCCCTTGCTAAGGCCATTTCCTTATCCTCTCTATACAGAGACTTTAGCCCTTTAATGGACTGGTCAGTAGATGCTCTTTTAGTAAAATCAGTAATAACATGTCCATTTTCATACCGCATGTCATCACCAATAATAACACCCACATAATCAAACTCCAAGCCCTGGGTAGTATGAATGCAACCAGCTTCATTTACAGAGGTTTCACTGATGGCAAAAGCTTTACCATCGGACAAATTCCAGCTTATCTCAAAATCACCTATACGTATATCGTGATAATTGGTATCATTACGCCCTTCCTTGGGCCAATTCCAACAGTAGCCTGCAAGTATTCTGGCTTTATTGGTCTTTTTATTCTTCTCTAAAATCTTATCTCTTAAAACTTCTGGAGATGGACATACACAAAAATCATAGTCAATCCCCTCCAGATTATAATTCGCAGTTTGCCTAATCTCCAACAAATTATCGAGCCAAGCAAGATATCCATTAGAGCCATTACACCTAAATTGCGAAATCAACTCCATTTT
Organism: Phascolarctobacterium sp.; assembly: GCA_004558595.1. GTDB lineage: Bacteria > Bacillota > Negativicutes > Acidaminococcales > Acidaminococcaceae > Phascolarctobacterium_A. The sequence goes on along the minus strand of SFCN01000033.1, from coordinate 23,081 downwards.
CGTGACTTCAGATTTTTCCATCTCTGCATATTTTTCAATAGCAGCAACGGAACCAATATCATCCATGGTAACTCGCTGGCTTTCATCTATAAAGAAAACTGAACAAGCTGCCGAATGAATAAGTTCTTTTATCTGATTCTCGCCCTTATTATGAAACATGCCTGATTTGGCAGCTAATCGATGTGCCTCATCAACAAGCACAGTATGAATCATATTTTTAGACACCTCGGTATAGCTACCCGAGCCCTTAAACATATTATCCACGGAGCTTTTCTTAATACTGCCCTTGAGCTTGGCGGAATACACTTGTCTAGGTGCACTATTTTTGGATACATATTGCACAAACTGTCCATTATGTGTCAATGCAGAAAGCAAATTAATGGCAATAACACTTTTTCCAGTACCAGGTCCGCCCTGACAAATAATGGTACGTTTCTTATGATCTTTTTGACAGGCCTTCGCCTGCTTCAATATTTCATCATAGACTTCTTTTTGCTCATCGATCATAATAAATTCCTTATTACCCTTTAGCATAGACGCTATCGCATCCTGCAAGCTTTTGGATGGTCTGATCTTACCATGATCTATTTCGTACAATATTTCTTTATTATCGCCGTATTTTACAAATGACTTGATGAAATTGCGTAGAGTATTAACCTGCCCCATGGTGAAAGCTGGTGCTTCGCTAGTATAATCATCATATTGGGGGTCATCTAGAGGATCTGGCGCTTGTCTATAATAATTATGCAAAAAAGCGCAAGGCTGTAATCAGAGATTAGTTGAGCATAGGACCACGCTTGGTAAGAAGGATGTACTACCCTACGTATCGCTCCCCCGGTAAAGGTTTCCACTAAAGCATCAGAGTCGGCCACCTTTTTCAACTCACTCCACTGCTTCAATTCAACGATAACCATGCCCGGGGTATGGCTTTCATCGTAACCAGTAATCATAAAATCGACTCTTTTCGATGTCTGCGGAACATTATACTCAATCGCAATTCCTGCATTTGACGGAATCAAGCTATCCGTCATTACCTTATACATATAATTTAATGAATTATTCCAGGATTGAAATTCATTTTTGGATGGATGCAGACCCATTTTTTGCCTAACATTAGCTTCAATTTCCATGGCAATAGTATCATTCTCAACACTGCGGAGAAAATCACTCTTTAATCCGTCATACACAATCATATTATGCGCTCCCACCTAAAAATCCGTATATTTTTTGGCACTGCCATAAGCTTTATTAACAGGATATTTTCTCTTATTCACATCTATTTTAGCCTGCACGATCTCATCAATTGAAAGTCCCAGATCATTAGCCATAATACAACTATATATTAATACATCAGCTAGCTCTTCTTTTATCTTGTCTAACTTTTTATCTGCTGATACATCCGCTCCAGACCATTGAAATACTTCAAGTAATTCTGCGGCTTCTAGGGCTATAGATATGGCTAAATCCTTAGGATTATGAAACTGTTTCCAATTTCTTTCATCCCTGAATGCTATAATTTCTTGCTGAAGCGCTTTTATAGAATCACTCATTACACTCTCTCCCTTCACCAGAAATTGCTATTCTAATTATACATTTCTTTTTATCGCTACACAAGCCACGCCATAATTAGAATATATATAAAATCCCCCAATGATAGACATTGTTTTCTAAAGTATCCCTTGGCATATGTCCAAAGCGAAAGCCATCATTGTTTACATAAAAAAACAAATTTAGTATTAATTTATCATTCCTGTGAATATACCTAAAAGAATATTATTCTTACACCCCTACCCCCAAACGCGGCATGGATCAACCGTTCCCTTTATATACAACAAAAAAACTAGCGTAACTGACTTCTTACAGTCAGCAACGCTAGCTTTAATTCTCTTTAAAACTGATTACAATTCAGAAAGCGCCAGAAATTACACCATCTTTTCCTTCAGCATCTTAGTAACCATGCCCGGGTTAGCCTTGCCACGGGACTTCTTCATGATCTGACCAACCAGGAAGCCGATAGCCTTGTCCTTGCCGTTCTTGTAGTCGATTACGGATTGGGGATTCTCAGCGATGGTTTCTTCAACCAGCTTCAGAATAGCACCCTCATCGCTCACCTGCTCCAGGCCCAGCTTCTTAACCAAAGCCTTAGGAGACTCGTCGCTCTTGAGCATTTCAGCGAAAACCTTCTTAGCCAGCTTGCTGGAGAGCACGCCTTCCTTAGTTAGGTTAACCAGCTCTGCCAAATGAGCAGGAGCGACCTTAAACTCGCTAATGGTAATGCCCTCGTTGTTCATATAAGCGGAAACATCGCCCAGCAGCCAGTTGGAAACGCCCTTGCTATCCTTGGCGGTCTTCACTGCTTCATCAAAATATTCAGCCATAGCCTTGGTAGAAACGATTTGAGAAGCGTCATATTCTGGCAAGCCATGCTCGCTCATCAGGCGTGCTTGGCGTTGCGCCGGCAGCTCCGGCAGGGTTTCGCGAATACGCTCGATCCAAGCGTCATCCAATTGCACGGGAACCAGGTCGGGCTCGGGGAAATAACGATAGTCATGAGCCTCTTCCTTGGAGCGCATGGACAGGGTTACACCATTAGCCTCATCCCAGGTACGGGTTTCTTGCACCACGTGGCCGCCGTCTTCCAGAATTTCTTTTTGACGCTCTACCTCGTAGTTAATAGCGCGCTCCAAAGCGCGGAAGGAGTTCAGGTTCTTGATTTCGGCGCGAGTACCGAATTCCTTAGCGCCCTCGGGCATAATAGAGATGTTGGCATCGCAGCGCAGACTGCCTTCCTGCATCTTGCAGTCGCATACATCGGTATATTCCAAGATAGCCTTCAGGTTTTCCATATAAGCGCGGGCTTCAGCGGCACTGCGCATATCGGGCTCGGAAACGATTTCGATCAAGGGCACGCCGGCGCGGTTATAGTCGACCGCGGAGGAGTCGGAGGTGGAAATAGTAGCGCCGCTATGGTTCAGCTTGCCAGCGTCCTCCTCCATGTGGATACGGGTGATGCCAATGCGCTTATGCTCGCCCTCAACCACGATGTCGATATGACCGCCCAGGCAAATGGGTTTATCGAATTGGGAAATCTGATAGTTCTTAGCCAAATCTGGATAGAAATAGTTCTTACGGTCAAATTTATTGTATTTTTGAATATTGCAGTTCAAGGCCAAGCCAGCCTTAATAGCGAAGTCCACAACCTGCTTATTCAGCACGGGCAGAGCCCCGGGCATACCCAAGCATACGGGGCATACATGAGTATTGGGAGTGCTGCCGAACTCGGTGGAGCAGCTGCAGAAGGCTTTAGTTTTGGTTTTCAGCTCGGCATGGACCTCCAGGCCGATAACGGTAATATATCTAGTCATTATTTGTTACCTCCCAGCGGTGCGAACACTTTATGATATTCGGTTGCTTGTTCAAAGGTATAAGCAGCACGCAAAATAGTCTCTTCGTCCAGCACCTTGCCGATCAATTGCATACCAATGGGCATGCCGTCCTTAGCGAAGCCGCAGGGGATGGAGATACCGGGCAGGCCGGCCATGTTCACAGGAATGGTCGTTACGTCCAGCATATAAATGGTCAGCGGATCCATCTTGCCATCAATCTTGTAGGCAGGAACAGGAGAGGTCGGGGTCAGCAGTACATCGCATTTTTCAAAGGCAGCCTCGAAGTCACGACGAATCAGAGTACGCACCTGCATAGCCTTGTTGTAGTAAGCATCATAGTAGCCGCTGGACAGTACATAGGTACCCAGCATAATGCGGCGGCGTACCTCCAGGCCGAAGCCCTCGGTACGGCTCATGGTGGTCATTTCCGGAGCTGAGGTAGCGTTCAGATTGCGGTAGCCATAGCGCACGCCGTCATAGCGGGCCAGGTTAGCGGAAGCCTCTGCCGGAGCGATGATGTAGTAGGTAATAACAGCGTATTCGGTATGGGGCAGGGAAACCTCTACAATTTCAGCTCCCAGCTCCTCGTATTTCTTTACAGCCTTCATGATTTCGGCCTTAACCTCGGGGTCGATGCCTTCGCCGAAATATTCCTTGGGCAGGCCAATGCGCAGGCCCTTCACGTCGGAGCGCAGCGCCTTTGTGAAGTCAGGCACAGCCACATCCAGAGAGGTGGAGTCCATTTCGTCCTTGCCGCAAATGGTATTCAGCACGATAGCAGCGTCGGTCACGTCACGGGTGATAGGTCCGATTTGGTCCAAGGAGGAAGCGAAAGCTACGCAGCCATAACGGGATACACGGCCATAGGTGGGCTTAATACCAACGCAGCCGTTAAAGGAAGCCGGTTGACGAATGGAGCCGCCGGTATCGGAGCCCAATGTCCAAATAGCTTCGCCGGCAGCGATAGCTGCGGCGCTACCGCCGGAGGAGCCACCAGGAACGCGCTCCAAATTCCAGGGGTTATGGGTGGGACCATAATAGGAGGTCTCAGTGGTGGAGCCCATGGCGAATTCGTCCATATTGGTCTTGCCCAGGAAAATGGTCTCGTCAGCGCGGAGATTTTTAATAACATGGGCATCATAAATAGGCACTACGTTGCTCAGCATTTTAGAAGAGCAGGTAGTCAGTAAGCCCTTAGTGCAAATATTGTCCTTAATAGCGCCGGGCACACCAGCCAAGGTAGCGATTTCTTCGCCGGCGGCGATTTTCGCATCCACCTTCGCGGCCTGCGCCAAAGCGTTTTCTTTATCCAAGGTTACATAAGCGTTAACCTTATCTTCAACTGCGTCGATGCGCTCATAAAGAGCGTTGGTCAATTCGACGGAGCTGACTTCTTTCTTAACGAGCTTATCATGGAGCTCGTGCGCCGTAAGTTTATACAGTTCCACAGTGTTGCCTCCTTCTTAATCGATTACGCGGGGTACCTTAAAGCCGTCGTTATGAACAGCCGGAGCGTTCTTCAAAGCATCCTCGTGGGATACGCCCTCTTTAACAACGTCCTCACGCAATACGTTGCTGACGGGCAGCACGTAGGGAGTGGGCTCGATACCGGTGGTATCAATTTTTTCAAGAATATCGGCATAGTTCAGGATCTGGTTGAATTGCTCGGTGAACACTTCCATCTCAGATGCAGGAACGGTTAAACGGGAAAGCTGCGCAATATGCTTTACGTCTTCAGCAGATACTTTCATTTTTTCACCATCCTATGATTGTTTAATGAAGCTAGGGCAGTACGCTCCAAGCTTGATTTTTAGAAATAACCTGTTTTATTATATCACACTACGGCCTCGCCGTACAGGTAGCGATCCACGATAATTTCCGCAGCCTTTTCCGCCTGCATTTTTTGCTTGAGGGATTGGGTGGGGTTAAAAATGCTCATAGCCACCCCAAAGAAAATATATTTACTGGAGGTTTCCAGATCGCCCGTTCCTTTGAGCTGGCCGCTAGCAAAGCCCTCACCAATAATATTCTCTAAAATCTCGTATTCCTGCTGCAAGAGCTCGTGGTAACGGAGTATGCGCTCCTCCAGCTCCGCAGAAATTTGAATTTGGCTATAGCGGGGCAGCACTCGGTACACGCCATCCACCTTCTGCACCCGGCAGGCGTTGGAGGCGCCCAGCATCTCAAAACAAATAATCTGCCACAAAGCGCTGTTCTCGTAATAAAAGCGCACAAATTCACAAAAATAAGCGTACATTTTCTCCTTCAGGGAGCTTTTACCGACCACAGCCTGCCGCAAACGCTTCACGAAGGGCTTATTCTTTTCAGCCACCAGCTTATAGAAAAGCTGCTCCTTATTGCCAAAATATTTATAGACCGTTCCCTTGCCCACATCGGCAAGAGCGATAATTTCGTCCAAGGTCGCCTTCTCGTAGCCGTACATGGAGAAGATTTTCTCCGCTGCCTGGAGGATGCGTAAATCCTTGGGCAATGCCTTATCCAGTTTCACCATCATACCTCCTTCGTTAGAAAATTCCGTTCTCTTTATTCTTACTATTATAGCTTATTTAGTCCTTAAATTCTAGTCATTCACCCCTGGTTTTTCTAGAAAAAATACTGTATGCACAGCCTAAACCATGCTATTTTGTAAAGAAAAACATAAAAAAACACTTTATTACAAAGCTTTTTTTGATATAATATATTATAGGCTGTTCTATGCTCTTGTATTAAAGGTTTCATAAGGAGGAGGTCACCATATGAGCTTAAAAATCATCACCAAGCGCTGCAAGGGCTGCGGCATTTGCGCAGCGTTTTGCCCGAAAAAGGTTTTAGCAGTCAATGAAGTCGGCAAGGTCGAAGCCGTGGCTGAAGAAAATTGCATTAAATGCGGTCAATGCGAAATGCGCTGCCCGGATTATGCTATCTTACTTGATAAATAAAAAAGGAGTGAGTTACCCATGTCAAGAATCCTGCTGTTACAAGGTAACCAAGCAGTTGTCGAGGGCGCGATTGCTGCCGGCGTAAAATTCTACGGCGGTTATCCGATCACCCCTTCCACCGAAATCGCTGAACAATTAGCTCTGCGTCTGCCCCAGGTAGGCGGCAAATTCATGCAAACCGAAGACGAAATCGCAGGTCTCGGCACCGTTATCGGCGCCTCCATGGCCGGCAAAAAGGCTATGACCGCTACCAGCGGCCCCGGCTTCTCCCTGAAGCAGGAAATGCTGGGCTTGGCCTGCATCGCGGAAATCCCCTGCGTAATCGTGAACGTGCAACGTGTGGGCCCGGCCACCGGCCAACCCACCTCCCCCGCTCAGGGCGAAGTAATGCAAACCCGTTGGGGCACCCACGGTGACCACTGGCTGATTACTATTTCTCCCTCCAGCGTTCCTGAATGCTTCGAGCTGACCCTGCGTGCAGTAGCTCTGTCCGAAAAATATCGTTGCCCCGTTATCCTCTTAATGGACGAGGTTATCGGCCATATGCGCGAAAAAATCGAGCTACCCGATAACTATGACGAAATCCCTCAAGCAGAACGCAAAATGCCCACCTGCGCTCCCGAGGACTACAAGGCTTATGGCTGCGAGGATGGCTCCAAGATTCCGGCTATGGCTCCCTTCGGCAGCGGCTATCGCTGGCATGTAACCGGCCTTGTGCATGACGAGACCGGCTTCCCCAAGGGCACCGGCGCCGCTACCAAGGAATCCCAGGACCGTCTGCGCACCAAGCTCACCGATAATCTGGACGATATCGTACAAGTAGAAAACTACTGCATGGAAGATGCAGAATTCGCCGTAGTCGCTTTCGGCGGTGCTGCTCGTACCGCTTATGAAGCCATCGATATGGCTCGCGCTGAAGGCCTGAAGGTAGGCTTTGTACGCCCCATCACCATCTGGCCCTTCGCTGAAAAGCAAATGCAGGATTTGGCAGGCAAGGTTAAGGGCATTCTGGTACACGAGCTCAACTGCGGTCAATATGTACTAGAGGTTGAACGCGCTGTAGCCGGCAAGGTTCCTGTAAGCCTGTTCGCTAAATATGACAACGAATCTGCTACTCCGGCCGAGCTTTTGGCTGAAATTAAAAAGGCTATGGCCTAATCGGATGAGAGGAGAAAATTAGAATGAGCGTAATGGAAGACTTAATCGCTAAATATTTCCGTCCGGGCCGTCTACCTCACATCTGGTGCCCCGGCTGCGGCAATGGTGTTATCACCGGCGCTATTGTAAAGGCTATCGACAAACAAGGTCTGGCTAAGGACGATGTAGCCATCATCAGCGGCATCGGCTGCTCCAGCCGTAGCTCCGGCTATCTGGACTTTAACACTGCCAACACCCTGCATGGTCGCGCCCTGCCCATCGCTACCGGCGTAAAGATGGGCAACCCCAAGCTGAATGTTATCGTGTGCAGCGGTGACGGTGACTGCACCGCTATCGGCGGCAACCACCTGATTCACGCTGCTCGTCGTAATATCGATTTGACCTTAGTTGTGTATAACAACAGCATTTATGGTATGACCGGCGGTCAATACTCCCCCATGACTCCCAAAGGCTCCAAGGCTACCACCGCTCCCTACGCTACCATCGAGCCCAGCTTCAATCTGCTGGCTTTGGCTCAGGCTGCCGGTGCAACCTATGTAGCTCGCGGCACCACCTATCATGTGCCCCAATTGGTTGACGTAATCGCTAAGGGTATCGCTCACAAGGGCTTCTCCATTATCGAGGTTGTCAGCGCTTGCCCCATTTCCTTCGGTCGTCAAAACAAAATGGGTGGCCCTGCCCAAATGATGATGTGGCAGCGTGACCATGGCGTGCTCAAGGCTGTTTGGGACCGCATGGACGAAGAAAAGAAGGCTGAAGCCATTGCTGCCGGCAAATTCCCCATCGGCGTGCTCTATGAAAACAACGACGTTCAGGAATACACCGCAGCTTATGATGAGATTATCAAACGTGCACAGGAGGGTAAATAATCATGAGACATAGCTTTCGTTTTTCCGGCACCGGCGGCCAAGGCTTAATCACCGCTGGTATCATTTTAGCAGAAGCTGCCCTCTTAGATGACAAGCTGGCTGTTCAATCCCAATCCTATGGCCCGGAAGCCCGTGGCGGCTCCTCCAAGGCCGAGGCTATTATCAGTGATGAGGCTATTTATTTCAGCCGTGTTATCGACCCGGACTTTCTGCTGGTTATGAGCCAGGAGGCTGCCAATAAATACACCGCTGACTGCGATAAGCACACCACTGTAATCACCGATACCCTCTTCGTGGACGAGGTTCCCGGCAACTACGGCAAGCGTGTGGACCTGCCAATCACCCATACCGCTAATAATGTGTGCGGCAAGTCCCTCTTCGCTAACATCGTCGCTTTGGGCGCAGTGGTCGGCCTGACCAAATGCGTTTCCAAGGAAGCGATTTTGAAGGCTGTGCTGAACCGTGTTCCCAAAGGAACCGAGGAAGCTAATACTAAGGCTTTGGAAGCTGGCATGGCCCTGGTTGAAGGTAAGTAAGAACCCCTCCGCCTCGCAAGCTCGGCACCTCCCCTTTAAAGGGGAGGCAACTTACTAAGCTCTTTAGTCTAAAAAAACTAATCCCTGCTACTTTGCGGTAGCAGGGATTTTTTATGCTTAGTACAATTACAGGGATGCCTCCCCTTTAAAGGGGAGGGGGACCGCTTTAGCGGTGGAGAGGTTTAATAAACTTATTACCACAAACCGATCACTTTCCACCAGATAGTGCCCACGCCCAGGAAGCAGATTACGTTCACGATGGAGCAGATAAAGCCGAGCTTCCACCATTCTGCCTGAGTCAAATAGCCAGCGCCAAAGTAAATGGGAGCCGGACCAGTTGCATAGTGGGTCAAGCCGCCCATAATACCGGTCAAAGAAGCCAATGCCATGGCGGTGAGGCCTGCCGGAGCGCCTGCAGCTACCGCTACAGCCGCGAAGGCGGCGAACATAGCGGAAACGTGCGCGGAAAGGCTGGCGAAGCCATAGTGCGCATACATATAAATCAAGCACAGAATAATCAGCGCGGTAATGCCGGTGATGCCGCCCATATTAGCTGCAACAATCTTAGCAAACCATTTGATAAAGCCGGACTTGTTCAGAGCAGTGGCCAAGCTCATCAAGCCGCCCATCCATACCAGAGTATCCCAAGCGCCTTTTTCTTTAATAACGTCTTCCCATTCAATAGCATGGCGAGCCAGCATAATACCGATGCATACCAGCGCGATCATGGTAGCGTTGAAGCCGGTGAAGGAGGAGGTTGCCCACAGGCCCAGCGCCAGAATGAATACGCCTAAAACGGTCTTTTCGTCGCTGCTCATGGGGCCCATAGCGGCCAATTCCTTGCGAGCGATTTCCGGAGCCTCGGGAGTTTCCTTTAATTCAGGCGGGAACAGCTTATAAACCAGATAGGGGCAAATCACCAGCGCCAAAAGGCCGGGAACGATGCAGGCCAGAGCCCAGCCGCCCCAGGACAGGTTCACGCCGATGGATTGAGCTGCCAGAGCTACGCACAGGGAGTTAGGCGCAACGGAGGTAATGAACATGGAGGAGGTGATGCAGTCAGCCTGGAAGGTGGACTTCATCAGGTAGGAGCCGATTTTTCTTCTGCTCTTCTCATCGGGCTCGGATTCGAAGGCTACGCAGAGGCTGCGCACGATGGGGAACAGGATACCGCCGCCACGAGCAGTGTTGGAGGGGGTAGCCGGAGAAATAATAAAGTCGGTAATAGCCATGGTGTAGCCAAGCTTCAGGGAGCTGGAGCCGATGGCAGCCATGATTTTATAAGCGATACGCTTGCCCAGGCCGGACTTAATGAAGCCCAAAGCAAAGAGGAAGGCGCTAACAATGAGCCAAATGGTAGCATTGCCAAAGCCGGAAAGAGCCTCCGCAGGCTTGACAACCTTCAGGAAGCCGGTTAAGCCCACGGAAATCAGCGCGATAGCGCCAATGGGCAGGGGATGGAGAATAAAGCCTACGATGGTCGCTACGAAGATAGCGAACATGTGCATCGCCTGAGGCTTGAGTCCAGCAGGCACGGGAAGGAACCACAATACTAGGCCAACCGCCACAGTAAAGATACCTTTTTGAAGATTGGTTTTCAATTAATCCACCTCATTTCACAAATTTATTACATAATATTATACACTATATCCTGCTTATGTCCATGTTTTTTCTGAAATTTTGCTATAGTTTTACTATATCTTGATTTAACGTAAATAATGTTACACTAATTTCCTATGCTCCCTCCCTTGCAAAAGAGCTGCATGAAAGCATTGACTACTTTCTGATAATAGCATATAATTTAACTAGGCTTACGCTGATTACACATTGTTAGGTAGAGGTGGTTTTGCTATGAAAATTTCAACTAAAGGACGCTATGCCCTACGCATGTTAATAGATTTAGCCCTGCACCAGCAGGATGGCTTTATTGCCTTAAAGGATATCGCCTCTCGGCAAAACATTTCCAAAAAATACCTGGAGCAAATTGTGCCCATTTTAAATCAATCCAACATTCTCCAGGCCAATCGTGGCTTCCAGGGCGGTTATCGTCTGGTAAATCCCCCCAGCTCCTACACCGTGGGCAGCATTTTGCGTTTAACCGAGGGCAGCCTTACGCCCATCGCCTGCTTAGACTGGAATCCTGAGGGCTGTGAACACCGCAACGACTGCATGACCCTTCCCATGTGGCAGGGCTTAAACAAGGTGATCGCCGATTACTTGGACAATATTACCCTGCAGGACATTATCGACGACTACCAAGCGCGTAGCGTGAATAATTACAGCATTTAAAACAAATTAAGCCGTAGCTAGAAGCTACGGCTTTCTCTTTTGTTTTTCTTAATAATGCTCTAGAAATGCAGAGAAGCTGCTAAGTGGTAAAGCTGCTTCTCAATTAGGAAATGGGATGTGAATATATTTATAGATATAGGGGATATCTATAAACCAAGATTTCACTCGCTGAAGAGCGGAGTCGACAGATAACGGTCCCCAGTATCCGGCAGCAGAGCTACGATAGTCTTGCCCTTGTTTTCCGGACGCTTAGCCAAAACAGTAGCCGCATAGACCGCTGCGCCGCTGGAGATACCGATAAGCACGCCCTCCTTACGAGCGATGGCACGACCGGTGGTAAAAGCGTCCTCGTTTTCTACAGCGATAATCTCATCGTAAATCTTCGTATTCAGAGTATCAGGAACGAAGCCTGCGCCAATGCCTTGGATCTTGTGAGGACCGGCTACGCCCTTGGACAGAACGGGAGAACCAGCAGGCTCCACAGCCACAATCTTCACGTTGGGGTTCTGAGCTTTTAAGTATTCGCCTACGCCGGAAAGGGTACCGCCGGTACCAACGCCAGCTACGAAAATATCTACCTTGCCATCAGTATCGGCCCAGATTTCGGGACCGGTGGTAGCTCTATGGATAGCCGGGTTAGCCGGGTTCACGAATTGACCGGGGATGAAGCTGCCCGGGGTAGCCGCTGCCAGCTCATTAGCCTTCTCGATAGCGCCCTTCATGCCCTTGGCGCCATCGGTGAGCACCAGCTGTGCGCCATACGCCTTCAGCAGGTTGCGACGCTCCACGCTCATGGTCTCGGGCATGGTCAAAATAATCTTGTAGCCACGAGCTGCCGCTACGCTAGCCAAGCCAATGCCGGTGTTGCCGCTGGTAGGCTCGATAATGGTAGCCCCCGGCTTCAAGAGGCCCTTGGCCTCCGCATCATCCAGCATAGCCTTAGCGATTCTATCCTTAACACTGCCAGCGGGATTGAAGTATTCCAGCTTAGCCAGGATTTTCGCTTCCAGCTTGTTTTCTGCTTCATAATTAGTTAATTCTACCAGCGGAGTACCGCCAATCAATTGAGTAATGCTTGTATATACCTTTGCCATAATAATCGCTCCTTTACTTTTTGCTTTGCAATATTTAAACTCTCAAGACTGTAACTAACAACATCGTGTCCCCTTATACATACTGTATCCCTCACAATCTCTACTATTCATACTTAATTGATAGGTTTATTATACAACTTATTTTCTAGCTGTCAACACTTTTTTTACAAAATTTCTTCCCTTGACAGCAAGACGTATTTAATGTATCATATGAAACATATTAAAGCACTAGGAATTTGGAGGTGAAGTCATGAGTACTATTGCGTCCTTAATCGATAAGCTGGCTCAGGAGCGGGATTTGCCCGATCAGGAGCTTTTAGAGCTGATTACCACTACTGATTCGGCTGCCAACGAGCTTTTAGCTGCTAGAGCAGATAAAATGCGTCAGCAGTATTATGGAAAAAAGGTCTATATTCGCGGGCTCATCGAATTCACTAATTACTGTAAAAACAATTGCTATTATTGCGGCATCCGGGCTGGCAATGGCCAAGCGCAGCGTTATCGCCTTACCAAGGAGCAGATTTTAGACTGCTGCGCCGAGGGCTATAGGCTGGGCTTTCGTACCTTTGTGCTGCAGGGCGGCGAGGACCCGTATTATACCGATGAGCGCATCTGTGACATCGTGGCCGCCATCCGCGCCCAGCATCCGGACTGCGCCATTACCCTTTCTATAGGCGAAAAGGAACGGGCCAGCTACCAAGCCTATTTTGACGCTGGGGCTAATCGCTATTTGCTGCGCCACGAGACGGCAGCGCCGGAGCATTACGCCCGGCTCCATCCTGCCAGCATGAGTCTCGCCAACCGCAAGCGCTGCCTCTTTGACCTCAAGGAAATCGGCTATCAGGTGGGCAGCGGCTTTATGGTGGGCTCACCCTACCAAACCCCGGCGAATCTACTGGCGGATCTGCGCTTTTTGCAAGAGCTAGAGCCGGATATGATTGGCATCGGCCCCTACATTACCCATGAACAGACACCCTTTGCGGATAAAAAAAGCGGCACAGCGGAGCAAACCCTGCGCCTGCTTTCCATCCTGCGGCTCATGTTCCCCTACGCCCTGCTGCCAGCCACGACCGCCCTGGGCACCATTCATCCCAATGGACGGGAGCTGGGCTTAAAGGCTGGCGGTAATGTAGTGATGCCCAATTTATCGCCGGTCAGCGTACGCAAGCTGTACGAGCTCTATGAGAATAAAATCTGCACCGGCGAGGAGGCTGCCCAATGCCGCGGCTGCCTTGAGGCTAGAGTACGCATGGCCGGCTATGAAATTGTGACCGACCGCGGCGATGTAGCGAAAAGTATGTTATAATTAAAGAAGATGATGTCTTATGGACGGTCTCAGGAGCTTAATTTCAGTAAATATAACGAAGACCGTTCAGAAGGTATTAGATTCGAGCAATGGCGACGACGGCGTATGAATAATACTCCTAGGAGCCATTGCGAAGAAGATGATGCCTTATGGACGGTCTCAGGAGGAAGAACATGAACCACAAAGCATTAATCGCCATGAGTGGCGGCGTAGACTCCAGCGTAGCAGCATTGCTTATGCAGGAGCAGGGCTACACCTGTACCGGCGTCACCATGAAGCTTTTTAATAATGAGGATATTGGCCTGCCCGTAATGGATAGCAAATGCTGCAGTCTGAACGATATTCAGGATGCCAAAAGCGTTTGCGCCAAGATGGGTATGGAGCATTTTACCTTTAACTACGGGGACCGCTTTCGTGCCGAGGTCATCGACCGCTTTATTAACGCTTATATGCACGGTATGACCCCCAATCCCTGTATCGACTGCAACCGCTATTTAAAATTTGGCGAGCTTTTCCACAAGGCCAAGGAGCTGGGCTGCGATTACGTGGTCACCGGCCACTATGCTCGCATCCGCTATGACGAGGCTAAGGGTCGCTATGTACTGCTCAAGGCCGTCAACCCGGACAAGGACCAGAGCTATGTGCTCTACAGCATGACTCAGGAGCAGCTGGCCCATGTGCAGTTCCCCTTGGGTAATCTGTCCAAGCCGGAGGTACGGGCTATCGCGGAAAAGCATGGCTTCGTTACCGCTCACAAGCACGATAGTCAGGATATTTGCTTTATCCAAAACGGCATGAGCTATGCGGATTTTATCGAGCTACGCACAGGTCACAAGTTCCCGCCGGGAAATTTCGTAGATACCAAGGGCAATGTTCTAGGCCGACACAAGGGCATCATCCACTACACCATCGGCCAGCGCAAGGGCTTAGGCCTGGCCCTGCCCGAGCCCATGTATGTGCAGCATATCGATACTCAAAAAAATGAGGTCGTGCTTTCCACTAACGCAGAGCTTTTTACTACCACTCTCACCGCTACGGATATCAATCTCATCGACTGCGAGCGGATTACCGAGCCTCGTCGCATCAAAGCTCGCATTCGCTACCATCACGCCGAGCAGTGGGCCACCGTTACCCAGCCCGACGATAATACCCTGCAGATCGTCTTCGACGAGCCCCAGCGGGCTATTACCAAGGGCCAGGCTGTTGTTATGTACGACGGCGACGTGGTCGTGGGCGGCGGCAGGATTATTTGAGGACAAGCGCAGCTATCGTTTCGTAAAAAAACAGACCAGCCCCAGCTTTGAGGTTGGTCTGTTTTATTGTTTCTATAAATATGAGTACTTATTCATACCCCAAAATGCGGTACGGAGCGGATGTTCGCAGATTATTTCTCTTGCAGCTCATCATAAAATTTGACACCATTGCGGCCTGCTTCCTTCACAACGTAGAGAGCCTTATCCGCCTGATTAAAGAGGGTATCGCTATAGCCCTGCTTGGAAAAAGCCACGCCCACGCTTAAAGTTACCTGGGGCAGTCCATCCGCAGTACCCTCCAGCTGCCGAGTAATCAGCTCCAGCTTGCGTTTAATGGTGCTTCTATTCACCTCGTCAAAATCATTGAGAATCACCAAAAACTCATCACCACCAAAACGCACAGGATAATCGCCCGATCGGAAGCTGCCCTGCAGCAAGTGTCCCACCTTTTGCAGCACCCTGTCGCCCATCTCGTGACCATAGGTATCGTTCACGCTCTTAAAATGGTCGATATCTACTAAAAGCAAGGCCATGGGCTGAGGACTCTTCTGCAGCAAATCCTTGAGATTTTCGAAGGCGCCTCTATTCATAATCCCCGTTAACGGATCATGGGTTGCCTTATGCATCAGCATGGCCTTATTGGCCTCATTGAGCTCATAGATATCGTTATAGGTCATGGCAAAATATTTGAATTCATAGGCGCCCGTGGTCTCTAAACGCATTTTATCGCGAATGCACTGCATATAAACGCTCAAGGGCTTTACAATCAGCATGGTAATTACCAAGAAGGTAACAATATTCATAATAAAGAGCAAGCTGATGAGAATTCTTTGACGCAGCAGGGATTCATCCAAAGCCTCCATACTGCTGCGCTGCCGCTGCGCCGTGTGGCGCATCAGGCTATCCACGAAATGGTCCCCATGGGCCTTAATCAAAGCCTTAGCGTCCATGTAGCCACGGTTATAAACCAAATCCCGAGCCCGGGCGATTTGCTGCTGACTGCTCAGCTGCTTATCATAATGTAAAAGCTGCACCTTGCGCACATCCTCAGGAATCTGGGCCTCATCGTAGCCATTGGCCACCACAATGAGCTTCATAGCGTAAATTTCCCGCTCCATCAAATCAATGGAGCTGCCACGAGCGGCCTCTAGAGCCTGCAGCTCCTCATCCGTGGGCTCATATTGCTTCAAAATAGCGATGGCCTTCTCCCGACGACGATCAATATCAGCCTCTTGAAAATACAGCTCCATATGGTGTATATCCATATTCTGGGTGAAAAGCCGTACTTGCTCCGTCAGATAATCGGAGGCAGCATTCATCTGCGCCGCCGCCTCATGACAAGCGATATGCTCCTCATTATACTTGACAAAGGCATTATAGCGAGCCGTCATTTGCGTAGTGGCATAAATCAGCATAGCATAGAGCACGCAGGCCACTATAATCATACATGTATTAAAATTCCTGATTTTTATCCCCTGAATATTCTTTCCCTTATCCAAGCTTAAATTCCGACCTTTCTTTTATCCTGCATTAAAAAGCATCTACCTGATTTATTTTATTATACCATTATCACAGCAGTTCATGCAACAATTAGCAACAGAAAACACTTTTCCAATCCATCTCTTTTACTCGCCGCAACACGCTTTTTCTTGACAAGTGCCGCAAATCCACCTATACTTAAAGCATAATCACATAGACTTTTGAGAGTGAGCGCCATTTGAGCTCATGAAGGGGTACACCACCACGGGTGTAGCTGCTTCATGAGCTTTTTTGTTTGCTCCTGTATTTAGTCGAGGGGAGGTATAATCCATGCAAATTAATGGTCAAGAATACGCTTTGACCAAGGTCATGAGCCTACAGGAGCTCCTTCAGGAGCAGGGCTATCGCAGTAATCTGGTAGCGGTAGAGCTTAACGGCGCCATCGTGAAGTGCTCGGAGTATGGCTCGACCATGCTCACTGCCGAGGACAAGTTGGAAATCGTCAGCTTCGTAGGAGGTGGCTGAGGTGTATGCTTATAGCGAAGAAAATACCCAGCAGGCCCTGCATAAGGGCCTGACCCCGGAGCAGAGCCAGCTGCTCCAAGAAGCCAAGGTAGCTGTTGTGGGCCTAGGTGGTCTCGGCAGTAATGTAGCCATGTGGCTGGCTCGCTTAGGCGTGGGCCACCTGCTGCTTTACGATTTCGACAAGGTGGAGCTAAGCAATTTAAACCGCCAGTACTACTTCTTAGAGGATGTGGGCAAGTACAAGGCGGAGGCCCTCTTGGCCAAGCTCCAGCAGGTCAATCCCTACGGGGATTACCAAAGCAAGGTTGCCCGGCTTACCGAGGCCAATCTGGAGGAGCTTTTAGCCCCGGCCCACATTATTTGCGAGGCCTTAGACAAGGCCGAAGCCAAGGCCATGCTGGTCAACGGTGTTTTAGAAAAATTTCCGGACAAATATCTGGTAGCCGCCTCCGGCCTAGCTGGCCTAGAGGACAGCTCTAGCATGACTGTACGCCAAATTACGCCGCGTTTTTATCTATGTGGGGACGGGTACAGCGATTTTCACGAGCTGCCCCTGTGCGGAGCCCGAGTGGGCCTTTGCGCAGCGCAGGAGGCCCTGACCATTGCTCGTCTTATACTACGTTTGGAGGGAGAAAATAGATAATATGGATAATAAAGCTTTACTAAATAATGACAAATTAATCTTAAACGGACATGAATTCTCTTCCCGCTTTATTTTAGGCTCCGGCAAGTATTCGCTGGAGCTGATTAAGGCGGCTGTGGAGGAGGCCGGAGCCGAAATTTTGACTCTGGCCCTGCGCCGGGCCAACGGCGGAGCGCTGGCCAATATCCTAGACTATGTGCCCAGACATGTGACGCTCCTGCCCAATACCTCCGGAGCCCGTAACGCGGAAGAGGCCGTGCGTATCGCACGGCTGGCAAGGGAGCTGTGCCAAACTGATTTCGTGAAAATCGAGGTCATTAAGGACAGCAAGTACCTGCTGCCCGACAATTATGAGACCATTAAGGCCACGGAAACACTGGCCAAGGAGGGCTTCGTGGTAATGCCCTATATGTACCCCGATTTGCAAGTAGCACGGGATTTGCGGGATGCAGGCGCCGCCTGCATCATGCCTCTGGCGGCGCCCATCGGCAGCAACAAGGGCCTGTGCACGGGGGAGTTCATCAAAATTTTAATCTCTGAGATCGACCTGCCCATTATCGTGGACGCTGGCATTGGTAGCCCTTCTCAGGCCTGCGCCGCCATGGAAATGGGTGCCGCCGCCATTATGGCCAATACCGCCATCGCCACCAGCGGCGATTTGCCGCTGATGGCGGGGGCCTTTAAATTGGCTATCGAGGCAGGCCGCAAGGCTTATTTGGCAGGGCTGGGCGCTGTGCGCGACCGCGCCAGCGCCTCCTCCCCCTTGACGGGCTTTTTAAGAGATTAGGAGGTGCGGCATGGACGCTTTTTTCAACGAGAGCATTTATGACGCTGAAGCTGCCAGCTTCAGCCACAAGCATTTGACCGACCACATGGCTTATCAAGAGGGCATGGAGGTGCTCGACTCCACGCTGTTGGACGAGGTCATCGCAGCTCGCGACAGCTATGATTATAACCGCTATACCGAGGCCGATGTGCGGCGAGCTTTGGCGAAGGAGCAAAGATCCCCGGAGGATTTCGCGGCCTTGCTTTCCCCTGCGGCGCTGCCCCTGCTGGAAAAAATAGCCCAAAAGGCCCGAGAGGAGCGCCAACGCTATTTCGGCAATAACGTGACCTTCTTTACGCCCCTTTATATCGCCAACTATTGCGAGAATTACTGTGTTTACTGCGGCTTTAATAGCCATAATCATATTCACAGAGCACGTCTTAACAGGGAGCAGCTGATAACCGAAATGGAGGCCATCGCCAAAACCGGTATGCAGGAAATCCTCATTTTGACCGGCGAAAGCCGCAAAATGAGCGATGTACGCTATATTGGGGAAGCTTGTAAGCTGGCTCGCCAGTACTTTAAGGTGGTGGGCGTGGAGATTTATCCTGTGAACAGCGATGAATACGCCTATTTGCATGAATGTGGCGTGGATTATGTCACTGTTTTTCAGGAGACCTATAACAGCCATAAATATGCCCAGCTCCATTTGGCCGGGGCCAAGCGGGTTTTTCCCTACCGCTTTTACGCCCAGGAGCGAGCTCTCCGCGGCGGTATGCGTGGCGTGGGCTTCGCCGCTCTCCTAGGCCTGGACGATTTCCGCAAGGATGCCTTCGCCACGGGCCTGCACGCTTATTTGCTTCAGAAAAAATATCCCCATGGGGAATTCGCTTTTTCCTGCCCACGGCTACGCCCCATTATTAACAACGATAAAATCAAGCCCTTGGATGTGCACGAGCGCCAGCTGCTGCAGGTAGTGTGTGCCTATCGCTTATTCCTGCCCTTCGCCTCCATCACCGTTTCCAGCCGCGAGTGCGCACGGGTGCGCGATAATTTGATGCTCATCTGCGCTAATAAAATCTCTGCCGGCGTGAATACGGGCATCGGTGGCCACAGCCAGAAGGAGGAGCTGGGGGACGAGCAGTTCGAGATCGATGATAATCGCTCCTTAAAGGAGATTTACGATGCCATGGAGCGCCTTAATTTGCAGCCTGTGATGGCGGAGTATGTCTATGTTTGAGGAAGGGAAAAATAGTAGCTGTTTGCAAAGCTTTTATGAGCAGAGCAACCCCGTACAGGCAATAGAGCCAGAGGGATTTCGGCTCATCGCGGTGACCGACTCCGCCAGCTGTCCCCGCGGCCTCGTTGAGCAGGTCGACCGCATAGCTAAGTGCCCTTATAAGCCCCAGCAGCTCTTATTACGGGCCAAGGATTTACCAGCGGAGGACTACGCCAAATTGGCCCGGGAAGTGTTACCCCTTTGCCAAAAATATGGCATGGAGCTCATTATCCATACCCATTGGCAAATCGCTCTGGAGCTGGGCCTTAAGCGTGCGCATCTACCCCTGCCCAAGCTCTCTCAGATGCCCCTAGAGGCCCGTAGAAGCCTTTTAATCAGCAGCTCCGTACACAGTGTAGCGGAGGCGCGTAAAGCCCTTCTAGAGGGCGCTCAGGCCCTCGTAGCGGGGCATATTTATGCCACGCATTGCAAGGCCGGTGCGCCGCCCCGGGGCTTGAGCTTTTTGCATCAAGTGCATGAGTTCGCCGTAAAACATACTACGCCAAGGCAATCGCAAGCCAAGGAAACAGCTCACGCTCAGGACAGCATAATTTGCCAAAAAACGCTGCCCATTTACGCCATTGGCGGCATCGGCTTCGACCCAAGGCAGTGGCAGGAGCTGGCCCGAAGCGGCGCCCAAGGAGCCTGCATCATGTCCGCCTACATGAAAATCTAAGCTAAACAATAAAAGACGTTGCCTGTTAGCCTAGCTAGCGCGGCAACGTCTTTTTCTTGATCAGAAAAAAGGACTGCCTTCAGCCGTAGCCTCCAGCAGCCATAAAATAAGGGAAAGCGTAATTATTAATTGCCTCGCACGTATTCACGAGGTACCCTGGGACTTACATTGCACACGATTTCATAGCAAATCGTGTTAGCCCACTCCGCCACCAGCTCCATGGGAAGCTCGTGGCCACCAAAAACTATGACCTCCGTTCCCACATGTACATCGGGAATATCCGTCACATCCAGCATACATTGGTCCATGCAGACTCTGCCCACAATGGGCGCCTGCTCACCATTTATAATCATATAGCCCTTGTTGGACAGCAGGCGGCTGACGCCGTCCGCATAGCCAATGGGCACTGTAGCGATCACGCTGGGCCTAGCCGTGGTAAAGCTACGACCATAGCCGATGCTGTCGCCGGCAGGCAAGGTTTTCACAAAGGAAACCTGGGTTTTCACCGTCATGACCGGCTCGAAATTTTTATAGCAATCTATCATATGGGCCGGGTGTAGACCATAGAGGGTAATACCCTGGCGCACCATGTCCAGCTGGTATTCCTCCAGCTCCGTCAGAGCCGCGCTATTGGCGATATGCCTGATGGGAATGCGCACGCCCTCGGCTTCAATCAGGCGCAGCGCCTCCTGAAAGCGCGCAAATTGATAGGCGGCGTACTGCTTGTCATCCGCATCTGCCGTGGCGAAATGGGAGAACACACCCTCGATGTAGATACCCGGCAGGGACGCAGCCAGCTTGGCGAATTTGCCAGCATCCCGCACATGGACACCGATGCGATGCATGCCCGTGTCCACCTTAATATGGATCTTAGCCTTGGTGTGCTGGCGTAGGGCCGCTTCATTCAAGGCGTATAATCTTTCTTCATCAAAAACTGCATGGCTAATATCATAGCGCACGCAAATATCGGCTACCTCGGGCAGCAGGGAGCCCAATACTAAAATGGGCTGGTCAATGCCTGCATCGCGCAGACGCACTGCCTCCTGTAGCAGGGCCACGGCAAAAAAATCAGCCCCGTTCCGTGCTGCCTCCTGGGCAACGCGCACAGCGCCATGACCATAAGCATCAGCCTTAACGACGGCACACAGCTTCGTCGTCGGCAGCAAATTGGCCTTAGCCATTTGCACGTTATGAGCCACCGCATCCAGATTGATTTCGGCCCACGCGCCACGTTGAATATGCACCTACTAGACCTCCCTGCTTTACGCTAATCATAAAAAATACCGCAAGCAAAGCACTCTTGCTGCGGCAATATTTTACACACAGTTTAGGCTTGAGCCTGTTTACAAACTGTATTATAAGAATAAAGCTTTTAGCAATTTTTGTCAATCTTTATTTTTAGCATGACCACATGCTTGGGAGCGGGGGCAGCCTTGACAGCCGCAGGAGCACCCACCGCCGAATTTTTTGCCAAAATAACTGCGGGCCGCCAAGATAAAGAGCAGCACTAGCAGGGCACCCAAAATATAATCAGCCATATGCTCGCCTCGCTTCATAAAAACAACAATATTATATTATCAGATTATTTGCAGAAAATCAACTGATAATGACGAGTTCACAGAAAGTCCTTAGGTGGAGTCAGCAAAAGACAGCGGCTCCCCGATAGGGGAGCCGTTGTTTTGATTGTTTTGTTTGTTTTATTCTTGTTTCTGTTCTTCAAGGCGCAGGCCGTCAGCATCCTGTTTGAGAACAACCTTATTGTCCTCTTCTCTGGTAGCTGTCTCGCCAGTAGGACGCTCAGAAGCCTGGATGAGGTCGGAACGACCGAAGAGGTCTGCCACATCGCCATAATGCTCCAGATAGGTATCGTAAGGATCATAATCCACAAGCTTGCCACTCAGCTGAACCGGGTAATCCACTACTAAATCATCAGATTTAACGCCATTGCTATCAATCGTGAGAGACACTCCGCCGCCCTTGTCTTGAATAGCGTTACGATCATTTGGATCAGGAGTAACATCTTTACCATAGACATTCACAGTAGTATTACTGCTAGTAATCTGAGCTTTACCCTCAACATGAAGACTATCTGCCTTCATATTGCCAGTGGTTTCAATCTTCGCGTCAGTCACGTTGAAGTTATTGAAAACTACGTCACCGTCGATCTTCAAGTTTACATCGCCCTGGGCAGTGCTACTAGTGTCGCCTGCACCGCTTACATCCACATTCAGAGCACCGCTAGCATTCTCGCTACGATTTACATTAGTAGCAGTAATATTATCACCTTGCAGCTTCAGAGAATTATCCACAGTAATATTGTCTACATTAACATCAGAGTTGCTGCCACCTGTGATTGCCACATCACTGCCGGTTACACTGCCGATGATGACATTGCTACCGCCGGTGAGCACTACATCGTTACCAGCTACAGTGCCGATGCTTACGCTGCCATTTTGGCTGCTAGCTGTTGCGTTACCGCCTGCGATAATTTTGCTAATATTTACCTCGCCATAGGTGGTAGCTGCGCTAATGGAGCCATTCAAGGAGTTAACGTTTAAGGAAGACCCTTCAGCAGTGCTAGTAATACCGTTATTGCTATTCAAGCCAATATTACCAGTTTCTGCGGTTACGCTACCAGCGTTGCTAATCGCACCGGTATTGGCAGAGAGATTTACATTTTGGTTAGCAGTGATATCGGCAGTATTAGTAACGCCGCCGTTGCCACTAATTTCTACGGAGCCAGTACCAGCTTTTACATCACTAGAATTAGTTACAGAACCAGCTCCAGAGGACATGGTAACACTATCATTTGCAGTGATATTTGCACTGTTATCTACGCCACTGCTGCCGCTGATTGTTACGGAGCCAGTGTTAGCAGTTAAT
>SFCN01000032.1 GCA_004558595.1 Phascolarctobacterium sp. | reverse complement strand
TTGGTGATAGTGATGAACCCATGACGGAATATGAGGTTTATAGCTATGAAGCTTATAGAAAGAAGTACGAGGATGATGTGCGAGAGATACCTAGGGCTACAATGGATGTCTTAGATACCAATGCCTTGGCAAAATATCTCTTTGACCTTAAAGCAGGAAAGCCAAATCTAGGAAAACTGGAAGATGGCAACATTTATGAGCTAATGAGCATAACACGCAATGGCATGTTAACTTTAAGTGCTGTGCTTTTATTTGGTTTATATCCCCAAGCATATTTCCCTCAGCTCTGTATCACAGCTGTTTCTGTTCCCGGTACAGTTATTGGTGATGTTGATAGTGAGGGAGCTCGTTTTATTGATAACGAACGTATAGAAGGCTCTTTTGCTACCATGTTGGATAGTGCTTTACAATTTGTTAAGCGCAATATGCGTACAAAAACTATAGTCAACCCCACTACAGGCAAACGCGAGGATAAAAGTGACTATCCCCTTACTGCTATCAGAGAAGCTATTATAAATGCTTTAGTGCATAGGGACTATAGCATCCATACAGAGGGTATGCCAATACAGATCATTATGTATGAAGATAGATTGGAAATCCACAATCCTGGCGGATTATATGGTCGCATCAATATTGATCAGCTAGGAAAAGTACAAGCAGATACCAGAAATCCCGTTTTAGCAACAGCTTTAGAGGTAATGGGGATAACAGAAAATAGGTATTCAGGTATTCCGACAATCAGGCGCGAGATGAAAGAATGCAAGCTTTTGCCTCCTGAGTTTTTGAATGAAAGAGGAAGCTTTATAGTCAAATTTTATAAAAAGCAAATAGAAGAAAAAGCAAAAGTCAAAGATTTATTAGCTTTTTGTACAGAGCCTAGAAGCAGAAAAGAAATCTGTGAGTATTTAGGGATGAAATCTATTTCTTACGTAGTTAAGGAATATATTCAGCCTTTAATCAATGATGGTAGCCTGAAGCTTTCAATACCGGAAAAGCCTTCTAGCAGCAAGCAGAAATATTTTAGTGTCATGTAAAAAATAATACACAAACAAAAGCACTACTCTAGGCTTATCACCTACAGTAGTGCTTTTTGCATGCCTGCGTCCAAAAGTCGCATAATGTAGCGCAGGCCATATAAAATTATCTAGGTAATGCCTTAGCGTATTTGTAGCTAGGTCTGCAACGCTTTAAGCTTACTCGTTAACCTTGTACCAGAAGGGACGGAGGAAGTGCAGATAGCAGGTTTCGTCAGCCTCAGGACCGGGGTCGCGACGGCCGATTTGCACGCGCACCTCTTGGTCGCCAATCTTGACCAAATAGTCTACGATTTCGCCTAAGAAAGCCTTGCGGATGACATGACCGCGTACGCCATTGGGGTCGTTAGCATTGGTGAAGCGGATTTCCGTAGGACGGCTAGCCAGATTGAACATTTCCTCGGCCTTCATACGCTCAGGCACGATGAGACCGCTGGGCAGCTTGTGCTCGGAGCCCTTAATATAGGCATCCTTGCCCTTCCAAACTACATCGGTGAAGCTAGAAACGCCGATGAAGCTGAAGACGAACTTGTTCTTGGGGTTGTTATAAACATCCAAGGGAGAGTCGATTTGCTGCATTACGCCCAGCTTCATAACCAAAATGCGGTCGGACAAAGCCATAGCTTCGGACTGGTCATGGGTTACATAAATAATGGAGAAGCCGTATTTGCGCTGCAAATCCTTAATCTCAAAGCGCATTTCCTCACGCAGATGGGGGTCCAAGCTGGAGAGGGGCTCGTCCAAGAGCATTACGTCGGGGTTAATAGCCAGAGCGCGGGCCAGCGCTACGCGCTGCTTGCCACCGCCGGAAAGGTCGGCCGGGCTATCGTTAGCTGCCTTGAGCAGGTTGGTGGCGGTCAGCGCGTCCTTAGTGCGTTGTTCGATTTCCGCATTGGGCAGCTTACGCAGACGCAGGGGGAAGGCCACGTTTTCATAAACGCTCATATGGGGCCATACGGCGAAGGCTTGGAAAACCATGCCGAAATTACGGTTTTCGGGGGGAGTATAGTGATGCTTTTTAGGAGAAGAAAGCAGGCGGTCGCCTACCCACACCTCACCATCGGATAAATCCTCAAAGCCGGCAACCATACGCAACGTAGTGGTTTTGCCGCAGCCGGAGGGACCCAGCATGGAGAAGCATTCGCCCTTGCCGATTTCGATATTCAGGTTATCGACGGCAGTAACATCACCAAATCTTTTTGTAACATTAACTAAGCGGATGTATGACATGACGATTACTCACTCGCTTTCTTGGTAAGATGGTTGATGAACATTTGACCTAAAACGATAATGATCAAAGCGATGCCTGCCAAAGCAGTGGACATAACGGTTTCGCCATCCTCGTTCAGAGTGTAGATGGCTACGCCGATGGTTCTGGTGGTAGGAGCATACAGCATGATGGATACGGTCAATTCGCGCAGGGCCGGCAGGAAGATCAGGAAGAAGGCACTGATCATACCGGGGCGCACCAAGGGGATAACGATATCCTTCAGGGATTGCCACATGCTGGCGCCGCAGGAACGGGATGCTTCCATCAGGGAGTCGTGTACCTGCTCTAATGCAGCGGAGTTAGCCTTCAGGGAGAAGGCCATGTAGCGGGCGATGTAGGATACGAGAATAATCCATACAGTGTTGTAGATGTTGATGCCGAACTGGCCGGACCAGGCGAGGATTACGCCGAGGGCGATAACGGAGCCGGGAACGGAGAAGGGCAGCATGCCCAAGAATTCCAGAATACCCTTGCCACGAACCTTCATCTTAACGATAACGTAGGAAATCATAACGCCGGCAAACATGGTAATGAAGGCGGCAGCCAGACCCAGAGTTACGGAGTTGAAGATCGCGTCGCGAGTTACGTCATATTCAAAGAGGATGTACTTGTAGTTGTCGAGGGACAGGTTTTCCCAAGTCAGGGGCAGACCATAGGTTTCTACGCCGCCAACCATGAAGATAACTACGGTAGGTAACAAAATGGTGAAGCCGATGTAAGCCAAGCAGAAGAACAGCAGGGGATAACGCAGGCCGCGCAGCTTGAGCTCCATGGGACGGAAGCTCTTGCCGCCGATGATTTGGTAATGGCCCTTGCTGAGCACCTTTTGTTGAGCCCAGATGATGCAGGCTGCGGACACGATCAATACGGTAGCCAGTACGGTACCGGTACGGATGGAGGCGAAGGAGCCTGCTGATTCGTGAATCTTTTCGTAAATCAGGGTAGGAATATTATAAATACCCTGCTCAATACCCAAAACCGCTACCGTACCGAAGTGGGCCATGGAGTACAGCATGATGAGCAGCGCGCCGCTCATGATGGAGGGCAGCACCAGAGGAATGGTAATCTTGCGGGTAATGGTAAAGAGGCCGGCGCCGCTGATACGGGCGGATTCCTCCAAGGTGGGATCCATACGCTCCAAAGCGCCACAAACCTGAATAAATACGAAGGGGAAGAGGTACATTACCTCGACGCAGCTGATGCCGTAGTAGGTATAGATATCGAAAAGAGGCTCCGTAGTATTAAAGGTGGCCATGAACCACTTGTTAATATAACCGGAGTGGGGGCTGAGCAGCATTTTCCAAGCCAAAGCGCCGATGAATGAAGGGAGCATAAAGGGGACAAGGAAAAGGCTCTTCATAAAGGTCTTATAGGGAAGGTCGGTTCTGGTTACCAGCCAGGCGAAGAAGGTACCCACGATGGTGGAGCCGACGGTAGTCATGCTGGCGATAATCAGGGAGTTAATCAATGCTTGGAAGGTTTCGGGCTCGGTAAGCACCTTGTAGAAGTCCATGCTGTTGAAGTTGCCTTCTACGAAGAAGGCGTTGAATAAAATCAACAGTACGGGCCAAGCGACGAAAATTACGAGAATGGCGATAGAGATGAAGAGAATGACTTGGGCAATACCAAAGCCACTGTCTTTCTTAATGGTGCCGTTTGCCATTATTCTTCCACCTCCTTCAATTGTTCTGCATCAAACCAGTGCAAGGCTTTGAAGGTAATGTAGCATTCTTCGCCTTCCTTGAACATAAGGTCGTTGTTGATAGCAGTGTGGGTTTCGATTTCAGTACGCAGGGATTGGTCGTCTACGTCGATGGCATAGTCCATGGTAGCGCCCAAGAAATTGGCACGGTGGATAATGCCCTTGAGACCGGGGCCTTCACGATGAATTTCCACATCGGAGGGACGGAAGCCTGCCACCCATTTAGCGGCCTTGCCCTTAGGGCCTTCCCAAGGAATTTCCTGATTGCCATTGCCAACGTAGAATTTGCCATTCTTTTCAGTAGCATGGACGAAGTTAGCGATGCCCATGAATTTGAAGACGAACAAGTCAGCAGGCTTTTCAAAAATTTCGTAGGGATTACCGATTTGGCGAATCTTGCCCGTGGCATCCATGATGGCCAAGCGGTCGGAAATTGCCAAGGCAACCTCCTGGTCATGGGTTACGAAAAGAACGGTGATACCGAATTTGCGCTGCAGGGCCTTGATTTCAAAGCGCATTTCCTCGCGCAAATTAGCGTCCAGATTGGACAGGGGCTCGTCCAGCAGCATTACGCTGGGGTCCGCTACCAGAGCGCGGGCCAGAGCGACACGTTGTTGTTGACCGCCGGACAGCTCAGAGGGCAGACGCTTATCCAAGCCCTTCATGCCAACCACATCGATCATCTTCATAACCAGCTCGTTGATTTCTTCCTTGGGACGCTTTTCCATCTTCAAGGGATAAGCGATATTCTCATAAACAGTCATATGGGGCCATACGGCGTAATCCTGGAATACGATACCCAAGCCACGGCGCTCGGGAGGGATGTATTCGCCGCTTGCGCTGTCTGCTACAACCGTTTCATCAATGATGATTTTACCTTCATCGGGCACTTCGTGACCGGCGATAAGGCGAATTAGGACGGTTTTGCCGCAGCCAGAGGGTCCCAGGAGGGTGAAGCATTCACCCTTTTTGATGGCGATATCTAAATTTTGCAGGACCTGGTGCTTGCCGTAGCCTTTGGCCACACCTTCGACCTTAATAATATCTTCCATTAGGTTACCTCCTGTAAAAATTTTGGATGAATCATACGAAAATACACATTATTCATATAAGTCAAAAACGGCAGAACGGGAAAGTCCCGCTCTGCCCGTTTTTACGCATGCGTTAAAGCTTATTTCTTAACTTGCATCAGGTCGGAGAACTCTTTAACAGTCTTTTCTTTGCTGTCGATGATCTCGAGGTAGTTAACCTTGATACCCTTCTTCAGAGCTTCCTTCGGGGAAGGCAGTTGGAACTTGGGATCAATCTTAACGTCTTCACGAACGGGGATGGTGCCTTGGTTAGCTACCAATTGTTGCGCTTCAGGGCCCAGCAGGTAGTCGACAAATTTCTTAGCAGCATCCAATTGTTTGGAGTCTTTGAAAATAGCTACCGGAGAGGGAACTACCAGCATTTCGGGCGGATAGCACATCTTAATGTGAGCGCCCTTAGCGATCTTAGCGTTGGTGATATAGTCAACTGCCAGGGATGCAGACAATTCGCCGGAAGCAGTATCGTCGATAACTTGGCCAGAGCCTTTGCCTACGCGAGCGCCGTTAGCCTTCAGGTCTTTGAAGAAGTCGGGGCCAAATTGTTTTTGCAGCAGAGCGATGGACATATAAGCGGTGCCGGAAAGAGCCGGGTTAGCTACTGCGAAGCCGTTCTTGAATTCGGGTTTCTTCAGGTCGGACCATTGGGTAGGAGCAGTCTTAACCTTATCGGTGTTGATGATGATGCCCAGGGTGCCCAGACGAGCTGCATGGAAGGAGCCGTCATAATCATCGAAGGGGTTAACTATTTCTTTGAAAACAGGGCTCTTGTAGTTAGCCAGAATGCCTTCCTTCTTCATCTTGTAGAAGTCAGGAACCTCACTGGTCCAGATAACATCAGCCAGAATCTTGCCGCTTTGACGTTCAGCAGCGATTTTAGCCATCAGTTTGCCTGCGCCTGCAGATTGATAGTCAACCTTAATGCCAGGGTTCTTCTTTTCGAAGCCGGTTACGATACCTTTAATGAGGGATTCCTTCATAGAGGTATAGATGATCAGCTTATTGCCTTCAGCCTTAGGAGCAGCTTTCTTCTCACCGCCGCCGCAGCCAGCGAAGAGCATGGAGCCAGCCAGAACACAAGCCATTGCTACGATACTAGTTTTTTTCAACATGGATGAAAACCTCCTTGATTTTCCGGCGCCTAGGTCCGGTTGTTCAGCATATAGGGTCGGTTTAGGCAGCCGCAACGCTGCTACCAGTCCGACTATTTCCAATCTTAAATTTAACATAAACTTTACAAACATGCAAGAGGATAGAGAGATTTTGTGTATTTTTTTTAGTGTTTATACCCATGAAGTAGTGTATTCTGCTTCAAGCATTCGTCTTGCAATTAAGAGTATTATCAATAATAAAAGCTAAGGCCAAAAAAGAAGGATGCCTTGAGGCATCCAAAGGTAAAAGAAAGCTTGGCCAATACAATAGCAAGAGAATATGTTAAATGTAATTAATGGTAACGCATGCGGGGACGGGGCGTGTCTTGGATGATGGGCTGCACATTCTGGGCGCACAGGCCGAATTTACCCCGTACAATCTGATAATAAACCTGCTGGTCCCTTTCAAGAGAGCGAAAGCCGGTGTCCTTGATGGCAGTATAATGGACAAAGATATCTGTGCCACCCTTGGTGGTAATGAAGCCGTAGCCCTTGCTGGGGTTGAACCAGTGAATTTTTCCAAGAAGAATCATACTTATTTCCTCCGTTGACTAGATATTTGATGGTTGCATATATGCGTAAGGGGCTGCAGCTGCTTCAGCCTACAGTTATATTATAAATCAGATTAATGGGAAATGCAATAAAAATCTGAAAATTGTACGCAAATTTTTCTTAGTAAATTGCTCTAGGAATCACAAAACTTTTCGTGCGTCAGCGAGCATTTGGAGGTATAATATAATATTAGGTAAATTATAATTATTTGTGAGGTAGGAGCATGCGTTTAAGAAAAAAACCTTGGATTGAAGAAGCTATGCTGGAGGTAATGGATGAGTACGTCCTAATGCACGAGTTGGAGAAGTATAAGGGCCATTGGCAGGAAATGTTTCCCGGCAAGCGACTGTGCCTAGAGATTGGCTGCGGTAAGGGGCGCTTCACCATCGGTATGGCGGAGCTGTATCCTGAGAAGGCCTTCATTGGTATCGAAACCCAGCATGATATCGCTTATTATCCCGGCAAGGCTGCCAAGGATAAGCAGTTGGATAATGTACGTATTATTTGCGCCGATGCAGAAAATTTGCTGGAATGGTTTGAGCCCGGCGAAATCAAGGAGCTGTATTTGAATTTTAGCGACCCTTGGCCCAAGGCTCGCCATGCGAAGCGTCGCTTGACCCATCATCGCTTTTTGGAAAAATATGCCCAGCTTTTGGGTAAGGGAGGGCGCCTGCGCTTCAAGACCGATAATCGGGGCTTATTCGATTTTTCTGTGGAGGAGTTTAAGGCCTTTGGCCTGAAGCTTGTGGCCTTAAGCTATGATTTGCATCACAGTGAATATGAGAATCCTGTACAAACAGAGTATGAGCAGAAATTCAGCGCCCTAGGGACGCCTATTAATTTCTGCGAGGTTGAGTTTTAATTCGGGTTCAGGCTTATGAAGAACACCTTTTTGAAATTTTGGAAGAATCCCTGCCAGCTTATTTATATGGTGATGGTGCTGCTTTTATTCATTGGTGGAACTAATGTGTTCAGCGCCAGCTTCGTGACGGCGCGGGATATGACCGGCAGTGGTGTTTATTTTTTAAAGCGTTATTTTATTTTTGCGTTGGTGGGCTTTGGCGCTATGGCCGTTGTGCGCGCCGTGGGCTACAAGGCTTGGCTTAACCGTAAGCCACTGTGGGCTTTTTTTGCTGTCGTCCTCGTCATGCTGGTGTATGTGGATGCGGTGGGTATCGCTACTAAGGGCGCTTCCCGCTGGATTTATCTAGGACCTATTTCCCTGCAGCCCTCGGAGTTCGCCAAGCTGTCGGTGATTATGCTGGCAGCCAAGTATTTGGGTGGCATGCTGCGCCGGGGGGAGCCGGTGAGCTTTTTTGCTTCCGGCGACCATCGCTATGTGCAGCTTGCTACCTTTATTTATGGCGTGTTGGTTTATAAGCAGCCCGACCTAGGCACGGCGGCCATTATTGTAGCGCTGGTGCTGGGCATGTATATTATCGCCGGGCTGCCCAAGGGGCAGCTGGTGGCGATTTTAAGCATCGGTCTGCTTGTGGCGGTGGGGGCTACCCTGTCCTCCAGCTACCGCTTGGAGCGTGTGCAGGTGTGGTTCGACCCTTGGCTGGACCCCAGGGGTAAGGGCTACCAGATGGTGCAGTCCCTTTTGGCCATTGGCAGCGGGGGACTGACAGGCACCCAATGGGGTCACGGAGCAGGAAAATTTTTCTATTTGCCCGAGGCGCACACGGACTTTGCCTTCGCCATTTTCTGTCAAGAAAATGGCTTTATCGGGGCTATGATTTTACTTTTGCTCTTCGGACTTTTGGGCTTCGCCTTTTGCACGATTACTATTAACGCCAGGGATAGACGGGGCTTTTTGCTGGCGGGAGGAGTGACCTTCCTGATTATCGGTCAGGCCGTGGCCAATATGGCCATGGTGTGCGGCATTTTGCCGGTTATCGGCGTGCCTCTGATCTTTATCAGCTATGGCGGTAGCTCTATGTTCCTGTCCATGGCGGCCATCGGCCTCTTGCTGAGCGTCTACGACGAAGAGGTCAAGGAGGCTGAGCATGAAGCCCTACCACCGGAAGCGCGGCGTGATAATTTGCGCATGGTGCGTAATGAGAGGTGGCGCTCATGAAAAGGTTTACATTAAATGATGGTCGGATCCGTTTTGGCTGGGTGTGCTTTTTGCTGCTGGCGGTTTTCCTCGGAGTTATTATCCGTCTGGGATGGCTGCAGATTGTGCGTGCAGGCGAGCTGCGTAAGCAAAGCGAAAACCAGCTGACGGCTGATTTGACCCAGAAGCATCCCCGTGGGAGCATTGTGGACAGGGACGGTGAGGAGCTGGCGGTGAGCATTATGACGGGCTCCTTGTATGTGGATCCGGAGGGGATGAGCGACGATTCCGTGGGCAATAAGGCTCAGAGCCAAAGGAATGTACGCCGCCTTGCGGCAGATCTGTTGGCCCCTGTGCTGCACGTGGATAAGGAGCGCCTGTACGGCATCTTCACCGGGGGTGGACGCTTCGTATGGCTGAAGCGTACCATGGACCCCAAGGATGAGGAGCAGGTGCGCAAGATTATCAAGGAAAATAAGCTGCCGGGACTGCACTTCTTAGAGGAAAGTAAGCGTTATTATACGAAAAAACGTACCGCTGCCCAAATCTTAGGCTTTATAGGTACCGACGATGTGGGCTTGAGCGGCATTGAGTACCAGCTCAATGATGTTTTAAAGGGTAAGGATACGAAGTATTCCCTGATGGTGGACGCGGCAGGACAGCAGATTTTGGGCAGTCTTTTAAGCGATGATCCCCAGGACATGCAAAAGCAGCAGGAGCAGCTGCCCACGGTTTATCTGACCTTGGACAGCAAGATGCAATATGTGCTGGAGGATGCCATGGACGATGCCATCGCCAGAACCCAGGCCAAGGGCGCGGCGGCCATCATTATGGATCCCTATACGGGTGAGATTTTGGGCATGGCCTCAAGGCCTACCTTTGATCCTAACAGCTTTTATAAATACAGCCAGGAATCCTGGAATAATAAGGCAGTGTCCATGATTTATGAGCCGGGCTCTGTTTTTAAGCCCCTTGTGGGCTGTATGGGCCTGACCGAGGGGATTATTTCCCCGGATACGATTTTTAACGACAATGGCAGCATTCGTATTGCGGACCGCGTTATTCATAACTGGGACGGGGAGGGCCTTGGCTATGTGCCTTTCTCCACCATTATTAAGTTTTCTATTAACACGGGCATGGTGCAGCTGGGCATGAGCCTAGGCGCGGATAGGCTCATTAGCTATGCGAAGAAATTTGGCTTTGGCTCGCCTACGGGCATTGAATTACCGGGCGAGGAATGTGGCATTTTGTACGACCCCAAGATGATGTATGAGCCTGATGTGGCCACCATGGCTATTGGTCAGGGTATCGCGGTAACGCCCATTCAGGTGCTGCGGGCCATTTGCGCCATCGCTAACGGGGGCGAGCTGCTACAGCCCTATATTATTAAAAAAATCGTGGCTCCCGATGGCAGCATTATAAGGGAAGGCAAAAAGCAGGTGGTGCGTAATGTGATTACCCCTGAGGTGGCCTCGCAAATGCGCGCCATGATGGAAAAGGTGGTTAGCGAGGGCGGCGGTAAAACCGCAGCCATTAAGGGCTATCGCATTGCCGGCAAGACCGGTACAGCGGAAAAGCTGGCTGAAGGCGGTGGCTATGCGGCAGGGCAATACATTGCTTCCTTCGTAGGCTTTGTACCGGCGGATAAGCCTAAGTACGCCATGCTGGTTATGCTGGATCGACCTCAGGGAGCCTTCTATGGCTCCCAGGTTAGCGCTCCTATTTTCCGCGATACCCTGCAGCAGATTCTTGTAGCCAAGGGCATTCAGCCTACCAATCGGGAGGGATTGCCCTCCTTCGAGATGATGAATGACGCTAAGGCTAAGAACAAGGCTAAGCAAATGCCCCAGGTGCTGCTTTTGCCCAACGGGAAAATCAAGCTGCCTGACTTTAAGGGCATTGACATGCGTTACACGGCGGAGCTCCTGCAGCAGGGGCATTTGCGGCTGAAGCCCTATGGCAGCGGCATCGCCTACCAGCAGCGGCCGGCGCCGGGCGCGGAGGTGGCCGAGGGGACCACGGTGGAGGTTTGGTTTAAGTAGGCGAGACTTGCTTAAAGGCGGGACGGCTCAACAAGTATACAGAATAATTTCGCTGGGTAGCAGGAAAAAATGGGCTAGAGGCAGAAGTTTATAAGATATTCTTTTGTTGTTTATATGGATTTACGAACTATTTTGAGGAGGTAGCTTATGTTATCCGATATTGAAATCGCTCAACAAGCGAAAATGCAAAAAATCACTGATGTGGCTGCTAAGCTGGGCATCAGCGAGGACGATATTGAATTATATGGTCGCTATAAGGCGAAGCTGTCCATGGACTTAATTCGCCGTATGGAGGGCGAGAAGCCTGGTAAGCTGGTGCTGGTTACCGCCATTACCCCGACCCCTGCCGGTGAAGGCAAGTCCACTACCACTGTTGGCTTGGCTCAAGGCTTGCACAAAATCGGGAAGAAGGTTATCGTAGCTCTGCGCGAGCCCTCCCTGGGCCCCTGCATGGGCATTAAGGGTGGCGCTGCCGGCGGCGGCTATTCCCAAGTAGTACCTATGGAGGATATCAACCTGCATTTCACCGGCGACTTCCATGCTATTACTAGTGCTCACATGCTGCTCTCCGCCATGCTGGACAACCATATCCAACAGGGCAATGCTCTGAATATCGACCCACGCCGCATCGTATGGAAGCGCGTAGTTGATATGAACGACCGCGAGCTGCGCAACATCGTTGTGGGCTTGGGCGGCAAGGCTCATGGCGTGCCCCGTCAGGATGGCTTTGATATTACGGTAGCCTCCGAGGTTATGGCTATTTTGTGCTTGGCTAATAGCCTGCACGATTTGAAGGAGCGTCTGAGCAAGATTATCGTAGCCTATGACTACAGCGGTAACCCTGTTACCGCCGGCCAAATCAAGGCTCACGGCGCTATGGCGGCTCTCTTGAAGGATGCTATTAAGCCCAATCTGGTGCAGACTCTGGAGAATGTGCCGGCCATTATTCACGGCGGTCCCTTCGCCAATATTGCCCATGGCTGCAACAGCGTTATGGCCACCAAGACCTGCATGAAGCTGGCTGATTACACCATTACCGAGGCAGGCTTCGGCGCTGATTTGGGTGCAGAAAAATTCTTTGATATTAAATGCCGCTATGCAGGCTTGAAGCCCGATGCAGTGGTTATCGTAGCCACCGTCCGCGCATTGAAAATGCACGGTGGCGTACCCAAGACCGACTTAAAGACTCCCAATGTGGAGGCTGTGAAGGCGGGCTTGTGCAATCTGGAGAAGCATATCGAGAACGTGAAGAAGTTCGGCGTTCCCGCTGTGGTCGCTATCAATATTTTCGCTCAGGATACCGCCGAGGAGCTGGAGGCAGTGCGTGAGCACTGCGCTAAGCACGGCGTAAATGTAGCCCTGTCCGACGTTTTTGCCAAAGGCGGCGAGGGCGGCATCGAGCTGGCTAAGGAGGTTGTGGCTCTGGCTGAAAGCGGCAAGGCCGACTTTAAGCCCATTTATGAGCTGGATCTTCCTCTGAAGGCGAAGATTGAAACTATCGCTAAGGAAATCTACGGCGCTGATGGGGTAAATTATACTAAAGAGGCTGATAAGGCGCTGCAGGAATTTGAGGCTTTGGGTTATGGCAAGCTGCCCGTTTGCATGGCTAAGACCCAATACTCCTTCTCCGATGACCAAACTCTGCTCGGTCGTCCCAGCGGCTTTAAGATTACCATTAAAAACTGCCGCATTGCCGCAGGCGCCGGCTTTGTCGTAGTGCTGACCGGTGATATTATGACCATGCCCGGTCTGCCCAAGGTTCCGGCTGCAGAGAAGATTGACGTTAGCGATGAGGGCGTCATCAGCGGCCTGTTCTAAGCTTTTTGGTCGATTGTTATCATAGTTTTTGAGGTGAATTGCAATGGAAACTTTAATAATGAGGGGTAAGCCTGTTGCTGATGTGTACCGCGAGGCCATAACAGAAAAAATCGCCGCAGCTAAAGCGCGAGGCCTTTTGGTGACACTGGCTATTGTGGTAGTAGGAGAGGATCCTGCTTCCCATGTGTACAAGGGCAGGCTAGTGAAGTTGATTGAAGGCTTGGGCGGCGCAGCTAAAGTAATCGAGCTGCCCGGCACAGCCAGCGAAGAAGATGTTATCGGGGTAGTGAAGAAGCTGAACCGTAACCGTTATGTGACCGGCATTCTGCCCATGATGCCCATGCCCAAGCATATTAATGGCGACGCTGTGGGCGCGGCTGTTTCTCCCAATAAGGATGTGGACTGCTTGAATCCCCAAAACAGCGGCGATGTGTTCATGGGTCGCAGCAAGTGGGCGGCCTGCACGCCCCGGGCTTGCATGGCTACCTTGGAGCATTATGGCATCGAGCTGGACGGCAAGAATGTAGTGGTTATCGGCCGTAGCAACGTAGTGGGCAAGCCCGTGGCTATGCTGTTGCTGCAAAAGAACGCTACGGTAACTGTGTGCCACTCCCATACCAAGAATTTGCCGGAGCTGCTGCAAACAGCCGACGTGATTGTGGCGGCTGTGGGCAAGGCCTGCTTCGTGAAGCCCGACATGGTGAAGGAGGGCGTAGTCATCGTGGACGTGGGCATCAACGCCGTAGGCGATAAGCTTATGGGCGATGTGGACCCGGCTGTGGCCGAGAAGGCCAGCGCCTTTACTCCCGTTCCCGGTGGCATCGGCGTGGTGAGCAACATGATGGTTATGGAGTGCTTGACCCGTAATTTGTAAAAGGAAGAGCTATGAGATATTTTTGGCTGCTTTTAACTGTGGTTTTGGTGTGCTTGATTTTTGTGAATTCCTCGCTGCCGGCCACGGATTCTGGTAAGCTTAGTGGCTTTGTGGCCCAGCTGGCGCTGCAGCTGAGCCATTTGCTAGACATTTCCCTGAAGGGAAATGTGGAGCACAATATTCGCAAGCTGGCTCATTTTTTGGAATTTGCCTGCTTAGGGCTACTTTGGTGCAAGGTATTTGCCAGCTTCCGCGTGAGCAATCGGGTTTCCACGGGCTATATCTTGCTATTTTGCCTGGTGACCGCTGTGGTTGATGAGTATATTCAGCTATCTAGTCCCGGAAGGGATGGCAAGGTGATGGATGTGCTGCTGGATTTTAGTGGCGCTCTGTGCGCTTGGCTGTGGTACCGTATTGTGCAGTGGTGCGAATAGCGCTGTAAAATTTGAAAATTGTTGTAGGAGCCGTTGCTTGAGGGCAGCGGCTCTTTTATTGTGCAAATAATACCTTTGAGCTGCACAGCTGTGTATACTACACGGAATAAATGCACATTGTATAATTTATTTAATAGGAGTAAAATGAGAATATACAATAAACAAAGGGAGATCAATAATGTGAGCCTTAAAAAGGGCCGTTACTATGGAGCATTTTGGCGAAGCCGGAGCTAGTGATAAAACTACACGAGTGGAGTGATAAATATGGCATTGACAAGATTACGCAAGGAAATTGATGCGGCGGTGCAGCTGCCGGTGTTCGATTTGTCTAGAGAAGAGCTGGTGCAGGAGGCCTTGGAGAATCATGAGGGCGTATTGGCTGCCAATGGCGCTCTGCGGGCTGTAACGGGCAAGCATACCGGTCGTTCTCCCAAGGATAAATTTTTTGTGGATGATGAGCTTACCCACGATAAGCTGTGCTGGGATAATAATCAGGCCTGCAGCAAGGAGACCTTTGACCGCTTGTTGCAAAAGATGCTGGACTATGCGGCTACCCATAAGATGTATGTAACCGATGTGTACGCCGGGGCGGATCCCCGCTATCGCCTGCCGGTGCACTTTGTTAACGAGCTGGCTTGGCACCAGCTATTTGTGCGGAATTTATTTATTAGCGATGAAGAGGTGCCTCTGGATGCGGAGGGCTTTACTGTGCTGTGCATGCCCAATGTATATGCGGAGGGAGCTCTGGATGGCGTGCATTCGGAGATGTTCGTCATTTTAAACCTGACGGAGAAGGTAGTGCTCATCGGCGGCGGTCAATATGCCGGCGAAATGAAGAAGGGTATCTTCACCGTGATGAATTATCTTTTGCCGGAGCATGATGTGTTTTCTATGCACTGCTCTGCTAACGTGGGCCCCAAGGGCGATTCCGCCCTGTTCTTCGGCCTTAGCGGCACCGGTAAAACCACTCTGTCCGCCGATGGGACTCGTGCTTTAGTAGGGGATGACGAGCATGGCTGGAGTAAGGACGGCATTTTTAATATTGAGGGCGGTTGCTATGCCAAGTGCATTCATCTGAGCGAATACACGGAGCCCCAGATTTTCCGCGCTATTCGCGAGAATACGGTGCTGGAAAATGTTATTTTGGACGAAAACGGCGTGCCCGATTATGATGATATTATGCTGACGGAAAATACCCGTGCGGCTTATCCCCTGCATTACATCGATAACGCTTTGCTGCCCAGCGTGGCGGGCCATCCTAAAACCATTATCTTCCTGACTGCGGATGCCTTTGGCGTGCTGCCGCCCGTGGCCAAGCTGACCACGGAGCAGGCTATGTATCATTATTTGTCCGGGTACACCAGCAAGGTAGCAGGTACCGAGGACGGCATTGTGGAGCCCCAGGCTACCTTCTCCATCGGCTTTGGTGAGCCCTTCCTGCCTTTGCCGCCCCTGACCTATGCCAAGATGCTGGGTGAGCGTATTAATAAATACGGCACTGCCGTTTATTTAGTGAATACGGGCTGGAGCGCCGGCCCTTATGGTCAAGGCCATCGCATTCGTCTGCAGCATACACGTCGCCTAGTCAATGCTGTCTTGGATGGGGAGCTCGATAAGGTGGAATGGGAAACCTTCCCGGTGTTTG
Organism: Phascolarctobacterium sp.; assembly: GCA_004558595.1. GTDB lineage: Bacteria > Bacillota > Negativicutes > Acidaminococcales > Acidaminococcaceae > Phascolarctobacterium_A. The sequence goes on along the minus strand of SFCN01000032.1, from coordinate 6,663 downwards.
GCTTGGCCATTCCCAAAGCCTGCGAGGGCGTGCCCTCGGAGATTCTCAATCCTCGCAATACCTGGGCGGATAAGGAGGCCTACGACCTGCAGCTGCGTAAGCTGGCAGAGCTCTTCGGCAAGAATGTGGCTAAATTCCACGGCCTTATTACCGAGGAGATTCTGAGCGCCGGACCTAAGGCGTAAATAAAAAGTATTTTTAGGCTACCACTTTGGTGGTAGCCTTATTTTTTGCTTGTAAGTATTTTAGCATTAGCGTATAATTAATGTGAAGAATTATGTAATTCTTCAACTAAGTATATTTATTATTAGCGAATAGTCTTTTTCCATAAAAGAGGTGTAGGATGGGATTGAAGCTGTTAAATAAAAAACTTAGAATTTCTCTCTTTAGCGTGGCTATTTTCATCTTTTTCCTAGTGGTCGCTATGGGCAGTCTTCATGTGATGCGGGAAAAGATTTTGGAAAACTCCCATATTATGGGACAGGAGATTGCGGCCCGCTTTGCTACTCGGGAAACGGCGCGGATCAAGTCTCAGGAAATGCTGCTACGCAGTGTGGCGCAAAGTATGGGCTCCATGCTGCGTTTGAAGTCCAATTGGTCCGATGAGGAAATAGAGCAGGCCTTGAGCCGTTTTACGGAGTATATGGAAAATAACTCTGAGGTAGTACGCTTTGATATGTGCGCTGTTATTGATGGACGCTTGATTTGCAGTCGGCCTGATCGGGGCATTCATGGGCTGAATAAGGTGAAGTGGTATCAGGCAGCCTTAGGTCGCGATGGCGATGTGGCTTATACTAATCTGTATCAGGTAGAGCCCAAGCAGGAGTATGTGTTGACCATGGCTGTGCGCCTAGGTCATGGGGACGATGTGCTGGCCATGAACCTCTATCCCGAGCAGCTGAACGCCTTGCTGGCGGATAATCGCCTGCCGCGGCAGAGCTATTATTATTTGTGCGACCCTAACGGTAATATCATGTTCGCTATTAGCGATAGAGGGCTGAGTATCGAAAAGCAGCAGCCCTATGTGGATCAGATTTTTAGCGAGATTCGTCAGGGTAATTCTGATTATATTATCGACCTTGAGGGCAATAAGCGCGGCGTGTATTACACGGTGTCCGACAAGGGTTGGATTAGCGTGGTTACCATTCCCTATGATTTTCTTTTAGGTGATTACCAAAATCTGCTTCAATGGTTCATCCTTATTTTAGGCATCTTCGCCCTGATGGTGGTATCCCTAGGAACCCGTGAGCATCTGTTGAATAAGCAGGTGGAGAATATTAATGACGTGGTGCAGGTGATGAGCAAGTCCTTTTTGGCGGTGTTCAGAGTGAATCTGCGCACGGGACGTTATACCATAGTAAAGGCGGAGCATATGGGCTTTGAGCCTGCGGCGGACGGCTCCTATGAGGAGCTTCTGAACCAGCTGGTGCCCTTGGTAGAGCCGGAGGCGGCGACGGAATTTGCCGAAACCTTTTCCTTGGAAAATATCAAGGATTTAGTCAAGCGGCGAATTTATGATTTCGGTGGCGAGTTTCGGCAACGCTTTGGCAAGGAGTATAAATGGGTTAATGTAAGACTGTTGTGGGACGAGCTACTAGGCTCCGACGAGGCGATTTTCTTCTTCCGTGAGGTGGATGCCGAAAAGCTCAAGGAGCTGGAGCATATGCAGCTGACGGAGCGCGCTCTGAAGGTGGCTCGAGAAAATACTAAGTCCCGCAATATGTTCTTCTCCGCCATGTCCCACGATATGCGCGCTCCCTTGAACGGTATTATTGGCATGGCAGAGCTGGCGGAGTTGCACAAGGATGATAAGAATTTAGTCAGCGATTATATTCAAAAAATCAAGTCCTCGGGCAAGCAGATGCTGACCTTGATCAATGATATTCTGGAAATGGCTCGTTTGGATAATGGCAAGGTGGAGCATTTGCAGGAAACCTTTGATATGACTGCTGTAGCAAGGGAAATCGGGGATGTGTTCGGCGCTCAGGCGGAGCTGGAGCAAAAGTACTTTACTCAGGAGCTGAAGCTGGAGCCGGTGAATGTGAATGGCGATTTGCAGGGTCTGCATCAGATTTTGAATAATGTGCTGTCCAACGCTATTAAGTACACTCCTGCCGGGGGCAAGATTTCCTTTATGGTGCGCCGGGAGAAGGACAAGAATAATCGAGCCAATTTTAGCTTTATTGTACAGGATACGGGCTGCGGTATGAGTGAAAAGTTTTTGGAGAAGATTTATACGCCCTTTGAAAGGGATAGTCGCTTTGGTGTGCCTAAGGTAACGGGTACGGGCTTGGGCATGGCCATTGTGAAGAGCCTGGTGGAGCGCTTGGATGGCACTATTCATATATCTAGTAAGGTGGACGAGGGCACTTGTGTTATTATTTCTCTGCCCTTCATGCTAGCGCCGGAGCAGCCCAAGCCCCATGTGAAGGATGCGCCTAAGCTGAAGGATTTCGCTGGTTGTACCGTCCTTGTGGCTGATGACAACGACATCAGCATGGAGATTATTACGGAGCTTTTGACTATGAACGGGCTGAAGGTGGTGGCTGCTGCCAATGGCCGTGAGGCCGTGGAGCGATTTGCTGCTAGCCAAGAGGGCAGCGTGCAGCTGGTGCTCATGGATGTGCAGATGCCGGAGCTGGATGGCTGCGAGGCGGCGCGGCGGATACGCCAGCTGCCTAGGCGAGACGCCATCAGCGTGCCTATTTTGGCGCTGACCGGCAATAGCTCCAGCGAGGACGTGGAGGCGGCTATGCAGGCGGGCATGAATGACTACATGGTGAAGCCTGTGAAGATGAAGTTGTTGGCGAGGGTGATGAGCGAGTATATTCATGTTTAAGACCGTGGATAAGGTGCCATCTACTTCGTTGGAACTCCTAGACGTACCTCTAGTACGCCGTCGTCGTTCCGCCTCGTATCTGACACCTTCTCCGCGGTCTTAGGGATAGTAGTAAAGGCGCCATCTACTTCGTTGTGGCTCCTAGGAGTACTAAAATTTATAATTACTAATGTTCAGGAGGGTTGATATGCAACTGCGCGATTTGTCCCAATACATTGAGATTGATGTTGACGAGGCCTTGGAGGAGCGCTTCATGGATAGTGAGGAGCTCTATGCGCGTTTTTTGAAAAAGCTGGAGGCAGCCAATGATTTGGCGGTGGTGGAGGGCTTTGTGGCGCAGCAGAACTGGCCGGAGGCGCTGCGCAAGGCCCATAATCTGAAGGGCGTGTGTGGCAGCTTGGGGCTGACCAAGCTGCAAGCGCAGCTGGCCGCTTTAGTGAAGCTTTTGCGCAGCGGGGGCTTTACTGCGGAGCAGGTAGCAGGGCAGTTGAACTATATAAGACCTGAGTGGGAGCGGACGTTGGACTGTATCCGCCGGTTAGATGCTTAAACGCTTTTTATTAAATGTCAAACTAGTTTTGTGAAGCTTGTAAGCGTTAATGAGAGGGAAGGGGCTGAATATTAAATTGAATTTGCTAATTATCGCTTTGGGCGGAGCCTTAGGCGCAGTAAGCCGCTTTCTTTTAGGCAATGGGGTGAGCAGGGCCTTGGGCAGCGCACTGCCCTACGGCACCTTTGTGATTAATATTGTTGGCTGCTTTGCTATGGGCCTTTTGATGACGATAATTGTGGATAGGGAGATGCTTCCTGCTGCTTGGCGTTTATTTCTCTGCGTAGGCTTTTTAGGAGGATTTACAACCTTTTCTTCCTTTGGCTACGAAGCTCTCATGCTTTTGACGGAGGGCAGACTGTTAGCCGTGCTGGCTTATGTAGGCGGCAGCGTGGCTTTAGGCCTTGTGGCTGCTGCCGCAGGCGTGCTGTGCGCTAGAGCGGTGTGAATGTGAGCTTTATACGTTAGCTTGATAATAGTAACTACACATAAAATAACCCCTCGACTCGCTGAGTCGAGGGGTTAGACTATTTATGCTCACTTTTAAATTTCTAAAACATCACCCGCAGCAAGATAGTGCAGCCTGTTCATGCGTTCTTTGAGATAAGCGTACTGCTCGGCGCCGGTGCAGTGGCAGGTATAGTATTCAGCAGGCAGTGCCTCAAGCTTCTGGGCTGCTTCCTGCAAAATCTTTTCGTCAGCTCCACTAGCTGCCAGCTTCATGAAATGAAAGCCTCCGATGCAAATATCCGGCTTGAGCCATTCCATGAGATTCAAAATGCCCTTGTGGGAGCAGCCACTGAGGAGAACCTTGCGCCCATTTTCGTGAATAGTAAGGTATTGCTCATGGCGAAAATCGTCGGGCACAAAGTCATGGCCCTGTAGCATATTCAGACCAAAGCTGTCAGCGAAATGCAGAGCTTTTTTATCGTTGCAGCTGCACAGCTCCAGCTCCTCGTCGATTTTTAAATAATCTTCCACGAACACAAAGCGACCACTAGCCTTGAGAGCTGCAGGAATGCTGATGTCTCGCTCAGTACCTGCAAAATGGCGTTCAAAGCCGTAGCGACTAATATAGATCGGAGCAGCGCTATTGAGCTCTAAAAACTTTGCCAAGCCACCGCCATGGTCGTTATGTCCATGGGAAATAACGCAAATATCCACCTGACTTAAATCAACGCCCAGCTTCGCAGCGTTTTCGGCAAAGGCAGCGCTGCCGCCTGTGTCAAAAAGCAGCTTGTGCTTCGCAGTTTCCACATATAAGCTTAAGCCATGCTCACAGCAAAAATTTTCATCTTTGACTGTATTTTCCATCAAGGTATAGATTTTCATGGGCGTACCTCCTTGCTGTAAATCCATGTTGCCTGATTACCCAATTCCGGCAGCACCTTATTGACAAAATGGTCTGTTTCCTTGTAGCCACGGCGACGATAATAGCTATAGTCGCAGGTAGCGTCCGCCCAAAGGTGCATGCGAGCGACGCCCTGCTTTCTGGCCACATCTTCTACATTTTCTAAAAGCTTGCTGCCCACTCCCGGCTTGCGGCTCAAGAAGAGGCAGAGCAATAGGTCATGTTCCTGCGCTAGTTTACGCACCTGTTGACCGTTATAGCTCAAATAACGTAGGTAGTTGTAGACTAAATCCTGTTCTTCAGTTCCATACTCGCGAAGCTGCCCCTCAAGCCATTTTTGTGAATTATCTCTAGCGGTTAAGGGGGCAGCCAATAAAAAGCCCTGCATGGGGCCATCCTCGTCCACCATTTTGTAAGAAAACTCCGAGCTGCGGAAGTAGTAGCGCACCATAGCCTCATAGAGTACATTTTTCAAATTCTCATTAGCCAGCGCCATTTCCTCGCCCCAGGTGAGCTGGGTCAGACGGGTAGCTTCAGTAATGTCAGCGGCAGTAAATCGTTCTATGGTAATGGTCATGACCTCCTTGTTTAGTTCATACTTGTCTATACCTACCATAACAGAAAGTGAGTTTTTTGGCAAGCTAAAAGCAAGAGTTTGCTCATGCTTTATACTTTAGGATAATATTTTTACTCCATCCCACCCTTTTTTTGGCTTTGGGGTGGGGTAATTTGGCTTAATTTGTGTTACAATAAGCTTATACTTTGATAATGGGAAGCTACTATGCAAGAGGAAAGCAGGACTTTTTATGATGCAAAAGAAGAAAAATAGAATAATAGGCCTTATACTGGTAGGCAGTATTATCAGCATTATGGTCTTGGTAACCTTTTATATTGGGTACAATATGGAGCAAAAGCTACGGGAAAAGCTTAAGCTGGACATCCAAAAAGTGGCAGAACAAAATGCTGAGGCTGTCGGTCGCACCCTTGAAACTCATGCGAAGCTATTGCAAAACTTATCAAAAAGGATTGCCCTGCGCCCTGAAGAGCAGCGTAATGATTATGTAAAGGAGCTCAGGACCTTAGTACAGCTACAGGGCTATAAACGTATGACCTACGTAAAAAATGATGGTAGTTTTTTAACTACCGATAATTATAAGGGCAATTTTGGGAAGAAGGCCTTCTTTAAAAAAAGCATGCAAGGCGAAATCGTCATCAACGAGGTGCGTCCTGACCAGCTGGGTAGGGCCGATAGAATCAATGTTATCAGTGTGCCTGTCCGCAATAATTATACGGACCAGATTGAGGGCGTCCTCTTTGCTACCTTAATTAGCGATGTATTTGACAAATTCATGAGCATCAACAGCTTTAATAATCAAGGTAATGCTTATGTTATGACTGTGGATGGGAAAATAATCGTCAACTCTTTGGTAAATCCTGTAAAAAATGTCTTTAACTTCTTCGAAAACTTTAAAGAAGAAAATTCAGCAGAAGAGCTAGCCAAAATTCAAAGGTCCATGGCCCTAGGCCAAACAGAGCTCACCAGCATCAAGCAAGGGGAAAGCATGTATTTTTATTACATGCCCATCAAGAATAGATTTGGTGCTACGCCTTTATACTATGTGCTTTCCGTTCCCAAGGAAATAGTAGCTGCTACTTACCAAGAGCTTAACTCACAGCTTCGTGGTGTCCTGTTTACAGCTCTACTAGCAATCTTAACTGCGGCCATCATCTATTTGTGGTATAGCAATAGGCATGAAGCCATGCTGGAGAAAACTGCCTATGAGGATAAGCTCACCAACGGTCATAATATGAACTATCTCCGAGATCATATTGTAGATAGAAATTGGCATTCAGGCTATTTAGTAAGTATGGATATAGCTGATTTTAATGCTGTAAATAAAAGAGTAGGTATGAAAAAGGGCG
>SFCN01000098.1 GCA_004558595.1 Phascolarctobacterium sp. | reverse complement strand
GAAATGGTGCTGTTAACAATAGCTTGGATTATCTCGTTGCCCTTGGCAATGTGACTATGGAAGCACAAGAGGGCATTGCAAGCTTAGGTCAAGTGATTTTAGCAGGCGGTACAATTAGCCTCGAGGATACTGATGGCGAATTGCTTAACAAAGCTAAGCTTATCTCTGTGAATGGTGACGTCAACTTGAAGTCTGCGCAAGGCTCTGTGATTAACGACGAAACAAATGGATATGTTTTCGCCCTGAACGGCAATATCACTTTGCATGCTGACGGAGCAACTGGCGATGTTATCAACAGGGGTGATTTAGTTGCTCTTAATAAGAATAATGTTGATGGCAAGGGCGGAATTGACCTTATCAGCAAAAATGGGGATGTTTACAACTACGACGAGTTCAAGGATGTGGATGGACAAAATAGCATAACCTTCTACGGCGAGACGGGTTATGATAATAATAAGGGCGTTGTCAAGTTCAATCCCGACACTCCCTTTGCCGAGGACCGCAACTATATTCTAGCAGATGCAGATCTCTTAATGAGCGCTGAAAATGGTTCCCTCTACAACACCATGGACATGAATGTGGCCGGTGACATTACCCTTATCAGCGGCAATGACTTAGTAGTAGGCGTAAATGTAAAGAGCATTAACGCCGGTGGCGATGTGGAATTAGCTTCCAAACATGGCAACGTCGCTATGGATAATAGCTCCGTGACTTCTGGAGGCTCTGTGACGATTAGCGCTGATCAAGATGTTACTATTAAAAATGGTGGTGCTGTAGTTTCCGCTGATTCTGTAGTAATAAGCGGTGAGCAGGGTGTAAGCATTAAGAATAATGGATCTGTTACTTCCGGCGCAGAGATGATTCTACAGTCTGCTGGCGGTAGCATAGAGCTTGCCAATAGTAGTCAGGCAGTAGCTAATAGCGACTTAATAGTTTTTGCTCAACAAGATGCAAAGGCTGAAGACAGCAAGCTAGAGTCTCTCAACAGCTCCTTAAGCGCGGTAGCCGTTTATGGCGATGTGAATGTGGGCGAGCTGGCAGCTGCGGATATGATCGCTGCAGGCAGTGACGCAGGCAACGTGATTATCGGCTCCGTTGAAGGCAAGAATGTGGTACTGTACACTGAAGGTCATGGGCAAAAGATTACCGCTTCAAGCATCAAGGTTGAGCAAGCTTTAGTGCTGCAAGGCGATAATATCGATGCTACTAACGTGGACCGTAGCAAAAACAACGGTCAGCTCCTAGTGGATATCACTGGCTCCGCCGGTGGCGCTATGAAGGGCGAGCTGCTGCTAGCGGTGGACGGTGATGTACGTTTCACTACTACCAGCGTCACCGATGCAACCATCAGTATTGATGGTGCAGCAAGCTTCGATAAGCTGCACACTGAGGGCGCTCTGCATGTAGTTAGTCCTGAAATGGTTACGGCGGTTTATGGCAAGGCTCCTTATCACGATACCAGTAACTATCTGTACTACGACCTAGGTGGCACCTCTACTAGCTCCAGTGGTCACGAGCAAATTAAGGCTAAATACTTTAGCGTTGAGGATGCTTTGCATAGTATGGATGTAATCCAAGACAGAATTGATGAAGCTTCAGGTAAGGCTCCAGCTAGCGGTAGTAACGATGGTTGGATGTACCTATATATCGATTCGCCAACCTACCAGCGTAGCAACGGCCTACTGCTCCACATTGATACCGGCTATCGCAGTGCTGACCAACGTTGGAGCGCCGAGGATTTGAGCGGCAAGCTGGCAGATTTCAAATCCCATGATGCCTTTGTAGCTCATTATGGCGATGTATTTGGCAGCTTTGGCAGATTCGATTTGGTTGAGCTAGCTCCGAGAAGCGTGGCTCAAATCGTGCAGGAGGTTACCTCCGGTAAGGTTGTGCTGCAAGAGTCCAATGGTCAGCCCCGCATTGCGACTTCCCAAGATAAGCAAGATACTGTCCAAGAGCGTGAAGAGCACAAGGCGGCCAACGAATAAGAAGGCTCCGAGAGCACCGATGGGGCTTAGGAGAAATACTAGACAAAATAATTGCCCTTTAGTATAATAGGGGCACAGACAGTTCGAGACCATCCTGTCTTTAAACAAAACTACGGGCGTAAATTGAATTTCTATGTATAAAAAGCTTCGTCTGTAGAGGGCGAAGCTTTTTCTTTGCGATAATGAGGAGGCATCTAAATGAAAGCGTTGGTTTTATTAAGCGGTGGCGTGGACAGCTCCACTTGCCTAGCTTTGGCTAAAGAAAAATATGGGGACGAGGTGTTGGCTTTGTCCATGAGCTATGGGCAGAAGCACAGCCGTGAGGTCCAGTCGGCACGAGCTATAGCGGCCTATTACAAGGTGCAGCTCTTAGAGATGGATTTGTCCCAAATTTTTGCCCACAGTAATTGCAGCCTGCTGGTGGGCTCTTCGCAGGCCGTGCCCCATACCTCCTATGCGGAGCAGCTTAAGGAGCTTCAGGGTGAGGCTGTTACTACCTATGTGCCCTTTCGCAATGGCTTGTTCTTGGCAACCGCGGCCAGCATCGCCTTGGAATATGGCTGTGACGTGATCTATTATGGCCCTCATGCGGATGATGCTGCTGGCAACGCTTATCCAGATTGCAGCCACGAATTCAACGAAGCCATGAATCAAGCCGTGTACATAGGCAGTGGCCAAAAAGTGCGTCTTGTAGCTCCCTTTGTGGACAGGACTAAAAAGGATATTGTGGCTGAGGGACTGCGTCTAGGCGTGCCCTACGAGCTAACCTGGTCCTGCTATGACGGCGGCGAGAAGCCCTGCCATGAGTGCGGCACCTGCCGTGATCGGGAAGCGGCCTTCGCCGCTAATGGTGTGGTGGACCCGCTGGTGAAGGATTAGTTGCAGATTAACTGAATTACGATTATAATAATCTAGATTCAGTAAATTAGCATTTTGGCATTCTGTGAATTGTAAATTTCGTCCTGCCAGCGTGAATCCCTAGCAGGAATTTTCCGTTTCATGGCGAAAGGTTACTATTATATATCTATGTTTAAAGGAGCAGATAAATGAGTACATTCACCAAGGTTTTGCTGGCGACCGACTTGTCCCCGCAGGCCGACAAGCTGACTGAGTGTCTGTTTAGCCTATGCCCCGACACGGAGACGGAAGTGGTTCTGGCGCACGTTTTTGATGATGATGACGACGCCGACCCTGACGGTAGTAGCTACAAACGCACTCAAAGTCGCTTAGAGGGTTATAAAAATGATATAGAGCAGGCAGGCTATGAGGAGATTTCCATCGTTACCCGCACGGGCGACATTAGTGAGACTGTGCAGGGCCTGGCCGAAGAATATGATGCTGATTTGGTTTTGGTGGCCTCCCACCGCAAGGGCTTCTTAAAGCGTGCTCTTATGGGCAGCACTACCTTTGATTTGGCTCGGGCTACCAATATTCCCCTGTTAATTAACAAGGCTGAGCCCCATGAGGAGCAGGAAAATTTACTGCGTACCATTATGGTGCCTACAGATTTTTCTCGTAAGTCCTTGGAGGCCTTGAATATTATTCGTAGCCTGCGCGAGTTCGTAGGTAAGGTTATTTTTGTGCATGTTATCGAGCACAGCCGCAATAAGCATGACTACAAGGAAAAATACGGTAGCGCTATGCTCTTTTTGCAGGAGCTAGTGGACGAGATGAAGATCTTTGGCATTGAGGCCGATTATCATGTGTCCCACGGCGTGGCTTCGAAAAAAATAGCCGCTATTTGCGAGCGTGATGATGTCAGCCTGATTATGATGGCTAAGACCGGAGCCGATATGACCAATGGTGACGAGCTGGGCAGCACCTCGGAGAACGTTGTGCTCAATGTGGACTGCGCAGTGATGCTGGTGCCTGCAGAAGAAAACGACGATTAATTGATGCTTTAGGAGCGATGCTAACGATGGGTAATGTACATCGTGGGCATCGCTTTTGTACGTCCTGACCTCAAGAAAAGGGTCGTTTTATTAAAAAATTAACAAAAAATACTTGACTTACTGGGTTAAAACAAGTATAATAATACTCGCAGTTGTTTTACTGTGCGTGCCTGAAGTGGGTGCGGGAATTGAAAATTGTTCTAGTTTTCAACCCTGGAGAGATGACCGAGTGGTTGAAGGTGCACGCCTGGAAAGCGTGTGTACGGGATACCGTACCGAGGGTTCGAATCCCTCTCTCTCCGCCATAAAAATCGGCCGCAAAAGCGGCTTTTTTATTGCTTCTCTGTAGGACCGTAAGCTTGAGTCCTGCGCAATGGGAGCCTGTGAACCAGGTCAGGTCCGGAAGGAAGCAGCCTTAAGCGGATACTTTCATGTGCCGTGGGGGTGCTC
>SFCN01000031.1 GCA_004558595.1 Phascolarctobacterium sp. | reverse complement strand
AAAACTGCCCTTTACCGGCATATATTCCCACATGGGACGCTCCCGGAGCATAGGTGGTGAAGAACACCAAATCTCCGGGCTTGAGCTGCTTTTGGTTGACAAATATGCCCTCCAGCACCTGCTCATCTGCCGCTCGAGGCAAGGTAGCACGACAATTTTTAAAAACATACTGCACATAACCGGAGCAATCGAAGCCCTTTGGTGTCACACCGCCAAATTTATAAGGCACGCCCTTATATTTAGCCGCCTGCTTCACCACGTCCTGGCCCCGCACATTGGTAATGCCCTTTTTGGCAAAGGCTTCCCAATTAAGCTTCTGATAGGTTTTATCATCCAACTTACCATGGGCCTTTAGCTTGTGCTGCTGTTGGAATTTCTTCAGGGCTGTTTCCGTAGCCGAGGTCATCCTGCCACTGGGCTTTTCCTTAGATAGGCCAAGCACCTGCAGCTTCTGCTGAGCTACCTTCAGCTTCCAATTGCTTTGCTGCACAGTCACCTTGCTAGCATTAGGCTTTGTAGTTGTTTTCTTCTTCGCCTCTGCTCCTAAGGGCAAGCAGCACAAGCTTGCGACTAAGGTTAGTAGAGCAATAGCCTTTCTGAACATATCATCACATCTTCAAAAGTTCTTTTCGGTAACTTCCAGTTACCCATAAAATTGACGCGAGCATTTTCCCTTGCGTTTCGCAAGCTTCGCAATAGGAATGGTCAATATTCCGTATTATTATATACGTCCCAGGTCTTTAATTTGCTTAAGGCCTGAATGCTCACATCCACCTGCTTTAAGAGACGCTCCTTCTCCTTGGGCAGAGTGGCTGCTAGTTGCACATAATTGGAAACGTGATTGCTGCGGAACAGGCAATGCTTATCCGCCGGTAAATCAATATGCTCCAGCATCAAACGCAGCTCCTGCATTAGTCCTGCCGGAGACAGAGGATTAAATTGACCAGCCTCGAACTGATCCAAAAGCTCACTACCGCGATAAAGCATCAGGCAGAGGGCGCTCAGATGGGTGGGCTGGATAATATTAATGGCTTTGGCCGTTGCCAGCGCATGGCGTTCACTGCCCTCCACGCCTGCTAAGCCCAAAATCACCATTAAGGACAGCTTCATGCCGCTGGCAGTTACCCTGCGTCCCGCCTCAATGGCCTCTTCAGCGTTAACGCCCTTGTTCACGGCCTTAAGGGTAATGTCATCACCTGTTTCCATGCCGTAATACAAGAGCTGTAGGCCCGCCTCCTTGAGCTGGCGCAGCTCCTCCTCGCTTTTACGCAGAATATCCTTAGGAGCCGCATAGCTGGCCACACGTTGCAGCTTAGGGAATTGCTCCCGCAGGGCCTGCAAAGTTTTCAAAAGCTTGGCTGTGGGCAGCACTAAAGCATCGCCATCAGCCAAAAATACTCGGCGCACCTTATCCTTACCGTAATAGGCCGCCATGGCGATTTGACGGGAAATCTCCTCGTCCTTTAATATTTGAAAGGGCACTCCACGATACATATTGCAATAGGTGCATTTATTGTGGGCGCAGCCCCTGGTTACTCTCAAAATAAAGCTTCTAGCCTCACTAGGAGGGCGAAATACTGGTGTGTCATAGGAATCAAAAAACATAATAACCTCACTTGCAAAAAAAATAATAAAAAAATACAAAAACAAAAGACATACTTAGCGCCAGTATATTTTAGCCCCAGTAGCACAGTGTCGCGACTTACTGTAAAGCTATCAGGGCTAACAGTGTTAACAATAGAACACTTTTAATTATATTATACCTTATTTTCCTCAATTTGTAACGTCAATCTGAAAACTTTTTGTAAATATTTTTACAAAGCTTTGTGGAGCATGGTCAAGAATGTAAAATTCTGCTACGCAAAAACAGTCTAAAAGAATTTCTGTAGCAAAGCCCACTTTTTTGCTCGGAAATGTTATAATAGATTTGAAAATTTTTTAGTTAACAATAGAGGAGACAGCAATGCTTAATCAATTTTCTCGTACCGCCCTTTTAGTGGGTACTCAAGCTATAGCTAAGCTGCAAAACAGCCGCGTAGCCATTTTTGGCATTGGCGGCGTAGGTGGCTATGTGGCCGAGGCGCTGGCCCGCAGTGGCGTGGGCAACTTCGATCTCATCGATAACGATACAGTGGCCCTGACCAATCTCAATCGCCAGATCATCGCTACCCATGCCACCTTAGGGCAGCCCAAGGTTCAGGTCATGGCTGAGCGTATTCATGCCATCAACCCTAAGGCAGTTGTTCATGCGCATCAATGCTTCTTTTTGCCGGAAAACGCCCATGAGTTCAAATTTAAGCAATATGATTATGTGGTGGACGCGGTGGACACTGTGGCCGCCAAAATCGCCATTATTATGGCCGCTAAAGCGGCCAACGTACCCGTCATCAGCAGCATGGGCGCCGGCAATAAAATGGACCCGGGTAAATTTCAAGTAGCAGATATTTTCAAGACCAGCGTGGACCCCTTGGCCAGGGTTATGCGCCAAGAATTGAAGAAGCGTGGCGTGAAAAAGCTCAAGGTAGTGTATTCCACGGAGCTACCGCTAACACCGGTGGATGAGCTGGAGGGTGAATGCCATGCGGAGGCTCCTAAAAGGCGGGCCCTGCCGGGCAGTACTGCCTTTACTCCCTCTGCTGCGGGACTACTGCTCGCCAGCGAAGTGGTCAAGGATTTAATCGATTGGGATGGAGGCAAGCGCAAGGGATTGGCGTAAAGTCTTGGTAAGACAGCATAAAGAACAAATGACTCCGAAGCCGAAGCCTCGGAGTCATTTGTTCTTTGTGCATATTTGGAAGGTATGTTATTAGAAAGTCAGATACAGGTCAGCGTAGAACATCTTCTCGTCGCTGTTGCCCTTCTTAGCCTCGGTATCAAAGTATAACAGCTCTAACACCATATTCTTAGCCAAGCCATAGTTTGCAGTTAAGCCAATGCCTTTGTAACCGCCTTCAGCCAAGAAGGTAGATGCATCGGTAGTCGGGCTCAGAATTGCGTTGATGGGTTGATCAAAGTAGGTTGCGGCAACGCCCCAGCTACCCGGAGTATCAGCACTTGCGCCCTTGTAAGCCAAGGTAGCTACGAAGCCATCCTTGGATACTTCTTTATCATATTTCTTGTCACTCCACATATATTCATATGCCAGGTTCAAGTCTTTAGCAACATCCAAGTTAGCACCGATGTTGTAAATCTCTTTTTCGCCATTATCAGCAGCACCAAAATTAGGATCTACGCCATCAGCCTTGAAATAGTTTACATAAGCGTTTACTTTACCCAAAGCAGCCTCTGCGCCAACAATGTAAATACGATCAGCAGCTTTTTCGGTAAGGGTACCACCGAAGACATCGGTAATGGCGTCATTGTCGGCACCTTTCAAAGCCATACCATAGACTTTTACCTTATCACCATAGGAAACTTTAACGCCATCTACATAGGAATCCAAAATGTTAGCAGTAGAAGTCAGTTCATCCCAGCGGCCTGCATGAATCTTTACGCCGCCAATTTTACCGTCTACATAGGCACGCTTGAATTCAGTCTTTTCATCACCGGTCTTATTGTTGAAGTCTTGAGTATTTTGGATCATGCCAGTGTAGGACCAATCATCATTTACTTGACCGGTAATCCAAATACGAGAACGCAGGCTTGCATGGTGGGTAGCGTCTGCATCGGTGTCCAGATAACGGAAACGAGCTTGGCCGGTAATCTTTACATTGTCAGCCTTCTTTTCCAGATTAGCAACGCGAACGCCCAAATTATCCAGCTCGTCAGCAAATTCAGCAGCCAGCTTGTCAACGTTAGCGCCTTTAGCCATTGCACGAGCAGTGATTTGAGCCATTTCATAGCGAGTCATCAGCTTATCGCCACCAAAGGTGTTATCACCATAGCCATCAATTACGCCAGCAGCTGCCAATTTAGCGATGCTGTCATAAGCCCAGTGACCAGCCGGTACGTCAGAGAAAGGTTGTGCAGCATAAGCGCTGGCGGTTACGCCAAGAGCCATAGCCATTGCCAATACTAAGGATTTTTTCATTGTCTTTTCCTCCTCAAGGAAATTATTTATTTTATAAAACACCTTAAGGATGCCTTAGCTTCAGCCTCGTCTTGCAAGAGTTTCCACGTTTCCTCTGCCCCTTAGCCCTAGCACCAATATCCTTTGGTGATTTATAGCCATCAGAAAAACTATTTCTGCGTATAATTGTATTATAATTAAAAATTAAGCTACAAACAATTCTAGTTACTTATGTATATATAAGTAACACTGATACACATTTGTCTTTTTAAACCTCCAAGGAGTTACACAAATTTCTGAAAAATTTCGCAGAATACTGTATACAAAATACAAAAAGGTGGTATAATAGGAAGCGTAAAGAGAAATTAACCTTGACCACATAAGGAAGTAGCCAAGGAGAGCATATCATGCAACTCGTGGAGGTGAATACACTATGTTTAGTGCAATCGGTGTTAGCTTAGTATTTTTGTTCGCGTTAACTGTTATGTGCATTTTTGAATAATTGAGGGTAGCAAAAACGTCCTTAGCCGTAAGGCCAAGGACGTTTTTTATTTGCTTTTTTAGTTTACAGCTTGGACATGCGAGGAGCTTCCACGGTAACCTTTTTTACCTTCAAAATACGATTAACTTCTCGTTTTACGTTGCGTCCCCATTCTTCATGGGTCCAATCCCAACGGCTAGCTAAAGCAGCAGGAATTTCTTTATCATCAAAAATTCTATGTTTATCGAATTCACCTGTCAGCTTATTATAGGAAACAGCATAGCCCTGCAAATCCAGCTTCAGGCGATCATCATAGCCACCATAAATAGCCTCGTCCTTGAGCACATCCAGCTGCATGGCGATGACCAAGTCCACATTACCATCCTTAGCTATTTTAGCTAAGGTTGCTTGGTTGGGAACCTCCTTGCCAAGCTTAGCAGCCTCGATAACAGCGTTCAGCTGGTCATTGTCTACCAGAACAAATCCCTTTTGGGAATTAATAGCACCTAGAGCACTTTTAAAATAGATTTGGCTAGCGATTGTATCACCTTCTACATTATTAATCAAAGGCAATAAAGCTACACTAGCAGCCTCTGCTCCTAAAGCAGGAATGCTCAGGCACAGAGCCAATAAAGTCAATAATAAGTAACGATAAATCTTTTTCATAAGTACCTGCCTTACTTGATTAAGAAAACGGGACTGCCGAAACAGTCCCGTTTAGCATTTTAGTTAAGCTTCTTATCCACTTATCGATTAGAAAGTGATGGTTACCTGAGACCACAAGGATTCATCGTCGTTAGCGGAGATGAATTTGCTGTCCAGCTTCATGTACTCGATTTGAGCTACAATGTTCTTAGCCAGTGCCCAGTTAGCGCCAACCTTCCAGCCATCATAGCCGCCATTGCCACCCTTTTGCAGATTGTTTGCAAAGGAGGAAGCCCAACCGTTAGAGATATAGGTGGATGCAGCCATATCGTAGTAGGTTGCATACAGGCCCCAGCTGCCAGCCTTAGCAGCCTTAGCACCCTTGTAGTTAACGCCTACATAGTAACCGTCATCGCCATCGCTCACGCCTGCTTCATCAACGTCACCCTTCAGGTATGCTGCACGAACTGCCCAATCCTTGTCGAATTTATAGTTAGCACGAAGAGCCCAAATGCTGTTATCTTGACCTAATCCATCATCGTCTTTAACATCGACATAAACGCCTTCTAAGCCCAGCTTGCCAACATTGCCAGCTAAGCTAACAACACCATACTCTTCACCTTCATTGCCGCCGTCATTAATCCAAGTGCCAGAACCGGAAGACAGCTTGCCATACTGAGCAGTCAATTTTACGTCCTTACCATAAGCAATTTTGATAGCATCGGCACGGGTGCCGTAAATTTCACCTTCAAAAATGGACTGGTTGTTACGGCCAGCTTCAACCTGCAAGCCACCCAAGCGACCGCTTACAAATGCACGTTGGAAACGAGTCTCTTCATTACCAGTATTATCGCTATTACCATCCTTAGTGAAGTGTTGACGGTTTTCCAGCATAGCGGTATAGGTCCAATCCTCGTTCACTTGGCCATTAAACCAAATACGGGTACGCAGATAGGAGTTGTCGCCATTTTTCTTATCGCTATAGTCTTCATAATGAGCACGGATTTGACCAGTGATCTTTACATTGTCAGCCTTCTTTTCCAGTTTAGCAACGCGAACGCCCAAGTTATCCAGTTCGTCAGCGAATTCAGCAGCCAGCTTGTCAACATTAGCGCCTTTAGCCATAGCTTTTGCTACGATTTGAGCCATTTCATAACGGGTCATCAGTTTGTCGCCGCCGAAGGTAGCGTCGCCATAACCTTCGATAACGCCAGCAGCTGCCAATTTGGAGATGCTGTCATATGCCCAGTGGCCAGCCGGAACATCGGAGAACGGATTAGCAGCGTATGCGGAAGCAGTTACGCCAAGAGCCATAGCCATTGCCAATACTAAAGATTTTTTCATTGTTTTTTCCTCCCTTGGAAAAAGTGTTATATTTTATAAAACACTTTCAGGAGCATCTACCTTTACTAAAAACCTTGCAAGAGTTGCCTTGTTTCCTCTGCTATCTTAGCTCCAGCTTCAGCGCCCTCCGGTGATTCATAACGGATGGTGCAGGGTTCGGAATAAGGCAGAACCAAACCCTGCATTAAAAAAGGGGCTACTCGCTGATGAAGCTCTAAAACCCCACCCCTGAGGTAAATCCTTGCTCCATCGCCTCTTTTTTACGTTTCTATTATAAAATAATGCAAAGTTTTTAACAATTCTTATTGCTTATGCTGGTATTAGATTTATTAATTTTTATATTATCTTATGCTATCATTAGTTATTCTTATTATATCCATTTGATTTACATACCAACTGCGTTCAGACAATAAAAAGCCCTCTCCACTGCTCTAGGCGGTAAAGAGGGCTGATTTTTAGTCTATTATACTTTAACTGTGCTCATTGCAGAAGCTCTACTATACTTTTCACGATTCTCGTCGTGTCATCATTGACATGCTCCTTATTATAGAAGGCATAGTATTTAATATACATGGGCTCCCCAGCGCTGCGCACCGACAACATTTTGGTAACGTTGCCCACAAAGTCTTGGGCATCTATTGTGCCTACCATGGGCATGAAGCCGGCATTATTCACAATCATGGTCAAGGCTGATGGCAAATCCTTGGCCACAGCGAAATTCTTTTCTGTGTGGAAAATCATGCGGAAGAAGAGCTTTTCCTTTTCCTGATGCTTTTCGCTAGCCACTAGCACGCAAGGATAATGGGCTAAATCCTCCACATTAATAGTGTCTTTTTCTGCCAAAGGAGAGCGGTTGGACACTGCTACCATACCTTCAATTTGCTCCACAAAGATATTCTCAAAGCTTGTGGATTCATTTTCATGACGCAAATCGTTCAGCACCATATCTACTTCACCACGATGTAGCATAGCCATTAACTCATCGTGGTCCCCGTAAATAACCTCCATACTCACATCCGGATTATCTGCCAAAAAGCTATTCATCGCTGCGCAAAGACGACGTACTAAATAACCATTGCGGCAGCCAATACGAAATTGCTTGTTTTGGGTGCTTTGCATTTTGCGGATTTGCTCCTTTTAAGCCTCTGTTTCTTTGACTATCTCCTTGCTGCGACTATAAAAGTATTCGCCAATATCCGTCAGCTGAAAACGACGATTGCTGCGTTTGATGAGCTCAGCGCCCAGCTCATCCTCCAAAACCTTCATTTGCTGGCTAATAGCGGATTGGGATATATAGCATTGCTCTGCTGCTTCGCTAAAGCTTTTGCAATCCGCAACGGCTAAAAAGTACTTCATTTGGCGTAATAGCATGGTTTCACCACTTTCTACTTTATATAAGTTTGACTAATAGATTGTTTTGATATTATGTATTTTATACTATACTTTTACCAAAAGCAAATTAGAAAACATGATAATCTAGATTAGGTTATCTTATTACAATATTCAAATAGATTATATCCTCTTTTACTTAAAGAACAAACCTAACACCTACCTTTTTCCAAAAGTCTTCTAAACAAAAAACGCCCCAAGATAAGCAGATGCCTAGCTTAGAGCGTAATAACCGTATGGAGCGGGTAACGAGACTCGAACTCGCGACACATAGCTTGGGAAGCTATTGTTCTACCACTGAACTATACCCGCAATTTTACTTTATAGTGTTCTCATTATAATACATTAGGAAGAAACTTGCAAGAAGAAATAAAAAAACCCGCCTTCGAGCGGGCATTTTTACTTCGCGCGACCATCCCGGCCCCCCAGCCGGCAGTGCTTTTACTTTCAGCCAAACCCAAAAGTCCCCTCATTTGGCCGCTTCCACGAACCACCTTCTTTATATCTACGGTGGTAGCTTCGTCACGCGATGCAAGCACTATTTTTCTTTTTGATAAATAAAAAACAACAACGACACTTAGAGCACATAGCTCACAACGCCGTTGTTGTTTATGGAGCAATTATACATCATCCATAATTGCTTGTAAATAGTTTTTGTGTATTTTTTGTGAAAAACTTTTAAATGTTCGGGTTTTGCGTCAAAGTTTACACTTTAGTCACAATTAGAAATCGAATTTCTTGCCGGTCAACAGCTCGTAAGCCTCGATATATTTAGCGATGGTCTTGTCGATAACCTCTTGAGGAAGCTTGTAGTCAGAGTCCGGATTCTCTTTCAGCCAATTACGTACAAATTGCTTGTCGTAGGAGGGCTGATCATGACCAACCTCATAGCCTTCCAAGGGCCAGAAGCGAGAGCAGTCAGGAGTAATCATCTCATCGCCCAGCACGACCTCGCCATTCTCGTCCAAACCAAATTCAAACTTGGTGTCAGCAATAATAATGCCACGGGACAGAGCATAATCAGCGCATTTTTTGTAAATAGCAATAGTGTAATCTCTGATTTTCAGAGCATATTCCTTGCCGCGACCCGGATAGAGCTTCTCCAAAACCTCGATGCTGCGCTCCACGCTGATGTTCTCATCGTGGTCGCCAATTTCTGCCTTGGTGCTAGGAGTGAAGAGAACCTCGGGCAGCTTTTGGCATTCTTGCAGGCCCTCCGGCAGCTTAATACCGCAGATTTCGCCGCTTTCCTTATAGCTGGACCAACCGCTACCGGTGATATAACCACGCACGATGCACTCCACGGGCAGCATTTCCAGCTTTTGGCATTTCATGCTATTGCCGGTGAACTCTTCCTTTTGGAAGAACTCAGGCATATCCTTAACATCCACGGACAGCATATGATTGGGCACAATGTCCTTGGTGAAGTCGAACCAGAATTTAGAAAGCTGGGTCAGCACAGTACCCTTTTTCTTGATATCATTTTTCAGAATAACGTCAAAGGCAGAAATTCTATCGGTAGCGACCATCACGATGCTATCACCGATATCATACATTTCACGAACCTTGCCTGATTTAAACGGTTTGTACTCTTGCATTGATAAAGCCTCCTAATGCAAAATTTTTACTGTAATATAATACCACAAGGTCGGCCAAAAGTCGAACGTTTTACGAAAATTTTTCAAAAATATTCGAGTCTGCTGCTGTGCAAATCGCTAAGAAGAAATCACTTCATTTTAACTAATTCATATGCCCGTGTTCCCAGCCCAATTTTTTCTGCATGCTCTAGGCAACTCTTCCATTCCGATTCAGGAGTGGTATTGTGGAAATGGTCGTGGCCTGCGCAGCCAGCCGCATCCGCTGCCAAATGCTCGCCCAGCACAGAATTAGCCACTGCGGGAGCAGCATTTACCAAATCAGCGCAGGCTTGGTCCAAGGCTACAGGGTCAAAGGAGGCCAGCATACCGATATTGGGCACGATGGGTGCGTCATTTTCAGCATGGCAGTCGCAATAGGGGGAAACGTCCACAATCAGGCTCACATGGAAGCTGGGGCGCTCCTGGCACACGGCCTGAGCATATTCGGCCATTTTTTTATTAAGATTTTCCATACTAGCATCATTAAGAGCATGAATAGCATCCATGGGGCACAGTCCCAAGCAACGACCACAGCCCACGCATTTGTTAATATCAATGGATGCCTTACCATCTGTGATGGATGGAGCTCCGTGAGCGCAAATCTTGACGCAGCGACCGCAGCCGATGCATTTCTTTTGGCTTACCTTGGGCTTGCCATCGTTGTGCATTTCCATTTTACCGGCACGGGAACCGCTACCCATGCCGAGATTTTTAATGGCGCCACCAAAGCCTGTCATTTCATGACCCTTGAAGTGGGTCAGAGAAATCACGATATCCGCATCCATAATCGCGCGGCCAATCTTTGCTTCCTTTACTAGCTCGCCATTTTTCACAGGCACATAGGCTTCGTCCGTACCCTTGAGGCCATCGGCAATAATTACATGACAGCCGGCAGAGAACGGGCTAAAGCCATTTTCAAAGGCCGTATCCATGTGCTCAAGAGCGTGCTTGCGGCTGCCTACATAAAGGGTATTGCAGTCAGTCAAGAAGGGGCGACCGCCCAGTTCTTTTACCAAATCAACTACAGCCTTAGCATAATTGGGACGCAAATAAGAAATATTGCCCAGCTCGCCAAAGTGCATTTTGATGGCTACAAATTGCTTGTTGAAGTCGATGTCACCGATACCGGCCTTTTTCATGAGCTTTTGCAGCTTCTGAGGCAGGCTGGCGCCGCCGTAAGGGGTACGAAAATCAGTAAAGTAAACCTTAGATTTTTCCATTGTCATTCTCCTCCAATATATAAATAAAACTCATACATAATAGAAAATATCATGCCATTCCGTTCAAAGGAATTTCTTAACGCCCATTTCGTGGGGTACAATCACGAAGCTGCGGTGTCCAATCTGTTCGCAAAATGCTTTACTTTTTCGAAACCTTGCTTCTATTGTACCAACCACTCATGGTCTAAAATTCCTATTCTCTCCATGACATAATATTTTCTATTATGTTGCTACAACAATCCATCTAACCTCAACATTTCTGTGTCTACATATGGCTCGCCTAAATTACGCCCTGGGACGAAGGCACCGTGGCAGTCGCTGCCGCCGCTTATGAGCAGATTATGTTTGCGACAGTGCCGCAAAAGCCTCTCCGTGCCCTCCTTGCTGTGCCCACTATGATAGCACTCAAAGCCATCCAAGGGTTCCACGTGCAAAAGGTCCATCACACGCTCCAGCCCCGGCCCATGAAAGCCGCTGGCCGCATGGGCGCAAATAGCTACGCCGCCGGCTCCGTGAATAGCGTCCACAACTTGACTTATAGGCGGAAATTCCGGAAATCCCAAATCGTGCTCCGGCGTAAAAATACGCTGGAAAAAGTCGTTTACTCCAGAGCAAAGTCCCTTATCCACAAGATAAGCCAATGCTCGCCAGCCGCCACGCCGTCTATCATAATCATAATGGGCAAACTCACTACTGGATACAGGCCAGCCGTCACGCTCTAACAAGCGGATGCTGTCCACATCCTTTTGATCCAGCAAATTCTCGTTGTGCTCCATGAGCTCTAGCAGCCGCTTATTCGTAATATCTATACCATAGCCTAAGATATGAAAGGATAAATCCTCCTTTGTTGAGCAGATTTCTGCCGCCGGCAGAAATCTTAAGCCAGCATCCCGAGCCAGCGCAGCTGCCTCGGCCACATTGGCTACGCTGTCATGGTCTGTTACAGCCAAGGCCCCCAGACCCACAGCCAGGGCCTGTTCCACAAGCTCTGCCGGAGTCCATGTTCCATCGGAGGCGGTAGTATGAATGTGTAGGTCAACCCTCATCCTGCTTACCCTCTTCCTCGCAAATATGGCAATGGCAGTGCCCCGGCACAGGCTGCTGTGCCTTGCGCTTGCTGCCTGCAAGGCAGCTCAGCAGAAAAAGCAGCGTACCCGTCAGCACTATAGTGCCGCCGGGAGCCAAATTAGCGTAATACGAAATGGTTAGGCCAAAAAACACTGTTATCAAGCCGTAGACCATGCTTTGCATAATGGTACCGCGAAAGCTTCCCGCAGTTTGCAAAGCGCACGCTACCGGAATGACCATCATAGCCGAAACTAAAAGCAGTCCCACAATACGCATGGATAGCGCTACGGTTAGCGCCGTTAGCAGAGCTAGCAGCAAATTTAAACGCTCCACTGGCAAGCCCGCTACCTGAGCAGATTTTTCGTCAAAGGTCAAATACTGCAGGGGGCGATAAAAGAGCATCACAAAAAGCACAGTGCACAAGCCCAAGGCTGCCACGATGAGCAAATCCTTGCTGCTAACCATCATCAGGCTGCCAAAAAGGATGCTGCCCAAATTAAAGCCGCCATCCTTATTAAGCCCCGTAAAAATAACAGCTAAGCCCATGCCGCTATAGAAGAAAATCGCCAGCACCATATCTGCGGCGTCACTTAATTTGGTGCGCACCTTCTCAATGGCTAGTGCGCCCAAGATCGTGGCCGCCGCGGCGCTAAGCACGGGGCTATAGCCCCACAGGGCGCCACCGGCCACGCCAGCGAAGGCGATGTGCCCAAGCCCATCGCCGATTAGCGACTGCCTACGCAGCACTAGAAAGCTTCCGATCAAGGGACATATCACTGCCATGATCAAGCCTGCCAGCCAAGCCCGTTGCATAAATTCCATTTCTAACATTTCCAGCATTTTTATATCCTCTATCTATAAAAATATCCATGCTTATGATGATGCTGCAGCGCCTGATGCACATCGCCCCTGAAGCAAATCCCGTGGTCGATACAAAGGGCGCTTTTGGCTGCATCCGCAGCCAGCTCTAAATCATGAGAAATCATCACAATGGTCACGTTCTGCTCCTGATTAATGCGCTTTAACATCCCATACAGAGCCACCTTAGTAGCCATATCGATACCTGTCGCCGGCTCGTCCAGCAGCAAAATCTCAGGTCTGTGCACCATAGCACGCGCCAAAAAGACCCGTTGCTGCTGTCCGCCGCTGAGTTCGCCAATCTTGCGCTGACGCAGACTCTCTAGCTGAAAATCCTGTAGAGCCTTTTCCAAGGCCTGCCTTTCCTGCTTGCCAAAGCGATGCCACAGCTTGCCGGGCTGCAAAAGCCCCAATGCCACAACCTCTTCCACGCTAATAGGAAATTCCCGTTGCATTTTCATGGGGTTTTGAGCTACATAGCCAATTTTATGCCACTCCTTAAATTCTTCTAGACGCTTACCATAGTAATAAATCTCGCCTACAGTGGGAGGCATGGCATGGGCCAGCATTTTCAGGAGCGTGCTCTTACCGGCGCCATTAGCGCCAATAACGGCCACAAAATCACCCTGTTCAATATCTAAGTCTAGCTTGTGAAAAACCCAGCCATCTCCATAATCAAAGCCTAGGCCTCGCACCATAATAATATTCTTATCCATTATGCATCCTTATTCATGTAACGCCTTTTGCAGATTAGTAATATTCTGCTCCATAATTTTGAGATAACTCAAGCCCTGCTTGCGACCTTCCTCATCCAAGCCCTCCAAGGGGTCCAGCACCGCCGTCTGAGCACCGGTCTCCTGAGCCACCAGCTTGGCGATTTTAGGATCTGTCAAGGTTTCAAAAAATACATAGCGTACCTTTTCCCGCTTCACAGTGGCAATCAAGCGCTGCAAATCACCAGGAGTGGGCTCTGCCTCTGCCGAAATCCCTGCTACGCTGAGCTGACGCAGGCCATAATCAGCGGCTAGATGGCCAAAGGCCGCATGAGCGGTCACGAAAACCTTTTTGGGCGCAGTCTGAACCACCTCGCTCAGCTTTTTATCCAACTGCTCCAGCTTGGCCACATAGGCCCTACCATTGGCCTTATAAGCATCCGTATGCTTTGCATCCGCCTCACAAAGGGCTTCGGTAATACGCTGTACTTCAATGATGGCCTTCTTCGGGCTTACCCATACATGGGGGTCCTGCTTGCCGCCTCTGGCGAACAAATCGTGGCCAGCCTCCACGGGCATAATCTTGCGCTCGCTTAAAGCATCCAAGGCCTGCTGAGCCCAGGGCTCCACCATGCCGTTGTAAACGAAAACCTGTGCTCGACCTAAGCGAGTCAAATCCTTAGGAGAAGGCTCCCAATCGTGGGGCTCAGCCCCATCAGGGACTAGACAGGTCACCTGCACATGCTCTCCACCCACAGCGCTAACGAATTCAGCCATGGGATAGAAGCTTGCCGCTACCTGCAGCTTATTTTTGTCGGTGCTCTGCTGACTGCCACAGCCAGCTACCATATTCATTATTATTAGTAGAAATAAAAATAACTTTTTCATAATCATAGAATATTTCATAAATCCTTTCTTGTCAATATGAAAGCTTCATTCGAACAGTATAAAAGCCACTGAAGGCTTCGCAGCTTTTATTATAACACGAAAAAGGCTGTCAGCACAAACTGACAGCCTCTTAGTAAAGGAAGGGTGAATGTAAAAAGATTGATAGGAGATATGGGAAGCACTTAGCCCTCGATGGCTATGTACTTTTTAGCTTCTACAGCTTGGTGTTCAATCTTAGGAATAGTAACCTTTAGGATACCATCCTCGAACCTAGCTTTAATGTCCTCTTGTTTAACATCTTCGCCAACATAAAAGGTTCTTGCGCATTGGCCCGCATAACGCTCACGACGAATGTAAACGCCTTTGTCGTTCTTTTCGTCCTTATCAACACCTTTAGCGGCGCTGATGGTCAGATAACCGTTTTCCAGCTTAGCGCTAACATCCTCTTTTTTGAAGCCCGGTAGGTCGATATCCATTTCATAAGCGGCATCCAGTTCCTTAATATCGGTCTTCATAATGTGGTCAGCATGTTTACCATACAAGGGATTACGGCGACCAAAGAATTCTTTTTCAAAAGGAAAATCCATCAAATCATCAAATAAGCTTTCACCAAATACACTAGGCATCATCATAAGTCATTCCTCCAATTTTTTAACGCTTGTAGTCTGCATTTTCATGTTGATGCTGCAAGTATGAATTTGATTTAACTCAGAATTGAGTTGCTTACTCGTTTCAGTAGCTCTTTTCTTTTGTTGATTATGTTATACCACCATCTGTTAGCACTGTCAATAGGTGAGTGCTAATTTTCGCACGATTTCACAGAATTAACATATATTTTGTTGAATCTATTTAAAAGCAATGAGAAATCGAGCAATTAGCTAATCTGAAGCGAACATTGAGAATTTTAGTGAATGAGTGGCTGGTACAATGGTTCCAAGGGTTCGAAAAAGTATATTGTTCTGCGAGACAAATCGTACCCCGCAGGAACCTTTTTGTACCCCACGAAATGAGCGTAAAAATTCGACGTGAGCGAAGATTACTAATTGCTCAATTTCCGTATTCAATCAGAAGTAGTAAACGATCCGCAATTTATTGCGCTCTCGCACATTCTATACTATAATAATCACAAAAAACAGAAAGAAGGTCACCACATGAACCTGCCCGATAAAAAATACATCGCATCCTTTGACATCGATGCCCAAAACACCTTTACTCCCGTTTGTCCTGACGAGCTACCAGTGGCTGAAGGCGACCAAATCGCCGACGAGCTCAATGCTCAAGCCGCCTTCGCCAGTCTGCGCCTTGGCTCTCGCGACGCTCATACCATGGACGCGCTCTGGCTTAGCGATGCAGAGCACGCGCCTCTCACTCCTATCGCAGGTCATCCTGACTTAGATGTGCGTTGGCCCGCTCATGCCATCATCGGCACCAAGGGCTTTGATTTCATCGCCGGCTTGGATCCCAAGGCCTATGATTTTCAAGTTTACAAGGGCATCGAGCCAGATAAGCACCCCTATGGCGCCTGCTATCACGATTTGAAAAACACTCTTTCCACCGGAGCCATTGAATTTTTGCGCTGCCATGGCATTACCACTGTTATTTGCGGTGGTTTAGCGACCGACTACTGCGTAAAAAACACGGTGCTACAGTTAAAAGCAGCTGGCTTTGACGTAATTCTTAATAAAGCCGCCTGCCGCGGCATCGCCCCTGATACTATCGCCGCTGCCATGGAGGAAATGGCTGCAGCAGGCGTTAAAATCGTAGAGCGCGCTGCGGAGCTGAAGGCGTAGATTTTACCAAATAATCCTTGACTATAATTCTTAAGTGTGCTAACATTTATTTACCAAAAGGTTGGTATGGTGTGGGCATTTCTACACGCAAAGCAAAAACCCGGAGTGCCAGCTCCGGGTTTTTTATTATACTGACTGTGAGCTAAAGATATCTGTCCAGCCATTTGCAAATGTAGTAGCCAGCTACAGATGCTCCGACAGATACAATAAAGGTTAGTAATGGTTCGGGCATTTGTACACCTCCTCTCTGCTGCCAGATCGGAGTCACAGCACATGTATTATAACGCAAATTAATTATCTAGTTCAATCTCTATTTTCGAACAAAAAAATAAAGCATCCAACAGATTTTCTAAAATTTCTATTGGATGCTTTTTCGATTTTACCCCGCGGTGATGCCGCCATCCACGGTGATGATGCTACCGGTCATGAAGCTATTAGCTGGCGAGGCCACGCTGCAAATGACGTGGGCAATTTCCTCAGCGCGACCAATGCGCCCCAAAGGATACGCTGCTGCCATATCTGCCAGCGTATAGCCGCCGTTGGCGTCTACCAGCTGACAAGCGAGGAGCGGAGTGTCCACATCCGCTGGGCACACGCAGTTTACGCGAATCGCTGGCGCCAAGTCCAGAGCTAACGCTCGCGTCAGCGCTACCACTGCTCCTTTCGAGGCGCAATAAACAGGGCAGCCATAATTGCCGCTCACGCCTGCGTCAGAGGCAATGTTGACGATGCTGCCACGGCCATACATGAAGGGCAGGCAAGCCTGCGTCAAAAGCAGCGTGCCCTTCACATTAGTATCCATAATGACGTTATAATCAGCTTCGCCCATGTTCTCTAGACGTTGCTCCCCATAAACGCCAGCGCTGTTAATCAAAATATCAATGTGCCACTCCTGCTCCATCCTTTGGACTTCACTCGTGGCACCCTGTGACCTACAAGCCTGCTGCATATGCAGCAGGCTTTTTTCATGCTCACCAATTTGGGTCACAGCCTCCTTACAGGAGGCTGCTTTACTTACATCACAGGCCACAAACAGGGCCTGCGCCCCTGTTTTTGCGGCTAACTCAACCACAGCAGCCTCGCCTCTGGCGCGGCTGCGCCCTAAGATATACACTTTAGCTCCATCCAAGAGCAGCTTTTCCGCTGTAGCCAAGCCTATTCCGGAGCTGCCACCACTAATAACAGCCACCAAACCTGCACAGCCATAACTAAGCTTTGCCATTTTCCTCGTCCTCTCTTGCCAACTCCGGTGGCAGCTGCACTGTAATCACCGTGCCTTTGCCCAGCTCGCTCTCCAGGGTCAGCTCCATATCGTGGCGCAGGGCGATTTGCTTCGCAATGGCCAAGCCCAAGCCGCTACCACTCTTATTCTGCTCATTACGAGCCTTATAAAATCTGTCGAAGGCATGGGGCACATCCTCTGCCTTCATACCACAGCCATGGTCAATGAGCTGCAGCCTTTGGCCTTGCAGCAAAACTTCGATGCTACTTTTTTCCGGTGAAAACTTGATACTATTGTGCAGGAAAATCATTAGCATCTGGCGCAACCGGCCATAGTCGCCATTGATTAAATAGGGCTCCTTGTCCAGCTCCGCTGTAATCTTAATCTCCTTTTCCAAGCCCAAACGGCGTGAACCCCGCACAGCGTCCTGCACTACTGCACACAAATTCAAGGGCTCCTTTTCAATAGGGAAATCCGTATTCTGCAAGCGTGATAAATCCAGCAAATCATTAATCAAGCGCTGCAAAAACAAGCTCTCATTATACATTTGCTCATGAAACTCTGCCACATCCTCCGGCTCCGTCACAACCCCGTCTCGCAAGGCTTCAAGACTGCCCCGAATAACCGTCACCGGCGTGCGCAGCTCATGGGAAATATTGGCGATAAACTCACGCCGCAGCTTTTCCAGCTTTTGGCTTTCCTCATCGGCCAGCTGCAAACGCTCAGCCAGCACATCCAAGGTCCGAGCCAGCTCCCCTACCTCATCCTTTTGGGTAACATTATTGCGCACATCATAATGACGCTCAGCGAGGTGCTCGGCATTATCCCGCATAATATTCAACGTCCTAGTAAAACGCCAGCTCAAAAGCAGACTCAGAACCATTACCAAAGCCAAAGCGGCACCCAGGCTCAGCAGCAAAATCTGGAGGCCCTCCCAAATGGCCTTATTTAAGCCCTGACGCGGAGAATGCAAGAGTACCACAGCCTTAACATTGCCTTGAGCATCGTAAACAGGCTCGCCCACAGTCAGCATTATATCATTGAGCCACACATTATATTCTTCAACGGAAAAGCTCTCGCCCTCAGCAAAGCATTTTTCCACTCGCTCCTTAATATGCTTAGGCAGCTTAGCAAAGGCATCCCGGGGATCCTGGGGTAGCGCCAGCATAGGACGCTGCTGCGCTTCCGGATGCTTTTGTCGCCACTTCATGCGTCTAGCCATACGCTCCTTATTCACATTCAAGTTACGCTCGCTATCCACAACCCACACAATATCTTGACTTAAATTATCTATGAAATTGATAAAATTACTCTTGGCAATACCATCGCCATGGTGCTGCTCTAAAATGAGCAAATTAGAACTGATGGCTGTAGCAATGCGTTTAGCTTGAGAACGCATACTACGCTCCTTGGTCTCCACTGTGTGCTCCTTAAAAAATTGATAGAAGACACCACCAATAATGATACCGAAAACCACCAGCACCGAGGTAAAGCAGAGCATGAGCTTTAGGGCAATTTTATTTTTAAAGGGCCACCTCATGGCTTCACCTCAAAGCGATACCCCACGCCCCAAATGGTCTTGATATCCCATTTCTCGTGTTCATATTTATCCAGCTTAGCTCTAAGGCGCTTAATATGGGAGTCCACCGTACGGCTGTCTCCGAAATAATCAATGCCCCAAATGCTGTCCAATAGATTGTCGCGACTGAAGACCTTGGTATGATTTTTGGCTAAAGTCCACAGGAGCTCAATTTCCTTTTTTGTAAGAGGCACTTCCTCGCCATCAATTTGCACTGCATACTTATCTAAATTGATAAAGAGATTATCCATACTCAGGCTATTTTTGCTCGCAGGCTCCTGAGGCTGAATACGACGCAGCACCGCCCGCACTCTAGCCATGACCTCACTGGCAGAAAAGGGCTTAATAACATAATCATCGGCACCAATATCAAGTCCCATGATTTTATCGTAGTCCTCACCGCGAGCTGTTATCATAATAATGGGTACCATGGATGTTTTGCGCAGGCGACGGCACACCTCAAAGCCATCCAGCTTGGGCATCATCACATCTAATAGCACCATGCTTATCTCCTGCTCCTGCTGGCTAAACTTCTCCAGAGCCTCGGCTCCATCCAAGGCGATGATGGGCTCCAAGCCCTCCTTTTTAGCATAGCTGGAAAGAATGGTCGTGATTTGCTTATTATCATCGGCGATTAAAATTTTCCTCATTTGCTTCACCTCGCTACTTCATATTTGAAAAGCTACATCTTATTATATTATAGCATACCAGCAAATTGTGTTAAATTTATGGCGAGTGCGCCAACGCTTTTTTTCGGATTTTTTAGCAAAAAAAGTCAAAAATCCTCTAAAAAAACATAAAAAAGTCATAATCTACCTGTACAATAAAGACAAATCAAGGGAAACACCTCCTGAGATGTCAAAATGAAGGATATTTTCAACAAACTAATAAATGGAAATAAGGAGTGACTGAAAATGTTGAACATGAAAAAGATCTTTATCGCCGGTACTGTTATGACTGCTCTGTGTGCAACTGCTTTCGCGGCCACCAATGATCAAGCTGATAAACCTACTATGAAGGAACGGGTGAACCGTATTCTCTGCGAAAACCGTAATGATTGCCCTACTCCCGCTGAATGCCAAGGTCCTCGTCTGGGCCATCAGCACAGGGATTGGCACAAAATGAGCCCTGAAAAACGCGCTGAAATGGAAAAACGCCGTGCTGAATGGGAGAAGATGACACCCGAGCAGCGTCAAGATGCTAGAGCAAAATGGCAAAAGGAGCGCCAAGAGCGTCATAACCAAAGAGCCAAGGAGGCCATGGCTAAGCTAACCCCCGAGCAAAAGGCCGAAGTTGAAGCCTTCATCAAGGAGGATATGGCCCAACGCCAAGCTCGCCATGAAAAACTGCAAAACATGACCCCTGAGCAACGCCAAGCAATTAGGGCCAACCGCCCCCTGAAAATCAAGGATGGCAGACATTTTAAGCATCATAAGGATGGTAAGCGTTTCCAGGGCGAAGGCTTCCGCGGCCATGGACCTCGTACCGATTGCAATCCCGCTATCTGCCCGCCAGCGCCTGCTAAATAATCAGCAAGCTTTTCCTTTCACTATACAATTCCCCTTACAATCATAAAGACATACAACAGCGACCAAAAACTTCCTTTCTCCCAAACAAAAACTCATGGTTCACTAATACTAAGTGTCCATGAGTTTTTTCTTTGCTTCATTTTAGATCATAATCATTACAAGGCCAAGCTCACTTGAAAAATCCTAAGCGTTGGCCCACAGCTAAAACTTTTCTACCAACAAAGGGGATATTCTCCAAATCTTCTTTAGTCAAGCCACCAAAGGCCATCAAAGCCACCGCATAGGAAGGCACCGCTGCCACCATAGCGAAAAGCACGCACCACATTCCCAGCTGCTCAGTTACGGATAAAACAGCGTAAATCACAGCTCCCATCATGCCAGCAGCGAAAAACGGCTTCAACAGGCTCCCTATAGAGAAGGTAAAGCCCGTGTATTTATAAATAAAGCCCATGTTGATAATCGCTGCCACAGCAAAATCAGCCACCGTCGCCATAGAAGCACCCTTAATTCCCAAAAAGGGAATGGCCGTGAGCCACCAGCTCATCACTACCTTGACTACGCAAGCTAAAATCATATTGATAACAGGAATCGCTGTTTTACCCAATCCCTGTAAAATTCCGGTGCTAATCTGATGCATACCTAAAAAGAGTATGCCCACGCTCATGGTTTGAATAGCACCTGCAGCGCCGGGAGCATTATAAATTAAGGCTGCTACCTTTTCTGCTAAAAAGAAGAGTCCCATAAAGCATGGGAAGGTAATGATCATGGCCACGCGAAAGGCTAAGCGAATCTTGTCGCGAATGGCGTCAAAATGTTCTAATGCCTTAGATTCAGAAATAGAAGGCACCAAACTAATGGTCATGGCCGCCGTAAAAATTGTTGCCAAATTGACCAAAGGCACCGCCATACCAGTCAAATAACCAAAGAGCTCCGTAGCATGGCGCACATCAAAGCCAGCTACCTCTAAACGCTGGGGTACAATCAAAAGGTCAAGATTGGCACCGATGGGCAGCATCAGACTGGTCAAGGAAACTGGCAAGGCTAGCTTAAGTAAACGTTTGATAATATGCCCAGCGCTTTCCTGAGGAATGCTGTCATCCTGAGCTTCAATTTCTGCATGCAAACGACGCTTGAGACGACGATAGAACCACATCAGCACTAGCAGAGCGCAAAAAGCACCTGCACCTGCCCCCATGCTAGCGCCACCAGCTGCGTAGGCTAAGCCATAGGGCATAAACAAATCCGCAAAAACCAGCATGGTGATAACGCGAACCAGCTGCTCTACGACCTCACTGGTAGCCGTGGGCGTCATAATTTGCCAGCCCTGCAAGTAACCGCGGAAGCTAGCTAAAAAGGTAACAAAGAACACCGCCGGCGCCAAAGCAATAATGGAATAATAGGCTCTGGCATCACGAATAATGTGTTGATTAATTAAGAAATCAGCCCCAAACAATAATGCTGAGGAAAAAATAAGTCCCGACACTAGGAGCAGGCGTAGGGATACATTAAATACCCTCTTCGCTCCCCGATAGTCCTTGTTGGCCAGCTTTTCCGAGGTAATAATGGAAATAGCCACGGGCACCCCGGCCGAGGATACAGTGATGGCCATCAGGTAAATCGGAAAGCCCATTTGATACAGGCCGATGCCCTCACCACCCAATACCCGGGAAAGAATAATCCAGTTCAAGGAGCCAATGACCTTGACAATAATACTGGAAATGGTCAAAATCATGGTACCCTTCAAAAATTTGCTGTTATTACTATTAGAATTCTGTTGCTCTGCGCTCATAAAATCCGCCTTGTATCTGAAAATATTTGTACAGTATAATTATCCTCTTTTCCGCTCCATTTTACAAGCTATTTAACACAAAATTCATAAATAGTCAGTCCCTTTTCTCTTGAATAATCCTCCCATTGTGTTAAAATTAAGGTATGGGCTGTGATATTGAAAGCCCTTGTCATGTCCCTATCCTTTGCTAAGAATATGTCCTTAATGTTTACTTATAAAAATCAGTAATAGAGAACAATTATTGACAATTTTAGTAGGATATGCTATGATATGGGTGTCAAGGATGTGCTTTATTAAGGCACTGAAGATGCTTATCCATAATAAATTATTTAATTTGGAGGGAATTACAATGAAAAAATTCGTTTGTCAAGTTTGTGGTTACGTTTATGAAGGCGAAGCTGCTCCGGCTGCATGCCCTCAATGTAAAGCTCCTGCTAGCAAATTCACTGAAATGAAAGGTGAAATGACCTGGGCTTGCGAGCACGTTGTAGGTGTCGCTTCTGACGTTCCTGAAGATATTAAAGCTGATCTGCGCGCTAACTTCAACGGCGAGTGCTCCGAGGTTGGTATGTACCTGGCTATGGCTCGCGTTGCTCATCGCGAAGGCTATCCTGAAATCGGCCTGTATTGGGAAAAAGCTGCTTATGAAGAAGCAGAGCAC
>SFCN01000097.1 GCA_004558595.1 Phascolarctobacterium sp. | reverse complement strand
CTTTGCGAAAAACCAGTGTTGCTCGCTCTAAATCCTTAACTGAAACACCCTTGTCATCCTGATAAGAAAGGTTTGCTGTATAAAGAATTACGCAAAAGTTATCAGTAGCATTAATAAGCTCTGTGTGGACATTAGAAAGCTCCAAATGATAGGGTATGGTCATACGCTCATACAAGGTGTCGCTAATGGCTTGATAGTTCGGATAAACCTCTTGCTCACCCCAGCCGATTGAGTAGCTCTCTTTGGAAAAGAAGCTAAGGGTCTTAACCATATCATTTTCATAACAATAAGTATGGAAAAGCTCTATGGTCGCAAGCCGTGCCTGCTCTAGAAAGGCAGCATCACTCATTTTCTTCACCTCCCCAAGCGTTATTAATCTGACTGTAGAACATGCCAAAGCCCTTGCCACGACGGGTTTCCAAGCGTAAAGCGGCAAACTCCTCCAGTCTTAGCTTATGGCGTAGGTTGGAAATATGCATATTCAAAGCACGACTAGTATATTTAATTTCACTTTGTGGATAAACCTCTTGGTAAAGCTTGTCGATTGTCACAATCTTATTTAAATTATGGACAAAAACTAAAAGCAATTTAAACTCTGTGGCAGTAAGGGGGACGAGCTCACCCTGAAGCATGACCTGATTGTTGTGGAGGAATATTTGTAAATCGCCCACATGCATAATTTTATTGTTATTTGCTTGGGCCTGAATAGTTAAACGCAAAAAATTTTTAAGCTGATAATATAATTCCACACTGCCACAGGGCAAGCGAACCAAATAATCCGCTCCGCCATCTAGAATTCTCAGGCCAACTCTTTCCTCAGTGCTGCTGGTAAGGGCAAACACAGGAAGAACGGGGGAGAGCTTTTTCACCAGCTTGAGCTCTTCTACATCTCTAGTTTCGCATTGCACTAAGAAGCAGTGGGGCTTGCAGCGAGCATAGGCTCCCAAGGCTTGGGAGGGGGTCTGGCAGTAATGAAAGTTTAAATCAAAAAGAGAGCTATAGGCTAAAAGCTGTTCCAATTCACTGACTGCGGGAGAATAAACAAGTATCTCGGTCATTGTGCACCTCCCTTAATGCTAGTGGAAAGGGGATGCTTACGGGCATAGTCCTCCAACAACAAGGTAAACATTTTGCTGGTATAATGCATAATCTTTTGTTCATTTTTAGTCCAAGGCTTGCTAGATTGTTGACGTAAAAAGTAGAGTATGAAGCTCTCCTTACCACCGATGGTGATAATATTAAACATAAAAGAGTTAGTGCCATCCCTGCGACAAAGACTTCGGATAGGCTCCGGCATTTCCTCATAGTTATTAAAGGCATTGGTATTAAATCTATGGCCAAAATAGAGACAGCAGCGAGAAGGAAGATTTGTTAGACCGATCTTTTTGTGTCCTGATACAGTGGTGCCGTATACTAGCTCAGCAGGATTATTCAACTTACGCACATCACAAAGCCAACCATTATGAGCATTCAGAATAGTAGTGCAGAGCTCTAATAGATGGGGGATGGCCTGCTCACGACCATATTGTTTAAAAATATCCAAACTAATTTTTAGAAATAATTCGTAAGAAATGCGGTAATCTTCACTAAATTTTTGCTCTAAAGAAAAATCCCCATAATCGAGCTGGCAGGGAGGTACTATAAGGGGAGTCAGGCTAAGGATATAAAACTGGTTATGATTTTCCACATAATTGCCACGCAGCAAGACCTTAACTGGGCTACCATCCTTACGCAGGAAGGTTACATTCATATTAAATACTTGACCTTGATTACGCTGTTGCAGCTGTCGCTGAACACGGGGCCAATCCTGAGGTAGCACCAGCATTTCCAGCTTCCCTTGTGTATGGGCGAATAAATCCTGATTACCCTCATAGCCTAATAGCTTATAAAGAGAAGCATTAACAAGATTGATTTGTTCCTTGCCGGAAAGCTGGTAAAAAATGAGCCCATTGGGTGAATACATACCTGCATCGGTAGCGGCACCGTCGGTGCTAGAGGCCATTGGCTTGGCTCGAGAGCCAATATAGAGGTTATCAGCCTGCTGCTTTCCGTGCAGCTGTGCGTAGCGTAAGCTGTTATGGGGCATGGAAAAGTGCAAATGTAAAATTTCAAGGCGTCCTTGCTTTTGGGCCACCACATAGGAAATGCGACAATGATGTTGTAACACATATCCATTCTCAATTAAAAATTTTAGGTCCGAGGTCAAAAAAACAACACAGAGTTCTTCGGTAGCGAAAGGCACAGTAAGCTCTTCATTATCTACCTGGGCTCTAGTGTCATAGCAATAGGTAGGCATGAGATAATCCATGAATTGCTTATAATTTACGCAGGTATGCAATTCATCTATGCAAAAGGATTTAAAATTTTCAATGGGCATAGCCTTAGTGCTCTTGGGCATATTATTTTCTACGAAATAGGCCCAAAAGGAATCGTGACAGATTTCCTTTGCTTTTTCGATGAAGCTAGCTTTATCCATGTTCTTCATGATGTAAAATTTCTTCCTTTAGCTGATAGTATTCGCGGGAGAAGTAGGGGGTGAGCTGTGCTTCCCTATGGTCATAGCCGAAAGCACGCTTGGTTAGGGACATAACCGGCGGGGCTTGGATGCGTTTCGCCACGGCGAAGCCGGCGAACAGCTTCCACCAACGCTCCAAGTCGGCAATCAAGGACTTTGCGTCAGGGCATGCTTCAGCAAGGGCAGCTTCGCTGCAGCCCAGTTCCTGGGCTAGAACGCCCTGCTTATACCAACGCAGAATGTCGGCCGGGGTAGTTTTATGCCAATTTTCGATAAAGGCACGAAGTAAATAATCGTGATAGGCATATACAAGCGGGTCACCGCCCTTGCCTACGGTCTGTGCGTCGGAGAGCTCGGCACTGGGGCGAATAGTGAAGATAGCTTCAGGAATAACCTGACGCTTGTAAACTTTTTCGTTCAAGTAACGACCTAGAGCGTATACCTGGTACTTCCAAAGGTCGCCCAGCATGGCGAGAGCACCCGCGATATCGCCATAAAAGGTGGCGTAGCCTACGGCTAGCTCGGCCTTATTGGAATTGCAGCTGAACGCGCCACCGAAGGCGGCGCTGGCAGCTGCAATAAGGCGAGCACCTCGGTCGCGAGCCTGAATATTCTCCTTCACGAGGTCGCTAAGAGTTAGGTTGAAGCTCGTACCTGCGGCCAAATTAGTCATGGGCGTAGTTTTTAGCTGGCTCACAGTGTGCTCATAGCTCTCTTGAATGGGTAGCACGGCGTAGTTGGCGCCCAAGGATTTGGCCAATTGGTAGGCCAAATCTTGGGTAGTAGTAGAATTATAGCGAGAAGGAAGGTTAAGTAAAAGTAGATTTTCAGGGCCTATGATATCTGCATACATGGCGGCTGTGACAGCACTGTCAATGCCGCCGGAAAGGCCGATGGTCATCCTTTTGATGCCACATTGCTGAAGGAATTTGCTGGTGCCGTATTTTAAGGCTAAATAAATATTTTCTGGTTCTTCCGGAAGTACGACGGGAGGGCAGCTGGGAATGATGCAATTAGCATCCGTGTCCCAAATCATTTCCAGCAGGGTATCAGCATACATTTCCGCAGAGGTAACCAGAGCTCCATCACCATTATAAGCAGAGCTACAGCCATCATAGGTAAAAATATTTTTGCCATTATTTTGAATACCCACATTATTGCAATAGATTAAAGGAATGCCTGCTTCCTTGGCTTGAGCACCGAACAGACGATTCCGCTTGCGATTTTTGCCCAAGGTATAGGGGGAGCAGGAAAGATTGCACAGAAGCTGAGCACCGTTTTTGGCCAAGGTCTGGGGAACGTTGAGATGGTAATTTTCTGTCCAGCCATCCTCGCAAAGCATTATGCCCAGCTTTACCTTAGAACCACGAATAGTGATTTCCACAGGTTGGAGCGCTTGTTCAACACAGGCGCCTTCCTCAGCGCAGAGCTTTTGTAGGCTGTAGAAATAACGACAATCATCAAACTCACGATAGTTAGGCAGGGAGTTTTTTATGATAAAGCTGCGCCCCTGATAACCGCCTACTAGTCTGCCGTTTTGGCAGACAAAGGCAGCGTTATATTTGCGCAAACGTCCGTCCTCATTGAGCTTATCCTTTTCCGTGGCTACGCTGCCAAAGGCCACACACAGGCCTTGACTAGCCTTAATGATCTCCTGACAATAGTAGTCGCAGTCATCTAAATATGTTTGCTGCTCCCACAGATCACCGATGAGATAACCGGGCAGAGCCATCTCCGGCAGAAGCAAAATATCGGCTCCCAGCTCACGAGCCTTGTCCATAGCAGCAATAATTTTTTCGTAGTTTGCATCAGGACGTCCAGGAATAATTTCCAGCTGTCCACAGATAATTTTAATCTTCACTTTTACTACCTTCCGCTTTTTCCTGAAATACTTGCATTCAGGGTATATCTAGTGCTATTATAGCAGAGATGTGATAATTTCTCTAGTATTAAGGAGGCTTTCAGTGTGAAACATAACAAAAAAACTAACGCTGCCCGTAAGCTGGACGAGCTCAAAAT
>SFCN01000030.1 GCA_004558595.1 Phascolarctobacterium sp. | reverse complement strand
TTGTATACTACCTTTTACAAGGGGCAGCAGAATATGGATTACTGCTTGTTGCAGGCTCCGGTGCGTATTAAGGCTAAATAAGCATTTTGCAATATTCAAATTATACCTAATTTTCCCAATAACCACTTGACTGTAAAGTAACTATATAGTTTAAGCTATAGCTGAGGAAAGGCATGTTTAGCTAGAGTAAAAGGGGAATCAGAGAAGCTTTTACTCATGGAAAGCCTTTGTTAAGAAGTTGTTATGAAATAAGGAGATGAATTTGCTATGCAAGGTAACGTGATCGATTATCATAGGGAGATTAACTTATTCATGCGTTATTTCTGTGCTAATGATGAAGCACGCCTCAGCATCATTCAGTACTATGATGTTTTTCCTCACGCTTACGATGTCTATGCGCCCGGTCAGAAGGTGTACGGTTGGGCTAACATGGGGAAGCTCATTGGTGATGAGGGCATTATGCTTGTAGTGAGAAATAAGCGCAACGGTCTTCCACTTTATCCTGTTTTTAAACCGGCTATGGCTATGGACCTGTTAAAGCGTTGGCAGCTGCCAGTTCCGTTGAAATGGAGTGTGTTCAAGGACGATCAGCCTAAGCTGAAATCCGGTAGCGTTATCCATCCTGTAAATCAGGAGCTGCGTAATTTGCTTACCTATACACGCCTTTTTGTGAGCATGCAGTATCGTATGCAGATTCCCCTATCCTACGGCTTCGATTATAAGAGAGCATCTGGTTCACGAGGGCGTGTTTGTCAACTGTCGGCATTTGCAAGAGTTTATTACTTATTTGCACAATAAGTATACGATGCTTAACTTTGTAGATAGGGATTTCCCACTGCTGCGTAAGCTTTTGGCAAAGGAGAATCCTCATATGAGATGCTTCTTTTAAAATGATATAAAAAAGAACTGGTATCGGCCTAAGGCTGATACCAGTTTTTGTGTATGTTTAAAATCAATAGAGTAGTCGCGGCATGGCGACATCGATGATAAAGCTAAAGCTTGTATTTAATCCTCGAACTTCAGCGCCTCATCATACAGAGCGTTAACTTCTGCACTGGGAGCAGGGCTCATGAGAGCGGCGATGATACCGGCGATGAGGCTGGCAACAAAGCCGGGCAGCAGCTCGTAAATGCCGGTGGAGGATAAGAAGGTGAACCAGCCGATGTCGACCACAGCGCCAACTATAATGGCTACAACAGCGCCTTGGAAGGTGAAGCGACGCCAGAAGAGGCTCAGTAAAATAGCAGGACCGAAGGCAGCGCCGAAAACACCCCAGGCATTGGATACCAATGCCATAATGGAGCCTGCGTTGGGGTTAGCAGCCAAATACAGAGCGGTAAGAGAAATTGCCAGCACTACAAAGCGACCGGCCCAGAGCATTTCCTTATCGGAGGCCTTGTCGTTGCGGAATAAGGGCTTATAAACGTCGCTGGCAAAGGATGAAGCGGCGGCCAAGAGCTGGCTGTCCGCAGTACTCATGGATGCTGCCAGCACTGCAGAAAGGAGAATGCCGGAAATCAAAGCCGGGAAGATTTGGCGAACCATGGCGATGAATACCAAGGAGTTCTTACTAATAGTCTCGTCAAAGCCCAGGAACATACGACCGATAACGCCTACCAAAACGGCGAAGAGCAGAATCAAGGTGGTCCAGCAGATGCCGATGGCTGCGGATTTACCCATATCTTTTTGCTTGCCTAAGGACATGAAGCGGATAATAATATGGGGCATACCGAAATAGCCTAAGCCCCAAGCCATACCGGAAACGATGTCGCGCCAATCAGCGTAGGGATTCCAGTAGTTGACAGGGATTTCTGCAGCAGTAGCAGGATTAATAAAGGAAGCTGCGAAAAGCGGCGCTACCAATAGGGCGCCCAGCATAATCAGACCTTGGAAAAAGTCGGTCCAGCAAACAGCGGAAAAGCCACCCAAAAAGGTGTAGCTGACGATGATAACAGCTGCTAAATACATAGCTATGGTCGCGTCAATGCCGATTACAGTGTTGAACAAAGTGCCGCAGGCCTTGATGCTGGAGGCAGCATAAATGGTATAGGCGATGAGGAAAACTACGGCGCAAAGCATTTGCAGCAGGCGGGATTGGGATAAAAAGCGATTAGTCAAGAATTGCGGCACGGTGATGGAGTCCTTGGCCACAATGGAGAAGGAGCGCAGACGAGGAGCTTCAAAAAGCCAGCTTAAGGTGTAGCCAAGCAATAGACCAACACCAATCCACATTTGGCCCAAGCCCAGAGCATAAACGGAAGCAGGTAAACCCATCAAAACCCATGCGCTCATGTCAGAAGCGCCGGCGCTGAGACCGGTTACCCAAGGGCCCATTTCACGGCCACCTAGGAAATAAGTTTTTTCACCACCATTTTTATCCTTAATGAAGAACCACACGCCAACACCAATCATGCAGGCGAGGTAAATCACAAAGACGAAAATCTCAGTATAATTCATAGGACATCCCCTCCAAATAATAGATGATAACATTATATCTTTTTCAACGTATGAAAACAAGAGAAAATGTATAAGAATTCAGAAAAACAAGTTGCAAAACTGAATTTACGACTTTTCTTGACGCAATTTGGCGCCTGTTATATAATATGGAAGAATATGGAGGTCTTTTTTAGTGCAGTTTTCGGTGGCATTAGATTGACAAAAATCTTGTAGGGCTTGCGACCTTTCGATCATAAAATGATTTTCTTTGGCGAAAAGGGGCAGGCTCTAGTCGTGTTTACGGAGAAGTACAATGGAACCGGTTAAGATTCGTATTTTTAGTATGATTAAGGATGATTCCGGTGAGAGTCAGACCACTGAGCAAAGGTATACCGGAACCATGACCGAGCGGAGCGGTAAGTATTACGTGATGTATCACGAGGATGCTCAGTCGGGCTTGGAGGGTACGAAGACCACGCTTAAGTGGGACCAAAATCGCGTCATCATTATGCGTAGCGGAACGGTGGACCACAGGCAGGAGTTTTTGCAGGATTACAAGGATAAAAGCGTTTATCGTACTCCTTATATGGAAATTCCTCTCCTGACTCACACACGCTATTTATATACCTATTTCCGTAAGGGAAAATGGCATTTGGAAATAGAATATACCCTATACCATGGGGATACACCCTATGGCGAAATGAAGCTTTTAATCGAAATTGAGGGAAATTAGTATGAGAATAGGCTTTGATAATCAAAAGTATTTGACTATGCAATCTGAGCACATCAGGGAGCGTATTAGTAAGTTTGGCGATAAGCTCTATCTGGAATTCGGTGGCAAGCTTTTCGATGACTTCCACGCTTCGAGAGTGCTTCCGGGCTTTGCTCCCGACAGTAAGCTGCAAATGCTTTTGCAGCTGGCAGATCAGGCGGAAATGATTATTTCCATCAACGCTGCTGATATTGAGAATAATAAAATGCGTCATGATTTAGGGCTTACCTATGATCTGGATGTGCTGCGTTTGGTGAAGGTGTACCGCTCCAAGGGTCTGTATGTGAGCAGTGTGGTCATTACCCAATACAAGGGCCAAAAATCCATTGAAAGCTTTAAAAAGAAGCTGGAGGCCTTGGACGTTAAGGTATATTATCATTATCCTATTGAGGGCTATCCTCATAATGTGGAGCATATTGTCAGCGATGAGGGCTATGGTAAGAATGATTATGTAAAAACCACGCGACCTTTGGTGGTTGTTACCGCTCCCGGGCCGGGCAGTGGCAAAATGGCTACTTGCTTATCCCAGCTCTATCATGAAAATAAGCGTGGCATTAAGGCAGGTTACGCTAAATTTGAAACCTTCCCCATTTGGAATTTACCCCTAAAGCATCCTGTGAATATGGCCTATGAGGCTGCTACAGCGGATTTGCAGGATGTGAATATGATTGACCCCTTCCATTTGGAGGCCTATGGTGTGACCACTGTTAACTATAATCGGGATGTGGAAATTTATCCCGTTTTGGCAGCCATTTTTGAAGGTATTTATGGCTACTGTCCCTATAAATCTCCCACGGATATGGGCGTAAATATGGCGGGCAATTGCATTTGTGATGACGAAGCCTGCTGCGAGGCTTCCCGTCAGGAGATTATTCGTCGTTACTACCAATCCTGGAACCGCATGGTGAAGGATGAGGCTACTAAGCAGGAGGTTTATACTCAGGAGCTCCTGATGAAGCAGGCCAAGGTCAGCATCAATGACCGCCGTGTGGTTACGGTAGCGAAGCAGGTGGCGGAGGAGCGTCAGTGCGCTGTTATCGCTCTAGAGTTGCATGACGGCAGTATTGTTACCGGCAAGACCACTGATTTGCTGGGGCCTGCCAGCGCTGTTTTATTAAATGGCATTAAGGCCTTGGGAAAAATCGCGGATGAAATGCATTTGATTTCTCCCACTTACATCAATCCTATTCAGGGCCTGAAAACAAGATTCTTGGGTAGTAAAAATCCCCGCCTGCATATGGATGAGGTGCTCATCGCTTTATCCATGTGCGCTGCGACGGATAGCTTGGCCAAGCTAGCGCTGGACCAGCTGCCTAAGCTGAAGGGCTGCCAAGCTC
The DNA here is from genome assembly GCA_004558595.1 of Phascolarctobacterium sp. GTDB lineage: Bacteria > Bacillota > Negativicutes > Acidaminococcales > Acidaminococcaceae > Phascolarctobacterium_A. The sequence goes on along the minus strand of SFCN01000030.1, from coordinate 19,180 downwards.
ATTCCACTGTTATGCTGACGGAGGGAGATTTTAAAATCTTTAAGAAGCTGGGCATTGAATTGACTAACGACCCTGTTTACGAGACCATGTAAGCAAGATTATATAGCAAGGAGAGATTTTTTTGGATATAAAGGATATTTTAGCAGCTGCCATTAAGGAGGCAGCTCAAAAAGCGATCGATAAGGGCTCTTTGAAGCAAGGCGTGTTACCGGAGGTTATGCTGGAGGTTCCGCCGCAGAAGGAGTTTGGTGATTTTGCTACCAATTTCGCTATGCAATCTGCCCGCAGCCTGCGCTGCGCGCCCCGTCAAATCGCTCAAGCCGTGGTAGATAATTTGGATTGTCCTTCCGTAGATAGAATGGAGATTGCCGGTCCCGGCTTTATCAATTTCTATTTGAAGCAAAACTGGACCGCTGATTTGCTGGCCAATATTTTGGCTGCTGGCGAGGCTTATGGTAATTTGCCCGCTAATGATTTAGGCCGCGTTCAGGTTGAGTATGTAAGCGCCAATCCTACCGGACCGCTGCACATTGGCCATGCCCGTGGCGCTGCTGTGGGCAGCGCTATGGTGAACCTGCTTCGCGCAGCTGGCTATGATGTGGAAAGCGAGTACTATATTAATGATGCGGGCAATCAAATGAACAACTTGGCGGCCTCTGTTAATGCTCGTTATCTGCAGCTTTTGAAGCTGGAGGAAATGGGCGGTGTACCTGCCGATTTAACTGTGAAGCAATTGGACGAAATGCCTACTGGCATTCCCTTCCCGGAAAACGGCTATCATGGCTATGATATTATTGAGACTGCTCAGCGTATTATTCGCATCTATGGCAAGGAATTTGTCGCTCTGGATGAAAAAGAGCGTCTCGCTAAATTCTTGGACATCGCCTATAAAGAAAAGCTGGCAGGGCTCAAGGAGGATTTGGAGGCCTTTGGCGTAACTTTCGATGTATGGTTTAGCGAAAAATCCTTGCACGAGGCCAATAAGATTCGTGAGGCTGTGGACTTCCTGCAGGAGAGAGGCTATATTTACGAGCAGGGCGGTGCCCTGTGGTTAAACTCCACTGCTCAGGGCGATGATAAGGATCGCGTTGTCATTCGTGATAATGGTGTGCCCACCTATTTCGCTGCGGATATCGCCTACCATCGCAATAAATTTGAGCGTGGCTTTGCTCGCGTTATTAATCTGTGGGGCGCAGACCACCATGGCTATATTGCCCGTGTGAAGGCGGCGGTAAATGCGCTGGGCTTTGACGCTAATAATCTTGAGATTATGCTGCTGCAAATGGTGCGTCTCTATCGCAATGGCGACATTGTAAAGCTGTCCAAGCGTACCGGCGAGACCATTACTTTGCGTGAGCTGATGGACGAGGTTGGCACTGATGCCGCTCGCTATTTCTTCTGCATGCGCTCTTTGGATAGCCAATTAGACTTTGATATGACGCTGGCTACCGAAAAATCCAACGAAAACCCTGTTTACTATATCCAATATGCTCATGCTCGTATTTCCAGCATTGGCCGTCAACTGGCTGAGGCAGGCATCGAGGCAGTGGCTTTGGATAAGCTGAACCTAGGTGTACTGGAGACTTCGGAGGAGCTGGCTCTGATTAAAAAGCTGGGCGAGTATCCTGAACTGATCGCTAGAGCAGCTCGTGAGCGCGCTGTACACAGCGTTGCCACCTATGCTTATGAGCTGGCAGGACTTTTCCATTCCTTCTATAACCAATGCCGTATTTTGGGCGTAGAGACTGAATTACAGCAAGCCCGCATCGCTTTGGTGAAGGCAGTGGGACACACCATTCGTCACGCTTTGGGTATTCTGGGCGTTTCCGCTCCGGAAAGAATGTAAGCTAAGAAATTCCGTCGCAGCTGCGGCGAATTTATATAATTTAATATTGAACATATTGTAGACATTTTTTGTAATCTTGAGGGGGATTTAAGTATGACTACTAATACTAAGTACATTTTTGTAACTGGCGGCGTTGTTTCTTCTTTAGGCAAGGGCATTACGGCTGCTTCCTTGGGGCGTTTGCTGAAAAGCCGTGGTTACAAGGTAACCATCCAAAAATTTGATCCGTACATAAATATAGATCCGGGTACTATGAGCCCTTATCAGCACGGTGAGGTTTTTGTTACCGATGATGGAGCCGAGACCGATTTGGATTTAGGCCACTATGAGCGCTTTATTGATATCAACTTATCTAAGAACTCCAATACTACCACCGGTAAAATTTATCAAAGCGTTATTAATAAGGAGCGCCGTGGTGATTATCTGGGCGGTACGGTGCAGGTTATTCCCCATATTACCAATGCCATCAAGGAAAGAGTGTTCCTTGTAGGCGAACAGGATAATGCCGATTTTGTTATTACGGAAATTGGTGGTACTGTAGGTGATATTGAGAGCTTGCCCTTCCTGGAGGCCATTCGTCAGGTGAAAAAGGAAGTGGGCCGTAACGATGTTCTGTACATTCATGTTACGCTTGTGCCTTATATTGCTGCCGCTGGCGAGCTGAAAACTAAACCCACTCAGCATAGCGTTAAGGAGCTACGCAGCATCGGTATTTCTCCCGATATTATTGTGTGCCGCAGCGAGAAGCCTATTTCTAAGGATATGCGTGAAAAAATGGCCATGTTCTGTGATGTGGATCCGGACGCGGTTATCCAGAATCTTACTGCTAGGAGCATTTACGAGGTGCCCATGCTCATGGAGGAGCAGGGTTTGGACACCATCGTTCTGCGCAAGCTGGACATGGAGGATAAGCCCAAGGATATGAGCGGCTGGCATGATATGGTGGCCCGCATTTTGAAGCGATATGACCGCAAGGTCACTATTGCCGTCGTTGGTAAATATGTGGCTTTGCAGGATGCTTATATCAGTATCACCGAATCTTTACGTCATGCGGCTTTGGCCAACGAGGCTGAGCTGAAAATAAAATGGGTTAATGCCGAGGAGATTGAAGCCGAAGACACCGATATGGACAAGGCTATGGAAGGCGTGGATGGCATTTTGGTGCCCGGTGGCTTTGGTAATCGTGGTATTGAGGGCAAGATTAAGGCTATTCAGTATGCACGTGAGCATAAAATTCCTTTCTTTGGTATTTGCTTGGGTATGCAATGCGCCGTTATTGAATTCGCACGCCACGTTTGCGGCATGACTGATGCCAATAGCTCTGAATTTGCGCCTGAGAGCACCCATCCTGTTATCGATTTGATGCCGGAGCAGCTGGATGTGGAGGATATGGGCGGTACCATGCGCTTGGGCCTGTATCCCTGCAAGGTTTATCCCGATAGCCTGACAATGAAGGCTTATAAGGAAGAGCTGATTTACGAGCGTCATCGTCATCGTTATGAGTTTAATAACGCCTTCCGCGACGAAATTCTGTCTAAGGGATTGAAGCTGGGCGGAACCCTACCCAATGGGCGTTTGGTAGAGATTGTGGAGCTGCCAGAGAGCGAGCATCCCTGGTTCTTGGGAGCCCAATTCCATCCGGAGTTTAAATCTCGTCCCACCAATCCCCATCCTTTATTCCGCGATTTTATCGGGGCTGCTTTGAAGGAGCAGAAATAATAGGAGGTTTACATGTTAAAGAAAATTTTCATCAGCGCGGTACTGCTTTTGGCAGTGCTGAGCTTTGTGGTTTCTCTGCTGAAGGGTAATAATAATAACGAAAAGACCGTTACTGTGCCCGATCGCGTTGCTGTGATTAATATTGATGGTACCATTGTTTGTGGCGCTGACAGCAAGGACAGTCTGTTTAACCAAGCTAGTGTTGTTACTAGTGGCAGCATTATGAGGCAGATTCGCGAGGCTGCCGCTGATGATAGTGTCAAGGCTTTACTGCTGCGCATTGATAGCGGTGGCGGTAGCGCTACGGCAGCCGAAGAGGTGGGCCGCGAGCTGGCTCGCTTTAAGGAACAAACTAAAAAGCCCATTGTGGCTTGTATGGGCAATATGGGCGCCAGTGCCGCTTATTGGATCGCGGCCTGCTCCAGCGATAAGATTTACGCTAATGCTACTACGTTAACGGGCAGCATCGGTGTGTATATGCCCTATATGAATACTGAAGAGCTGTTCAAGAAAATTGGTATCACCAGCGATAAAATCAAAAGTGGTCCTTATAAGGATATTATGACCCCTGACCGTAAAATGACGGCGGAGGAAAAGGAAATCCTGCAAAATATCGTGGACGAAATCTATGATCAGTTTGTGTATACTGTGGCTGCTGGTCGCCGCATGGAGACCAGCAAGGTGCGCGCTATCGCCGATGGTCGCATTTATACCGGTCGTCAAGCCAAGAATATTGGCTTGGTGGATGAGCTGGGCGATTATTATGATGCGTTGGCCGCTGCCGGAGCTTTGGGTAAAATTAACCCGGGCAAGGACGGCCTGCCCCCTGTTAAGGAAAGGGAAAAGCAGCAGCCCTGGGAATATTTTCTGAGCGCGGAAATCGCGAAGATGATTAAGGGACAACTGCTGGAGCAATTTCAGAGTGGCTTTTTAGGTACCGCTCCTGCAGTACAAAACATGACGAGGTGACACAAGATGCGGCGCAAAACCTATGATGTGCTCTTTGATCCGGGAGCGGGTATGGCCGCTTTGGTCAAGCAGCCCTGCCTGTGGCGCAGTGCCTTTTACTTCACTATCAGCGTGGGCTTTTTCACTGGCGTGGTCACCAATTGTTGGCTTTTAGAGCAGTCCCTGCAGATTCGCTTCGCTATTATTATTTGCACAGTGCTGATTTCGGCTACGGCGCTGGCTCTGTATGGCTTTCTGATTCACGGTATTATGGAAACCTTTGGAGCCTTGGCCGGGGACCCTGTGGGATTGATTTGCCTTTTAGGCTATACGACACTGCCCTTTCTCTTGCTGACGCCGGGAGCTCTCTTGGCAGGCAAAATGGGGCTGGGCGGCTTGCCCCTGTTAGGCGGAATTTTTCTTGTGGGTTGCCTATGGATGCTCTATTTATTAGTGCGGACTCTAGAGGCAGTGTATTTAGTGGACTGTTTTAGGGCTGCCATAGCGCTACTTTTTAGTCTGCTTTTGCTTTACATCGTTTTTGCGTTGCCTTGGCAGATTGGCTTTAGGCTGGTTAGTCTAAGCTTTTAGTGATAAAAGAACGCTATAAAACTATTAGAGTATACTAATTTGTAGTTGCTAAAATAGTCCGAAAGTGTCATAATAAAGGTAATGTAATACTGTTTTCATTGAACTGAATATATTAAGGAGTGATGAAAGTAATGAACAGAGAGCTTTCTATGGAATTTGTACGTGTTACTGAGGCAGCAGCTATCGCCTGCGGCCGTTTGGTAGGCAGAGGCGACAAGAATGGCGCTGACGGCTTGGCTGTGGATGCTATGCGTGCTGCTTTTGATACTGTGAATATCAACGGTACCGTTGTTATCGGCGAAGGCGAAATGGACGAGGCGCCGATGCTGTACATCGGTGAAGAGGTAGGCGCTGGCGGCGTAGCGGTAGATATCGCTGTCGATCCGGTTGAGGGTACCAATCTGGTAGCTAAGGGACAACCTGGCGCTATTGCTGTTATCGCTATCGCTCCGCGTGGCTGCTTGCTGCATGCGCCTGATATGTACATGGATAAAATCGCTGTTGGTCCTCGAGCTAAGGGTTGCATCGATATTGATGCTCCCATGGCTGTAAATCTGGACCGCATCGCTAAGGCTATGAACCGCAAGGTCGCTGATTTGAATGTTGTTCTGTTGGATCGTGAACGTCATTATCCGCTGATGCAACAAATCCGCGAGGCTGGCGCTCGTATTTCCTTGATTACTGATGGCGACGTTAATCCCATCGTTGAATGCTGCATCGAAGGTAGCGGTGTGCACATGTATGTGGGCAAGGGTGGCGCTCCTGAGGGCGTGCTCGGCGCTGTAGCTGTTAAATGCTTGGGTGGCGACATGCAGGCTCGCCTGTGCCCGGAGGATGAGGCTCAGGTACAACGTTGCTTGAAGATGGGTATTACCGATGTAAATAAAGTTTTGACTCTGGATGATTTGGTTAAGGGCGATGATTGCATGTTCACCGCAACCGCCATTACCAACTGCAATATGCTTCACGGCCTGAACTATTTCAATGATGGCGTGCGCACTCATACTATTTCCGCTCGCTACAAGACTGGCACCGTACGCTTCGTAGATGCTATTCATAGCTTGGATAAAAAGGTTCTTGCAGTAAAGTTGTAAAAACTTCTATAGAGACGAGCGATAAGGTGCCTTCTCCCTCGTCTAGGTTAAATGTGACTTTTTAGGGTATGAAATTTTTTTCATGCCCTATTTGGTGTTTTTATTATCAGATTATGGAAAATTTGTTACTGCAACAGGTGACGCAGATTGCCGAGGCGCAACGCGCTGCCGCTTGGCAAAAGGAAAAACGTGCTTGTATTTTAACCGGGTTGGCTGGTAGCAGCAAGCCGGTCTTTTTTGCTGCCGTGGACAAAATCTTGCAGGAAAAGGGTAGCTTAGCCTTTATCACGGCGTCAAGAGAAGAGATTCGCGCCTATAGGCGGGAGCTAAATTACTTCTATCCCAATTTGCCCATGCAGGAGCTCTATCCCATGCATTTGCCTCGGATTCAGGTGGAAACCCAAAGCCTGGAGCTGCAGGCAGGGCGTGCTGCTGCTTTACGCTTCTTGCAGGGCGAGGAGCGCGGTATCGTCTTCATCACAGCGGAGGCCTTGCAGCAAAGGCAGCTGCGTCCCAGCGGTCTTAGCGGGCAGCAGCTGCTACTCAAGGTGGGAGAAGAGCGTGAGCAAAAGGATGTGCTGATGACCCTAGTGGATCTGGGTTATGAACGCACGGACCAAGTGGATGCCATAGGTCAATTCTGCTTGCGTGGCGATATTATGGATGTTTTTCCCATTAACTGTAATGCTCCCGTGCGTATTGAGTGGTTCGATAATGAGTTGGACGCTATGCGTAGTTTTGATGTTAATACTCAGCGGAGCCTGCAAACTCTTAGTGAAATTAAGATTATGCCTTTAACTGTAGAGGGGGATGCCGTATACGATGCCAGCGTTTTTGACTATTGCGTTTCAAGCACGCTGGTGGTTGTGGATGAGCCCGTGCGTACCTTCGCCATGCTGGAAAAGCTGGATAAGGAGAATAAGGAGGAGGCCGCAGACCTATTCACCAAGGACGAGCTGATTGGTCAATGCGCGGCCAGTGGCGCTCAGCTAGTTTCTGCTTTGGCCCATAGTTACCTGAGCCAGCTGCCGGCGTTAAATATTCCTGTGCGCTCGGTTTCTCCCTACAATAAAAATACTAATTTGTTGGTAGAGGATTTGCATAATTGGCTGGCGGAGAATATAACGCCGGTGATTATGATGTCCAGCAGCATTAAGGCCCGTGGCTTTGCGGAAAATCTGCATAATTACGGCCTTAAGGGGATTTACTCTCAAGAAAGGCTGCAATCCGGCCAAATCAATGTGATGTTTGGTGATTTGGACCACGGCTTCCGCTTTTGGGATACTAATTGGCTGCTTTTGACGGAAAATGATATTTATGGCATGCAGAAGCGCAAGCGACTGCATAGTAAAAACCAAGGTCAGCAGCTGCAATATTTTTCGGATATTAAGGCCGGGGACTATGTGGTCCATAAAATCCATGGCATTGGTCGCTACATTGGCGTGGAAAATGTGGAGGTCGGCGGTATTCACCGGGATTATCTGCTTTTAGCTTATGCGGGAGATGATAAGCTGTATGTGCCTGTGGATCAAGTAGGCCTTTTGCATAAATATGTGGGCAGCGAGGGTACGGTTCCCCGCCTTTCCAAAATGGGCGGCACCGATTGGAAACGCACCACTTCTAAGGCTGCCAAGGCCATTACGGAGCTGGCCGAGGAGCTTTTGCGACTCTACGCTCAGCGTCAGATCGTGCCGGGACACGCCTTTAGCCCCGACACAGAGCTGCAGCATGAGTTCGAGGAAGCCTTTCCTTATGAGGAAACGCCTGACCAATTGAAGGCTATCGCCGAAATCAAGGCGGATATGGAAAAGCCCCAGCCCATGGAGCGCTTGCTCTGCGGTGATGTGGGTTATGGTAAAACCGAGGTAGCGATTCGAGCCGCTTTTAAGGCTGTGGTGGATGGCAAACAGGTAGCGGTGATGGTGCCGACTACAGTGCTGGCTCAGCAGCATTATTTGACCTTTAAGGAGCGCATGCGCAATTTTGGCGTCAATGTGGAAATGCTTAATCGTTTTTGCTTGCCTAAGGAGCAAAAGCGTATCTTGCAGGATTTAGAGGACGGTAGGGTGGATGTTTTAATCGGTACTCACCGCCTGCTGCAGGCTGATGTGCAGTTTCCTAATCTAGGCCTTTTGGTTATTGATGAAGAGCAGCGCTTTGGCGTGGCGCAAAAGGAAAAGATTAAAAAGTGGCGCACGGGCATCGATGTGTTGACCTTAAGCGCAACTCCCATTCCACGCACTTTACATTTGGCTTTGGTCAATGGTCGCGACATGAGCGTGATCGAGTCGCCGCCGGAGGATAGACTACCGGTGGAGACCTATGTGAGCGAGTATAACGATGGCATGATTAAGGAAGCTATCGAGCGTGAGCTGCGTCGTGGTGGTCGGATTTATTATATTCACAATCGTGTTAGCGGCTTGGAGGCTATTGCGGCGCGTATTCGTCGCTTGGTACCGGGCATCAATATTAAGCTGGCCCATGGCCAAATGAATGAGGAAATGTTAGAGGATGCCATGATTACCTTTTACGAGGGCGGTTGTGACATGCTTTTGTGTACTACCATCGTAGAAAATGGCTTGGATGTACCCTTGGCTAATACTATAATTATCGATGGAGCCGAAAATTTTGGCCTATCCCAGCTGTACCAGATGCGTGGGCGTGTGGGCCGTAGCTCCCGCTTGGCCTATGCTTATTTCGTCTACAAGCCTAATAAGGCTTTGAGTGAGATCGCGGAAAAGCGTTTACAGGCTATTCGCGACTTCACGGAGCTAGGCGCTGGCTTTAAGATTGCCATGCGTGATTTGGAAATTCGTGGCGCAGGCAATCTCTTGGGCAGCCAGCAGCATGGGCATATTGTGGGCATTGGCTTTGCGGCCTACTGCGAGATGCTGGAGCAGACTATTAATCGCCTGAAGAATGGCAAGGTAGCTATACCCGAGCCGGAGCCGGTATTGGAAATACCGGCGGAGGCCTATATACCTGATGATTATATTGCTGACCCCCGCTACAAGATGGAAATCTATCGCCGTTTGGCGGAGATGGAGTATGGTGAACGTGATGATTTGCTTGATGAAATCATCGACCGCTTTGGCGAGCTGCCGCCGGAGGTAGAAATGCTCTGGCGTTTGGCAAGCCTGAAGGGCTTGTGCCGCTTGATGCGCATTCGCGGCATCAACGTGCGACCAGGGATGATTCGTATAACTTTCGGAGAGCATGCGAATGTGAACACGGAGGTGTTCATGAAGATGCTTAACGCTAATAAAAATAGTATGAGCTTTAAAAATGGTAAGGAGAGCCAGCTTTTGTATAAGACGAATACGCTCAAAGAAGAACCTTTGAAGTGGTTGGAGAAAACATTGCCATTATTAGCGCTAGGTAATAAGTTCAATCATAAAGCGAGCAATTAGTTATCAGCGCACTCGCGGTGATTTTCTCAAGCGAGTCGCCAAATTGTGCAAGTGCCCCGCACGCAGCAGAATTTGTGCAGGGAGCTGTCCCCTTGGGGATAACGCGAATTTCGTGGGGTACAATCACGAAGCTGCGGTGTCCAATCTGTTCGCAGAGGGATATAGTTTTTCGAAACCTTGCTTCTATTGTACCAACCACTTATTCGCTAAAAATCACAGCTCCCTTGCTGATAAGCTAATTGCTGGTTTGTATAAATTCTAATAAAATTTGATTATTTGAAAGAAGGTGAAGGCAGATGGGAAAGGATAAATTTTTACATGGCGCTATGATTCTTACGCTGGCAGGACTGGTTGTAAAAATCATTGGCTCCGTAAACCGCATTCTGCTTTCACGTTTGCTTGGCGGTGAGGGAATAGGCCTTTATCAAATGGCGTATCCTGTTTACTTGCTGCTTTTGGCTATCTCTTCAGCGGGCATTCCCGTGGCTATATCCATCGTGGTTTCTCGCTATTTAGCCAAGGATGACGTTGGCAACGTACGCCGGGTATTCCACCTGAGCCTGCGCCTGATGAGCCTTTTAGGCTTGGGCTTGGCGCTGGCGCTGGTGCTGGCGGCGGGATGGTTAGTGGATAGCGGCATCATTAAGGATGGCCGTGCCTACTACTCTCTGGTGGCCTTGGCGCCTGCGGTCTTCTTCGGAACCGTGCTGGCTAGCTTCCGTGGCCTTTTTCAAGGCCACCAGCTGATGACGCCGCCAGCAGTGTCCCAAATCTTAGAGCAGTTCATCCGGGTGGTGACTATGGTTTTATTAGCCTATGCGCTGCTGCCCTACGGCCTTGAATATGCCGCTGCCGGCGCCGCCTTTGGCGCTGTCCCCGGCAGCCTTATGGGCATGGTTGTGCTGGGCTGCTTTTATCGCTACTACCGCAAGCGTTGGCTAGCAGAGGCGGAGCTGAAGCCCTGCAAGGAGGAGCTCAGCTCCACTCAATTAGTCAAGGAGCTGCTGCTCCTTGCGTTGCCGGTGTCCTGCGCCAATGTGCTGGTGCCTGTGACTAACAGTATCGATGTGCTGCTGGTGCCAGGCTATCTCATTGAGAGTGGCTTTACTGTGGAGCAGGCCACGACCTTGTTCGGCTATTTGGCCGGCATGGCTCAGCCACTTCTGCTGTTGGCGACTATTCCTACTATGAGCTTGGCTACGAGCCTAGTGCCGGCCATTGCCGAAGCCTATACCTTGAAGCGACCGGATGTCGTTGAAGCCAAGGCCTCCACAGCTATGAAGCTATGCTGTCTCATCACCGTGCCCGCCGCTGTGGGCATGGCAGTTTTGGCAGATCCCATCAGCTTGCTTTTATATGGTACGGCTAAGGCGGGCACGGCCATTATGCATTCGGCGCCTTCCCTGTGGTTTTTGGGCTTGCATCAGGTAACCACGGGTATGCTGCAGGGAATGGGACATAGTAATTTACCCATGGCTCACATGCTGGTGGGTATTATTGCCAAGCTTTTCGCCGTGTGCCAGTTGACTAATGCTGCTTGGAATATCGCCGGAGCGGCTTGGGCTACCAATATTAATTTTGGCTTAACGGCGCTTTTAAATATTCTCGTTCTGCGTTATTACAAAATCAAATTCCATTGGTATAATATAATAAAGATTATTTTGGCGGCTCTGCTTATGGGCGGAGCTGCTTGGTGGAGCCAGCAGCTCCTTGCGCCCAGCTTGGGCATGGTTTTGGCAACCATCAGCGCCATGGTCATAGCGGCTGCTTTTTACGCAGGCTTGCTGCTGGTTTCGGGTGTTCTAACTAAACAGGAGCTGGCGCAGCTGCCTGTCCTTAAGAAAATTTTGAAGTAGAGAAAGAAGGCGTAACATGGGCATGATTACAATCGTTGGCCTGGGACCCGGCGCCGTGGGCCACTTATCCTTAGAAACCATGAGCATTATGCAGAGCTGTGAGCAAGTGATTTTGCGTACCGCTGTCCATCCCACTGTGGCGGAGCTGGCCAAGCAGGGCGTAAGCTACAGCTCCTGCGATGATTTGTACGAAGTAGGAGCCTCCTTTGAAGAGGTTTATCAAAATGTGGTCGAGAGAGTATTGGCGGCTGCGGCTAAGGGTGACGTTGTGTATGCGGTGCCCGGTAGTCCTCTGGTTGCCGAAAAGACCGTGGTACTCCTGAGAGAGCAGGCTAAGGAGCAGGGGGTTGAGCTTGTTATCAAGCCGTCCATGAGCTTTTTAGATTTGGCCTATGTTTCCTTGGGCATAGATCCCATTGCAGGTCTGCGTATTATCGATGCCCAGGACTTTGGCGCTATTGCTGACGCAGGCCAATATCCGCTGATGATTACCCAAGTATATAGCCAGCTAGTGGCCAGTGATTTAAAAATCGCCCTGATGGAAAATTTGCCCGACGATTATGAGCTGCACTTCCTCCGCAATATGGGACTTCCCGATGAGGAGTGCCGCCCTGTACAGCTTTTTGAGCTGGATAGGCAGCCTCATATTGACCATTTGACCAGCGTTTACATTCCGCCCATGGGTGATGATGATACTATGCCCAGTGGGATTATGGCCTTTGGCGAGGATGAGGACGAGGCGGAAGCAGTTGACGAGGCGATGGTGGATACGGCATCCTTCGACGATGTAGATATTCAGCCGCTGGTGGATGTGATGCGTACCCTGCGGGAGCCCGGTGGCTGTCCTTGGGATAGGGAGCAAACCCATGCGTCCATTCGCAGCAATATGATTGAAGAGGTTTACGAGTATCTGGAGGCAGTTGACGCAGATGATACGGAGGGTATGCGTGAAGAACTGGGCGATGTGCTCATGCAAATTGTTTTCCATGCACGGATGGCCGAGGAAGCAGGTCGCTTCGACTTGCAGGATGTTATTGACGAGGTAGTGGATAAGCTCATCCGCCGTCATCCCCATGTTTTCGGCGAAACCAAGGTGACCGGCTCCGATGAGGTTTTGGTGAACTGGGAAGCCATTAAAAAGACCGAAAAGACCGAGCGTAAGCACGTTTTAGATGGTGTTGCCCAAGGCTTGCCCGCCCTTTTACGGGCCTATAAGCTGCAGGGCAAGGCCGCTAAGGTAGGCTTTGATTGGCCTGATAGCGTTGGCGTATGGGACAAGGTGCAGGAGGAGCTGGGCGAGCTGCAGGAGGCTCTGGCTAGTGGTGATAAGCAGGCTGCGGAAAATGAGCTGGGGGATGTGCTTTTTGCTATTATCAACTATGCTCGTCATCACAAAATTGAGCCTGAGGTTGCTTTAAATGGCACTAATAATCGCTTTGCCAAACGCTTTGCACATGTGGAAGCCAGGGTTGAAGCTAGCGGTAAAAACTGGCAGGATTTTAGCCTTTCTGAACTAGATAGGTTCTGGGATGAAGCCAAAAACGCTGAAAAGCAGGGCTAACGAAAATATTTCACAATAAGGTAAGAAATTTGAGAAAAAGGCTTGCAGGAAAAGACGTTAAAGTGTAGAATACTATTGCTAGTCAATTGAGCCGCGTGCTCAAAATGCATTTTTTGAACGAAAAAACCAAAACTAAGGAGGAACAATTCATGAACAAGACTGAGTTAATTGCCGCTGTCGCTGAAAAAGCTGGCTTAACTAAAAAAGATGTTGAAAAAGCAATTTCTGCTACTCTGGAGACCGTAAAGGAAGAGGTAGCAAAAGGTGGCAAGGTACAGGTTGTTGGCTTTGGTACTTTTGAAGCACGCACCCGCAAAGCTCGCATGGGCAAGAACCCTCAAACCAAGCAAGCAGTAGAGATTCCGGCTGCTACCGTTCCGGCTTTCAAGGCTGGTAAAGCGTTTAAGGACGTTGTTAACGCAAAATAATTGTGTTGAAAGGTGCCCGGCTAGCTAGTCGGGCATTCTGTTTTTGTGCTATCTCTTGAGGAGGGACAACATGAGCAGACGCAGGAGACGTAAATCCAATGGCTTTAAGCTGTTCATGCTTGTGGTACTAGCTGTGTGCCTGTTTGTTTTGGGTAAGCAGGAGTACAGAATCTATCAGATAAAGCAGGAACAGGCCGCCACACAGCAGCGTATTGAAGAGCTGAAGAAGAAAAAAGCGGAGCTGGAGGCTGAGCGTAAACGCTTGGATGACCCTCGCTATATTGAAAAATTAGCCCGTGAGGATTACAATATGGTGGGCAAAAACGAGGTGCCGCTATTTATTGTGGACGAGCAGAAGCAAGCAGAGCAAAAGTGATGTTTTGTTCTGCTTTTTTTGTTGACACTTATTAAAATTTAAGAGTATAATACAATAGTATCAAAGAATTTTTAAGGGGGATTTTTGTCTCGATGTCACTTGAAGTAGGTGCAATTGTTGAGGGTGAAGTCACTGGCATCACCAATTTCGGCGCTTTTGTCCAATTACCGGAGGGCAAGGTTGGCCTGATTCATATTTCCGAGGTGTCTAACGTTTATGTAAAGGATGTGCATGACTTTTTAAAGGAGCATGACAAGGTAAAGGTCAAAGTACTGAGCATTGACGAGCGTGGCAAGATTGGCTTATCCATTAAACAGCTGACTCCGCCTCCGGCAGCCCCAGCACCCCAACCCAAACCCCAGCGTCCGCAAAACGAAAATCGTGAACGTCGTGTAGGTGTACGTGTCCAAAACACCCGTCCTGTTTCTCCGCTTACCTTTGAGGATAAGCTATCCAAATTCTTGAAGGACAGCGATGATAGAATGCTGGATTTAAAACGCAATACTGAATCTAAACGTGGCGGTCGTGGCGCAAGACGTGAAAGATAAGCTTGGATGAGCAGGGCACTCTACTGGGTGCCCTTAATTTTCGTGCGAGCATCTGGAGCAGGAGGGAGTTGCTATGGTAATCAATCCCTTGGTTTTTAAAGTGCATAAGGCCTTGCGCTCAAGTCTTGCTCAGGATGAGCATTATCTATTAGCGGTAAGCGGTGGCTCTGACAGTATGGCTTTGGCAGCTGCCTGCTGGCAGCTGCAAAGCGAGGGCTGGGGTCGCTACAGCGTGTGTCATGTGGAGCACGGGCTCAGAGGTGAGGAGTCGCTTAGGGACATGGCGCTGGTGCAGCGCTTTTGCGCTGAGCACCAGCTGCCCTGCTATGTACAGCATGTGCAGGCGCGGGAGCTGGCCGCGAAGGAGCATCTATCCATTGAGGCGGCGGCTAGGCGTCTGCGCCACAAGGCGCTGACGGATACTATGCGGCGCCTAGGAGCCTACGCGGTGGTCTTCGCTCATAATTTGGATGATCAAGCGGAGACGGTGCTGCTGCGCATCCTTAGGGGCACAAGCCTGACAGGCTTGTGCGGTATTCGCGCTTCTAGCGATAGCGGCTTACATCCGCTTTTGGGCTTTCGCCACAGAGAGCTGGCGGAATACTGCCAGCTAGCGGATGTGGCGTACTGCCACGACAGCACCAATGATGATGTGATCTTTGCTCGCAACAGAGTGCGTCATGAGCTTTTTCCCTATCTGGAGCAGCATTTTAATAGCAATATTAAGGAGACGCTGGCTCGTATGGCCCAGCAGCTAGCGCCGGAGGAGGAGCTTTTGGATGAGCAGGCCTTGGCCGCTTACAGGAAGGCTAGGCTAGAGTCTAAGTCCTGCGATTGCTCTGCTGACGCAACTGAGAATTATGCGGAGTTTATTCAGGGAGCTAGGTCTTGGCGCTTGAGCTTTGCTGAGGCTGAGCTTTTGGAGCAGCCAATAGCTATCAGGCGGCGCATAATTAGAGAGGCTTATTTTAGTCTAGCCTTTGCCGACCTAGATTATGAGCGTACACTAGCTGTGGAGCAGCTGCTGTTTAACCGCACAGGCGGCAAGCTGATTCAATTGCCCGGTGGCGTTACAGTCCAATATAATAAGCGCAAGCTTATTTTTGAAAAACATTAAAGGAGCCTTTATTATGCATGAGGATATTAAACAAGTATTATTGACCAAAGAACAGATTGAGCAACGGGTTGCGGAAATGGGCAAGCAAATCACCGCTGACTACCAAGGTAAGGAGTTGGTGGTTGTGGTACTGCTGAAGGGCGCTGCTTGGTTTGCCACTGATTTGACCCGGGCTATTGATTTGCCCTTGCGTGTGGATTTCATGGTTGCCTCTTCCTATGGCAACGGTACCAGCACCACCGGCAATGTTAAGGTAAAGCTTGATATTAGCGAGAATATTGCTGGCAAGCATGTGCTTCTAATTGACGATATTATCGACAGTGGCGTGACCTTCGCCGCTATTAGCGATATGCTGCGCTTGAATAAGCCTGCTTCCCTGAAGACTGTGGCTCTGTGCGATAAGGCGGACCGTCGCATCAACGGTATGGAGGCCGATTATGTGGGCTTCAAGATTCCTGATGAGTTTGTTGTTGGCTTTGGCCTTGATTATGCTGGGGATTACCGCAATCTGCCTTATATCGGCGTTTTAAAGCCCTCTGTTTACGCAAGAAAATAAAAAGTTTGTGAAAATGGTTGCTAGATATCACTTCCTATAATATAATAAAACATTATCGGTTTAGTGGAAGGAGGATACGTGCTTGAATAAATTTTTTAAGAACGTACTTTTTTATCTGCTGATAATCATGGTAATTATCTGGATGTTTGATTTCTATAATGAGAAGGGCGCTAAGCCCACTGAAATTAGCTACACGAGCTTTATGCAGCATGTGCAGGCTGATGAGATCAAGCAGGTGAAGATTGTTGATAATGTTATCAGCGGTAAGTTAAAGGATGGCAAAGAGTTCTCTACCGTTGCTCCTAACGATAGCAAGCTGGTAGAAAAGCTTGAGCAAAAGAATGTTGATATCAAGGCCGAGCTGCCCCCGCAGCCTCCCTGGTGGATGAGTATTTTGAGTAGTCTGTTGCCCATGCTGATTATTGTGGGTCTGTGGTTCATGCTGATGAATCAGGGTGGAGCAGGCGGTGGCAAGGTGATGAACTTTGGCAAGAGTCGTGCTCGTCGTTATGATGAGGACAAGATGAAGATTACCTTTAAGGATGTCGCTGGCGCCGAAGAGGCCAAGCAGGAGCTGGAAGAGGTTGTGGAATTCTTGAAGAGTCCTCAAAAGTATAACGAGCTGGGCGCTAAGATTCCCAAGGGCGTGCTGCTGTACGGACCTCCGGGCACTGGTAAAACCCTGCTGGCTAAGGCTGTGGCCGGCGAAGCAGGCGTGCCCTTCTTCAGTATTTCCGGCTCTGACTTTGTGGAAATGTTTGTGGGCGTTGGCGCTTCTCGTGTACGCGACCTGTTCGACCAAGCGAAAAAAAGCGCTCCTTGCATAGTATTCATTGATGAAATCGATGCTGTGGGTCGTCAGCGTGGCGCTGGTCTTGGCGGCGGCCATGACGAGCGTGAGCAAACTCTGAACCAATTGTTGGTAGAAATGGATGGCTTCAGCGCTAACGAAGGCATCATCATGATTGCTGCTACCAACCGTCCTGATATTCTGGACCCGGCGCTGCTGCGTCCCGGTCGTTTCGATCGTCAAATCGTAGTTGATCGTCCCGATATCAAGGGTCGTACCGAGATTTTGAAGGTTCACTGCAAGGGTAAGCCTGTGGGACAGGATGTTTCCTTGGATGTTATAGCTCAACGTACTCCCGGCTTCACCGGTGCGGATTTGTCCAATCTGGTGAACGAGGCAGCCTTGCTAACTGCACGCCGTGATAAAAAGGTTATTAATATGCCGGAGATGGAGGAGGCTGCTGAGCGTGTAATCATGGGTCCTGAGCGCAAGAGCCGCGTTATCAGCGACAAGGAAAAACGCCTCACCGCTTATCATGAGGGTGGACACACCATCGTAGGCATGCTCCTGGAGCATACCGACCCTGTTCACAAGGTAACCATTATTCCTCGTGGCCGTGCCGGTGGCTATACTCTGAGCCTGCCTAAGGAGGATAAGTATTACGCGACTCGCAGCGAAATGCTGGACGAGCTGAAGGTGCTCTTGGGTGGTCGTGTAGCCGAGGCCTTGGTGCTGAAGGAAATTTCCAGCGGTGCTAGCAATGATTTGCAGCGTGCAACCCAATTGGCACGCCAGATGATTTGCGAATATGGCATGAGCGATAACATCGGACCTGTGACCTTCGGACATCGTCAGGATCAGGTCTTCTTGGGACGCGACATTGCCCGGGATAAGGATTACAGTGAAGAGGTGGCTGCTGAAATCGATAAGGAAGTTCGTGCCTTCATGGAGGACGCTTACGCCGCTACTGAAAAGCTGCTCAGCGAGAATATCGATAAGCTCCACGTTATCGCCAAGGCTTTGATTGAAAAGGAAACTCTGGAAGAGGAAGAAATCAATCAGCTGGTGAAATATGGTCACATCCTGAGCGCAGAAGAAAAGCTGTACTTAGTGCAGCAATCCGTAGCTGCTGAGGAAGCTGCTAATGCAGCTGGCGCAGCTCCTACTGATACCATCAGCTCTCCTGCTGAGGATGATACCCAAGCTTAATAGCTTTGTTAAGCTCAACTGAAAAATTGATGCCCGTAGCATATGCTACGGGCATTTGTTTTGCTTTGTAACATAAACATAACATAAACAGATGTTTCTTGCCGCGTTTCGCGGGGGAGTTTTTTTGAAATAGCAAGAAAAATGATAATTAATAGCAAATTAAAGCGTTTTACTTATTTTTGCAGCAAGGGTATAATTTATAATGAATTATTGTATTAGGGGATGGGAATGTGAAAAAATATCGTTCATTGAATACTTTATCAGGACCAATTTTATTTTTTGTGGTTCTGGGCGTTTTGTCGCAGCTGATTAGCTTTAAACAGGCGGCAGCCATCGCCACTATTTGTTGGATGGGCCTATGGTGGGTACTGCGACCGGTGAATATCGCTGTGACCGCTCTGTTGCCCATACCGATTAATGCATTTTTTGGCATGGTGCCCATGGATGGCATTATCAGCAAGTATTTTTCAGAAATCGTAGTGCTTTTGGTGGGCAGTGATTTGATTAGCTTGGTGTGGGAAAAGACCCATCTTGATAAACGCTTGGCTATTAAGAGCCTATGTGGCATCGGTACCTCCATGCGACAGCAGATAACTGTTTGGCTAGTTGCTTCCACAGTGCTGTCGATTTTCTTGCCCAACGTAGTAGTGGTGATGATTTTGGTGCCTGTAGCCGTCAGCATGCTGAAATTTTTAGGACAGGAAGAGATAACTAATAATCCTATCGCTACGCCTATTCTTTTGGCTTTGGTTTGGGGTGCTGGCTTCGGTGGCTTCGGCTCTCCTTTGGGCGGTGCTTCCAATTTGGTAGCTATTAGTTATTTGGAAAAGCTGACCGGCAAGGAATTTATGTATGTGGATTGGATCATTCGCTTTATACCACTACTATTCATCATTCTACTGTTTATCTTGGCTTTTCTATTGCGTTTACCCATGCCGGTGGAAAATTTAGAGGGTGGCAAGGAGTACTTCCGCTCTGTTTACGAAAAGCTGGGCCCCATGAAGAAGGGCGAGAAATTAGGCTTATGGCTTTTTGCCTTGGCTACGATTTTGGCGTTCATTAGACCCTTGTACGTGGACTATTTGCCCTTGATGAAGCCGGCCTATGTTTTCTTTTGCTTCGGTATGCTCA
>SFCN01000029.1 GCA_004558595.1 Phascolarctobacterium sp. | reverse complement strand
CCAAATATAATAAACGAGCACCACTATACAGATGCTCTAAGATATAAGCCTGGGAATGGACTTCCTCCACGAAGCTGGTTTCTATAACCTTAAAGCCGTGGTAAACAGCATTTATATCTAAGCTCATAGCAAATAGTTACCTCCCTATGAAAACACATTAATATGCTTATTATAACATAAATCTAGGCTCACGTCTAAAAAAGTATGTGAAGTGGTCATTCTTTGGCAATTTAGGAGTTTTTTGAAGGGAAAAGTTAGCAAATGCTTGCATAACTTTCCCCTTTTGCCTATAATAGTAATAGTGAAATTGGAGGGATAGCCATGGAAGAAGCACGCTTTACGCTACGCATTCATCCCATTTTGATGAATAAAATGAAGCATATCGCAAAAAGCAATGGTCGCAGTGTGAACAAAGAAATAGAGCAAATTTTAAAATGGGTTATAGATGATTATGAGCGCAAATGCGGACGCATTCAGCTTGCAGACGAGGAAATGCCCAGAAGTAAGGCAGAAATAAAGCCTGCACCTGATAATCCCATGGACATGCTCTTTAAAATTGAAAAGTAAGTAATAGAAAAGGACTACCACCGAGGTGATAGTCCTTTTTAGTTTCCGATTTATTATTTGCGGATACCCAGCTTAGCAATGATTGCGCGATAGCGTTCAATGTCCTTGCTTTGCAGGTAGTTCAGCAGACCACGACGTTTACCTACCATTTTCAGCAGGCCACGACGGGAATGATGGTCTTTCTTGTGCTCCTTCAGGTGCTCGGTCAAATATTTAATACGAGCGGTCAGTACAGCGATTTGTACTTCCGGAGAACCGGTATCGCCTTCATGGCGAGCGTTGTCGAGAATTACGGCGGTTTTAGCTTCGCTAGTTAACATTGTGATTTCCTCCTAAAATTTACAAATTGCCAAAGGCATAGTAGCCGCTGGAGTGGCGTACCACCAAGCCTTGGTTCACATACTGTAATAGTATACCATAGGAATGCTCTAAGAGCAAGATGTAAATGTAAATATTTTTACAAAAGCTTAGAAAACTTGGTCTGTATAGGACCCTAGTAGCTCCAAGCAACACTGCTTATCACTTTGCAATTGCTTTTGCAATTGCTCTATGGAAGCAAATTTAACTTCTCCCCTCACCCGAGCGATAAAGTTTACAGTGATCGTTTCCCCATAAATATCTTGGGCAAAGCCGAAGATATGGGTTTCTAGACGTGGCTTTGCCACGTCACCAAAGGTCGGGTTATAGCCGATATTGGCCATACCGCCAAAGCGCCGGCCCTTAACCTCCACCTGTACCGCGTACACGCCTCCTTGTGGAATCGCTTGCTGGGAACCAGCAAGCTCCACATTGGCCGTAGGAAAGCCTAGCAGCCTTCCCCTCTCGTTGCCGTGAGCAACGATGCCGGTCAGGCTATAGCTACGCCCTAGCATAGTCGCAGCCTCCGCCACGTCGCCTTCAGCGATAAGGCGACGTATGGCGGTGCTGCTGATAACAGTTTCTCCATCGCTGACAAGCCTTCGCACCAGAAGCTTAAAGCCAAGGCGCTGGGCGCTAGCTGCCAGGGTTTCCACCGTACCAGCGCCACGCAGGCCATAGGTAAAATTATTGCCGACCACGAGACAGCTATAGCACAAGCGGGCAAGCTTCTCTAGAAAGTCATCTGGAGTAAGCCTAGCCACGCTAAAGTCAAAGGGAATGTCGACGAGCACATCCACCCCCAAGTCCTGCAATAATTGGTGCTTTTGCGGCGCTGTAATCAGTGCCGGTGGCACTTTATCGGGCCTGAAGCAAGCAAAGGGATGGTTGCTAAATGTGAACACCGCTAGCAATGCGTCAGTCCTGCGAGCTTCTTCCCAGGCGGTACGGATTACATCCATATGCCCGCGGTGTAGTCCATCGAAGGTACCCAGCGCAACCACGCAGGGTCTAGCAAACTTATGCAATTGTTCTATTGAAGTAATAACATCCATAACAATTGTGTACCAAAATAGTATAAATTTCTCAGTCTGCAATTTGCTACGCAAATTGACTCAAGGCAGCTACCTTTAAAAAGGAGCCTCTAATCTATTTTTATTTGAAAGCGCTGGAATATCTTTTCTGCCTGAACCTTGGCATCTATGCATTTACCAATTCCTAAGAACTCGTTAGCGGGTCCCAGCAAAGCATATTGTCCATCAGCCGTACCATTTACAGTAGTCTTCACCCCGTTAGTGATTCTACTAGCTTGGTTAGCAGTTAAGATAAGCTTTGGTAAGTGATCTACAGCAGTAATAGGCTGAGCGCAGCATATCTCAGGGTTTTCTGCAATCTCCTGAAGGCTATGCGCTTCATTGAGCAAGTAGCTCCCCACTTGTGTGCGCAAGAGAAAGCTCATAGTGCCGCAGGTTCCTAGAGCAATAGCGATATCCTCGCCTAGAACGCGGATATAGGTGCCTTTACTGCACTCTACTGCCACAGTAAACTTAGCCTTTGCTGGCTGAAAATCCAAAAGCTCCAGCCTATAAATCTCAATAGGCCTAGCCTCGCGCTCTATCTCCACGCCCTTACGAGCTAGCTGATAGAGCTTTTGCCCATTGATTTTCACAGCGCTGTACATAGGTGGAAGCTGCATCTGTTTGCCCAAAAAGCTGTGCAAGACATCCTGTAGCTTAGTATCCGTAAACGCTGGTACCGGCATGGTCTTCACCACAGCGCCACTGTCATCCCCGGTATCCCGCTTCTCTCCTAGAGTGAATTCCGCAATATACTGCTTACGGCCCTCCATGGCGTAGGATAAAAGCCTAGTAGCGCTACCGGCAAAAACAGGGAGCACGCCGGCCGCATCCGGGTCCAGCGTGCCTCCATGCCCGATTTTTTTCGTATTCAAGACCCGGCGTAAAAAGCCAATTACATCATGGCTAGTCATGCCAG
Source organism: Phascolarctobacterium sp. (assembly GCA_004558595.1). GTDB lineage: Bacteria > Bacillota > Negativicutes > Acidaminococcales > Acidaminococcaceae > Phascolarctobacterium_A. The sequence goes on along the minus strand of SFCN01000029.1, from coordinate 20,184 downwards.
GTGGTTTTAAAACATTAAAAATACCATCCATTACACAAGCTTGCGCAGCTCAGCTAATAGCTGCTCTCGCGCTTCCTCCACAGGTGCATAAATGGTGCAGCCTGCGGCCCTAATATGACCGCCACCGCCAAAGCTCAAAGCCACCTGCGCCACATCCACATTACTTGAACGCATGCTGACGCGAGTTACCTTTTTTTCCACGGCCTTGAACATAATGGCAATCTCAACACCCTCAATATAACGAGGGTAGTTAACAAAGCTGTCCGTATTCGCTTCCTTGTTATAAATATCGTTAGTAATGGTCAAATAGGCTATCTTTCCCTCCGCCTCAAAGGTCAAGGAGGGCAGCACCTTAGCCAGCATTTCCATGGTCAGACGGGACTTCATCTCCAGCTTGTCGCTGATTTCGTTAGGCTGCACGCCCTGCTCCAAAAGCCACGCGCCCGCCCGCATGGTTTTAGGCGTAGTATTGCCATAGCGGAAGGAGCCACAGTCAGTAGATATAGCAATGTAGAAGCATTCAGCCATTTCCTTGGTGATAGGCCATTCCATAGCTTGGAACAGCTCACACATAATCTCGCCCGTCGCCGCTGCCTTAGCATTTAAATAGAGATAGTCAGCGAAACGTGTGTTAGAGATATGATGGTCAATATTCAGCAGCTGCTGATATTTAACAACCTCACCTACGATACCAATGCGATCAAAGGAGCTTGCATCCATTACCACTAAAAGATCAGCCTCCACGACAGTACCAGCTTCGGGACGCTGCACCAGCTCGAGCCCTGGGATAAAGCTAAAGCTTTTGTTCAATAAATCATCGCAAAAGACGATTACCTCTTTGCCACGCTGCAGCAAAAATTTAGCCAAGCCCAGGCTAGAGCCTAGAGTATCACCATCCGGGCTCACATGGGTACAAAGAACAATTTTTTGAGCTGCCATAAGCAGGCTGCCTGTTTCCTGTAAAGACAGCTCCTTACTCATGCTTACCAGCCTCTGCCTCGGCATCCACATCGGCCAAGGTCTTTTCCTCTTTATTTATTTTATCCAGAATACTTTGGATATGAGCGCTGTATTCCATGGATCTATCCTTTTGCAGAATTAGCGTAGGCGCAAAGCGTAAACGGATACGCTTGGCGATCTCCGTGCGCATGAAGCCTAAGGCCTTATTCAAGGCCTTCCAGGTTTCCTCCTGCTTTTCTTCAGGGCCATACATGCTAATAAAAACCTTAGCATAGCTCATATCGTCCGTAAGCTCCACCCCGGTTACAGTTACAAACTGAATGCGAGGATCCTTCACGTCGTGCAGCAGCATATTGCTGATTTCGTGTTGGATAGCTTCCTGAACCTTTTCAACTCTTAATCGTGCCATATATTTCTCCTAAGCTTACTCTACAGCTACCTCTTCCATGTCGTAAACTTCAAAGACGTCGCCTTCCTTCAGGTCGCGGTACTTCTCTAAGGTAATACCACATTCATAGCCTTGGGCAACCTCTTTAACGTCATCCTTGAAGCGACGCAGGGAGTCGATAACATCATCGTGCAGCACAATGCCATCGCGGATAATACGTACCTTGGAGCTGTTGGTAACCTTGCCTTCAAGCACATAGCAGCCAGCGATAAGGAGCTTGGAAATAGTAATCAATTGACGAACCTCTACGCGGCCTTGTACAACCTCTTTGAACTTAGGAGCCAGCATACCCTTGATAGCAGCCTCTACGTCGTTCAGAGCGTCATAAATTACGCGGTAGGTACGTACGTCAACCTTCTCTACCTCAGCGGCCTTGCGAGCATTAGCGTCAGGACGAACGTTGAAGCCGATGATGAGAGCATTAGCAGCGGAAGCCAGCATAATGTCGGACTCGGTAATAGCACCAACACCGGCATGAACTACAACTACCTTTACTTCATCGTTCTTAATCTTCTCCAGAGAAGCTTTCAGAGCTTCGATGGTGCCTTGAACGTCTGCTTTAACAACAATGTTCAATTCCTTTAGCTCGCCCTCTTGAATGCGCTGGAACAGGTCATCCAAGGATACCTTGGCATTGAGCTTAATCTCTTCTTCCTTCTTTTTAGCGATACGTTTTTCAGCAACGCTACGAGCGATTTTTTCTTCTGTGCTGTCAAGAATATCGCCGGCTTGGGGCACATCATTGAGGCCCAAAACCTCTACAGGAGTGGAAGGCAGAGCCTTCTTTACTTTTTCGCCACGGTCGTTGACCATAGCGCGAACCTTACCAAAGCTGGTGCCTGCGATAATGGTATCGCCGATATGCAGGGTACCACGTTGAACCAAAACGGTAGCTACGGGACCACGGCCCTTGTCCAGCTGAGCTTCGATAATAGTGCCGTGAGCGGGCAGATTGGGGTTGGCCTTCAGCTCTTGCATCTCTGCAACCAAAAGAATCATTTCCAAAAGGTCGGTAATACCGGTCTTTTGGTGAGCAGATACGGGAACCATAATGGTATCGCCGCCCCAATCCTCAGGAATCAGGCCGTGCTCAGCCAACTGCTGCTTAACATGATCCGGATTAGCGCCAGCGCGGTCCATCTTATTAATAGCTACGATAATAGGTACCTTGGCAGCCTTAGCATGGTTAATAGCCTCGATGGTCTGAGGCATTACACCATCATCCGCAGCGACAACAAGAATTGCCACGTCGGTTACCTGAGCGCCACGGGCGCGCATAGCGGTGAAGGCTTCATGGCCCGGGGTATCCAGGAAAACAATTTGCTTGCCTTGGTAATTAACTTTATAAGCACCGATATGCTGGGTAATACCACCAGCCTCACGGGCAGTAACATTAGTTTTACGAATAGCATCCAACAGAGATGTCTTACCATGGTCAACGTGACCCATAACAGTAATTACAGGCGGACGAGGCAAACGCTTTTCTTCAGGGTCATCCACCTCGGGAATCTCTGTAGGATCCTCTTCCGGAGCCTTTTGGCCTACTTCCACACCGAAGTGGTCGCCAATGAGCTGTGCTGTGTCAAAATCAATATCTTGGTTAATGGTTACCATCATGCCCAGCATAAAGAGAGCCTTAATAACCTCATTTACCTCGCGCTTAATAAGCTTAGCAAACTCTTGCACATTGATGGATTCGCCAATCTCTACAGATGTGGGACGAACAACCTCAACCGGCGCAGCAGCAGCCTTCGGCGCATTAGTAGGCTTACGGTTGCGGTTTACAGGCATTTGATGGCCGGCGCTGCGGTTAGGACGGCTTTCCTTAGTAGCATAGGAGCCCTTAATCTGAGGCTTTTCCTTCCGATTCCTGCCGGCGTTACGGCTTTCTTTGCCACGAGGAATCTCCACTCTAGCCTCGCTACGCTCCATACGCTCGCTACGGCCTTCGCCACGATTCTCGCTGCGACCAGCAGGACGAGCAGCATTCATGCTGCGGCTCTCGCCATGCACTGCTTGACCGGGCTGTTGCCCCTTCGGTCCTACGAAAATACCACCCTGACGCTTGTTGTCATTGCGGTTGCCTTGACGGTTATCGCGATTACCCTGTTGACCATTATTACCCTGACGGTTTTGGCCTTGGCCGCGATTGTCGCGATTACCCTGTTGGCCTTGGCCACGGTTTTGGCCTTGGCCGCGGTTGTCACGATTCCCTTGTTGACCTTGATTATTGCCCTGACGGTTTTCCGGACGGCCCTGTTGGCCATTGTTGCGTTGATTTTGATTATTTTGCTGCATATTCCTCTGCCCATTTTTATTATTATTTTGTTGTTTAGGCTGTTCCTTCTTCACGGCCTGCCCTTGACGAGGCTGCTCCTGCTTTTTCTCCGGCTTGGGAGCGGCCTTAGGCGGCTCAGGCTTTTTATCATATGCTTTGCGGATGACAGCCATAACCTGTTCATCAGCGCCACTAAAATTCTTTTTATCTAGATTATTCTTTTTCAACAAATCCAGTACTTCATTAACGGGCTTGCCATAATCGGCAGCCACCTCATAGATTCTTTTATTACTCATGCATCCACCTCCAGACTAGATACAAGGGGATTTATTTTCCCTGCAGCATGCTGGCGAAGTTGCTATCGGTGATGGCGACTGCAGCTCTTTGACCCTTACCTATGGCGCTTCCTAGCTCCCAGCGAGTCAACAGCTCCAGCACCGGCACCTGAGCCTGTGCGGCTAAATAGCAAAGCTCCTTCTTGGAGTTGGGCGCAGTGTCCATGGCCACTACCAACAGCTTCACTGTTCCGGATTTCAGCGCTCCCCGCACTGCGAAATCACCGGAAACAATTTTCCCTGCTTTTTGGGCCAAACCAAGCGCAAAGGCTTGTTTATTGTTGGCCATGCTCCAAATCCTCCAGCAATTGCTTCGTTACAGCATCACTAATAGGCTTTTCCAAGGCACGCTCCAGACGTTTTTCTTTCACGGCCTTCATAATGCACTCCTTATTGGGGCACACATAAGCGCCTCGACCATTCTTCTTGCCGGTTAAATCCAAACTGATTTCACCTTCGGGAGAACGCACAATGCGCAGCAAAGCCTTTTTATCCTTCATCTCATTGCAGCCCACACATTTGCGCTGCGGAATCTTCTTAACCTTCATCATGCTCTTATTCTGCTTCTACAGCTTCTTCTTCCTTAGCTTGGCTTTCGCTCTTAATATCAATCTTCCAGCCGGTCAGCTTAGCAGCCAAGCGAGCGTTTTGACCTTCCTTGCCGATGGCCAAGGACAGCTGGTAGTCGGGAACTACCACGCGGCAAATCTTTTCCGCTTCGTTGACATTAGTGCTGACAACCTTAGCCGGGCTCAGAGCATTAGCCACATATTGAGCCGGGTCCTCGCTGTATTTTACAATATCAATCTTTTCACCACGGAGCTCGTTGACGATGGTCTGTACACGCATGCCCTTATGGCCTACGCAGGCGCCTACCGGATCAACATTCTCATCAGCGGTGTAAACACTAATCTTAGAGCGCATACCGGGCTCACGAGCCACGGACTTAATCTCTACAATACCATCATGAATCTCGGGCACCTCCAGCTCGAACAAACGCTTTAAAAGGCCCGGATGGGTGCGGGAAACCACGATTTGGGGTCCCTTTGTGGAACGCTTAACCTCAACAATAAAGGTCTTCATGCGGTCATGATATTGATAAATCTCACCGGGAATTTGCTCGTTGGGAGTCAAAATAGCCTCAACCTTACCCAAGTCAATGTAAACATTCTTGTTTTCCTGACGCTCGATAATGCCGGTTACAATGTCCTGAGCACGGCTTTGGAAGCGCTCATAGACCTGTCCTCTTTCAGCCTCACGAATACGTTGTACAACGACCTGCTTAGCATTCTGAGCAGCGATACGACCAAAGTTTTTCGGGGTAACCTCGGTCTCCACAATATCGCCCACTACATAACGAGCATCAATAGCCTGAGCATCCTCAAGGCTCATTTCAGTTTCATCAATGGGGTCAGACTCAACAACAGTGCGTTGAGCATATACATGAATTTCACCGGTTTCCTTATTCATATCCACCCTAACATTTTGGTTAGTGTTGGAATTCTTCTTATAAGCAGCAACCAAAGCGTCCTCAACAGCCTGGTACAGAAGCTCGGGCTCAATACCCTTCTCCTTTCCCAATTCTTGAATGGCTGAGATAAAATCTGCGTTCACTTACTACGCCTCCTATTTTCTAAAATTTTAAAAGTCAATATGCGGTCTAATAACAGCAATTAATTTGCGCTCAATACGGTCAGGATTCTTAAATTCCTTACCCTTAATAATTTTTCTTACCCACACAGCTTCCTCGTCATGGGCCTCCAAGACGCCTACAAGGCTCTTTAAGCCCTCCCAAGGAGCGAAAAACATGATGTCAACCTTTGTGCCATAGGCTGCCTCAAAGTCCTTGTCCTTCTTCAGCGGCCTATCGATGCCAGGAGAGGAAACCTCTAGGAAATACTTATCCGGAATGGGGTCTTTATCATCCAGGACTGCCGTAAGCTGTTCACTAACAAGCTGGCAATCGTCAATTTCTACGCCGCCTGGCTTATCAATAAAGATACGCAGATACCAATCCTTTTCACGCACATATTCCACATCTACCAGAGTCATCTCCGTATCCTTAAGAATGGGCTCTACCAACGCGGTAATCAGCGCTTCAACCTCTTTAGCTTGCATCAAATTCACCTCCATATTCAATTTTGTATTTAGTTTTTTGCATAATAAGCGGAAAGAGCGGGTACGTAACCCACTCTTTCACAAAGAAAACTTATACTTCTAATTGATATTATAACATTATCTTTCGACCATTTCAAGTGTTTACCACAATATATGCCCAAAGATTAACAGATTTTCCACAAAATAACTAATTTTTTAGCGAATGCGAGCCCTGCACAGGGACGGTAAATCATAACCGCGACATTCTACATAGCTTTTCGTCTCACCTTTTATGAGCAGCGGAACCCTGCGCAGCTCATAAGGAGTACGACAGCCCAAGAGCGAAAGATATTGCTCCAGCCCCTGAGCCAGCTCTGTAAAATAAGCTACTGCTGCCTCGATTCCCTCTTCAACAACAAGGCGCAGCGCTGGTCCGGTTATTCCCACCGCATCTGCCCCAAGGGCAAAGGCCTTAGCCACATCACCTGCGCTGCGAATGCCGCCGCTGGCCAAAAGACATTGCTTTTGGGGAATAATGCCTTGGGCATCAATTAAGGACCAGCAGGTGGGCAAGCCCCAACTGAGAAATTCTTCGTTTAGCTCAACACCGCTTCGTTTTGCCTCGATGGCCGGGAAATTAGTACCTCCAGCGCCGGCGCAATTATATATGCGAAAGCCAGCTCCTAAGAGCTCTTCATATTGTTCCTTGGCGATACCACAGCCCGTTTCCTTAATGATAATTGGCACATCCAGATTCTCATGGATTTTTTGCATATTCTGCAATAGACCTGCGTAATTTTTATCGCCCTCGGTCATATGTAACTCCTGCGCCGCATTTAAATGCAGCTCCAGACCATCAGCCTCTAGCATTTCTACGGCGGCAAGAGCCTGCTCAGGGGTTACAAAAGCGCTCATATTAGCAAATACTAAGCCATCAGGATTCTTTTCACGCACTACCTTATAGCTACCTAGACCACTACCTTGGCACACAGCCCCATATTGGGAGCCTACGGCCATGCCGATTCCGCAGGCTTCGGCTACCTGAGCCAGCTTACTATTTAACTCCGTTACCCCATCGGTGCTGCCTGTGATAGCATCAATAAAAAAGGGCAAACGTAACCGTTTGCCCAATAGCTTCACAGATAAATCAATGTCTGCCGGATTAATCTCCGGCAGACAATTGTGTATAAAACTCAGATCAGCAAAATGCGTGGTCGCGGGTCCATCGCCAAGCTCTAGGGCATATTTAATATGTTCTAGCTTACGTTGTTCGCGTTGCACTTGAAGCTCCTCTTATTTTTCCAGGCTTTCCAGTTGTTCGGACAGATTTTGGGACAGAGAGGAGTTCTTTTTGCCCATGTAGGAACGATATTCGTTCTTTTCAGCATCGCGTTTAACCTTGGAGATGCTCAGGCCGATCTTCTTGCTGTCCAGATCCATCTTAATAACTTCAGCCTTCACAACTTGACCCAGCTCCAGAGCATCATCGGGTTTAGCAATACGCTCTTGAGCGATTTCAGAAATGTGAACCAGACCTTCAACCTTGTCGCTCAGCTTAACGATAGCGCCGAAGGGCAGGAAGCGAACTACTTCAACGTCTACGATGTCGCCAATATTGAATTGACCAGCTTCTACCTTCCAAGGATCCTCTTGGGTAGCTTTAATAGACAGAGCGACGCGTTTGTTTTCGCGGTCAATCTTCTTAACCAGAACGGTAACCTCGTCGCCTTCCTTAGCAACGTCAGCAGCCTTTACAGCACGGTCCCAAGCCAGCTCAGTGTTGTGAACCAGGCCAACCAGACCAGCGCCAACTTCTACGAACAGACCAAACTCAGCAACCTTAACAACCTTGCCGGGTACTACTTGGCCTTCTTCAACGGATGCATAAGCAGCCTCTTCAGCAGCAGCACGCGCTTCTTTGCGAGCTTGGGCTTGCGCTTCCTTCATTTCCTTGTAAGCCTTAGCCTTAGCTTCACGCTCAGCCTTCAGCAGGTCGCGACGAGAAACAACAATGCGTTTCTTTTCCAGATCTACTTCGATAATTTCAGCTTGCAGCTCTTGGCCAATGTAAGGAGTGAAGTCCTCAACGCGGCGCAGCTCTACATGGCTAGCAGGCATGAAGCCTTCAACGCCTTCAACAGCCACAGCCAGACCAACGATGTTCTTAGCCTTGTTCTTGATGATGCGCAGAACCTTAACGGTTGCTTCGCGTTTCTCGCCCTCAGCCAGCTCGGGAACAGATTTCCAAGCGGCGTCGCGCTCTGCTTTAACCTTGGACAGGCGAACAAAATCGCTCTTGGTGCTGCCAGGGATAACCTTAGCTTCAACTTCGTCGCCAACCTTAATGGTTTCCATCAGTTCTTCCGGAGCTACAGCCGGGTTCCATTCGGGATAGGTGATCAAGCCATCATGTCTATATCCAAAAGAAACATATACGCCGTCTTTATCCAATTGAATAACGGTACCGTTAACAATTTTGCCCGGATATACCTCTACCTCCATACTTTCGTTGAGCATGCTTTCAAAATCCATGTTTTCCATTGCTAAAATAGCCTCCTTAATTAAACGGTCAGGAGTCGATGCCCCCGCCGTGATTCCAATTTTATTACAACCTCTAAGCATAGCCGCATTCAGCTCGTCTGCTGTTTCGATATGATATGCTTTGCTGCAATTTGCGGCAACAAGCTCGAAGAGATGCCTTGTGTTGGCGCTGTTTCTACCACCGATGACAATTACCGCGTCGGACTCCTGGGCCAGCTTCACAGCCGCCTTTTGTCTTTGGCTCGTTGCCAGGCAGATAGTGCGTTCCACACGATACTCCCCCGGGCGTTGCTTTTGCAATTCCTGCAATATATCCTCAAATTTTTGCAGCTCAAAAGTGGTCTGGATGATTACTCCATACCGCTCCTGCTGCGGAACACTAGAGATATCTTTTATACATTCGATACAGATAGCCGATTTTCCTGCCCATTTTAAAATACTTTTTACTTCCGGATGATTTTTTTCTCCGACTATAATGGGATAGTAGCCATCTGCCGCCGCTTCAGCGGCTTTTTTTTGGGCTAGACGCACATTGGGACAGGTCGCGTCCAAAATTTTAAGCCCCTTTTGCTCCGCTTCAGCATAAACCTCAGGGCCCACACCATGGGAGCGAAAAATTACTGTCTCACCATTTTGAAAATCATTTAGGCTATCTCGACAGGCAATGCCTTGAGCAGCCAGTTCATTAATCAGCTGGGGATTATGAATCAAAGGACCAAAGGTACCTCCCTTGACACGATCAGCAGCTGCCCTTTGGGCCAACTCTACTGCCCGCTTTACACCATAGCAAAAGCCGCAGTATTCTGCTACCTTAATTTCCATCATACCTTTTCTCCAGCCTGCAAAGCAGCGATATGCTGCATGAGATTTTCTGTCATATCATGTAAAAACTCTTTATTAACCACAGCGTCAGCAGGAAAATAAATGGGCTTACCAAAGCGGACAGTAACCTTGGGCCAAATTCTTCCCTGACGCTGAAAGTCAGTGCCAATAACACAACAGGGTACAATCGTCGCCATGGCCTTGGAAGCCATCATCAGGGCGCCGGGCTCAGCCTTGCCCAGCTTACCTGTTTTGCTGCGAGTACCCTCTGGGAAAATAGCTAATACCTTATTATCTTTAAGGATATCAATGCCGTGCTTAATGGCCGCTCTATCGGCACCGCCACGGCGCACGGGAAAGGCGCCTAATGCCTTATAAATATCGCCTAAAATAGGTACGAAAAGCTCCTGCTTAGCCATAAAATGGACCTTACGGGTAGCAGCCACACCGATAACAGGCGGATCCAACAAGCTTAAATGGTTGCTAGCGATAACTAGCGGTCCCTCTTGAGGGATATTCTCGGTTCCTTCCACATTGAGCCTAAGGCCTAGCTTGAAAAGTACCCAGAGGATGGGCTTAAGAATTGTATAAATCATTGGGCCTTCTCCTCAACAAGATGTAGAATTTTCGCTGTGACCTGCTCAATGTTCATATGGCTTGTATCTAAGAGCAATGCATCCTCCGCTTGGCGCAGGGGACTAATGGCTCTCTCGCTATCCTGCTTGTCGCGACTGGCAATATCTTCCTTAAGCTGAGCCAAATCCACATCTTGACCCTTTGCCACCAGCTCCTTGTAACGGCGCAGGGCTCGTTCTTCCACAGAAGCAGTAAGGAAGATTTTTAGCTGAGCATTGGGGAATACAACAGTGCCGATGTCGCGTCCGTCCATGAGTACTCCACCGCTTTTTCCCATGCGACGCTGCTGAGCCACCATGGCCTCACGCACAGCGCCGATAGCAGCTACCCTAGAAACATTAGCGGTAACCTCAGCGCTACGAATAGCCTCCGTAACCTCGGCGCCATCCACGAAGACGCGATTGACGCTTGCTTCAGGCTTGAATTCTATAACCATGGTCTTTGCTAAAGTACTAATAAAGGCTTCATCAAAGTCCTTGCCTGTTTGCAAAAATTTCCAGGCCACACTGCGATACATAGCTCCTGTGTCAATATACGCATAGCCTAATTTTTCTGCTACCAGCTTAGCTATGGTGCTTTTACCTGCTCCGGCAGGACCATCGATAGCAACAACTATTTTTTTCATAAATATCCAACCACACTTTATTCTAGATTACTAGCTGCCAAGCCTGCGGCGTAACCGCTGGAAAAAGCAGCCTGTAGATTGAAGCCACCTGTATAGCCATCCACATCCATAACCTCACCGGCGAAGAATAAACCGCCTACCAGCTTGGATTCCATAGTCTTAGGGTTGATTTCCTTTACATCCACCCCACCTGCTGTAACAATGGCCTCAGCAAGGGGACGAGTGGCAGTAATGGGCACCACAAAGCGCTTTAAGGTGTCTAAAAGACGCTGGCGTTCCTCTTTCGAGATCTGGTTAATAAACTTTTCCTCGTCCAAGTAAGCCATGTCCAGCACCACGGGAATGAGTCGTTGGGGCAACAAATCCTTGAGACCGTTAAGCAGCTGTTTACGGCTATACTGCTGAAAATCACGCTGGATGCGGGCATCCAGCTTTTCCCTGCTCAGAGCAGGCTTCAAATCTATATCAAGCTCCACTTCCCTGCCCTCAGCTAAGGCCTTAGCAGCCACATTGCTTAAAGAAAGGATAATGGGACCGGATACACCAAAATGAGTGAATAACATTTCGCCAAACTCACTGCCGACTTTTTTGCCATCGGCCAAAAGAGTGGCGGCCACATTGCGCAGGGAGAGTCCCTGCAGGGCATCTACATAGGGATAATCGCTTTCTAGCGGCACTAATGATGGTTTTAGGGGAATCATTTTATGCCCCACCTTAGCTGCCAGCTTAGCTCCGCTGCCATCACTTCCCGTGCCAGGATAGGAGGCCCCACCAGCGCAGAGTATCACAGCGTCAGCGGCATATGTACCATTCACGGTTTTCACGCCGCACACATGTCCGTCCTTGGTCAAAATTTCTAAGGCCTTTGTATCGCAGAGCAGCTTGCCTCCAGCTTGGGTGAAAATTTTAACTAGTGTATCCACCACATCCTTGGCCTTATCGCTGACGGGAAAGATTCTGTTGCCTCGCTCCACCTTAGTGGCGAGGCCATTACTCTCCAACATATCTACTATATCATCATTTGTGAACCTATGTAAAGCACTATTTAAAAATCTTCCATTACCTGGGATATTTTTTATGATTTCAGCCAATTCACCTGCATTGGTAATATTGCAACGACCCTTGCCTGTAATCAGCATCTTTTTACCAGGCTGACGCATTTTTTCCAAAATGGTCACCTGAGCACCATTTTGCGCAGCGCTAATCCCCGCTAAAAGTCCGGCAGCGCCGCCGCCGATAATCACTACCCTGCTCATAGCTTAGCCGCCTTCTTCAAGGAAGCCAACTCCCCTTCACTTAGCTCACGGAATTTACCGCGCCCTAAATTACTCAAGGTCAAGGGCCCAAGCTTAATACGTTTTAAATCACGCACGGGATAGCCTATCGCATCACACATACGGCGTACCTGACGATTGCGACCCTCGTGGATAGTAATATCAAATAAAGTGAAATTGTGCTCATGCTCATAACTGCGCAGATTTACTACAGCTGGGGCGGTCATGCCGTCCTCCAGCTTCACGCCTACGCGCAGCATATCCAGCTTTTCATCCGGAACAATTCCGGGCACCTTCACAAGATAGGTCTTGTTAACCTCATGGCTGGGATGCATCAGCGCTTGAGCCAGGGCGCCATCGTTGGTTAAAAGCAAGAGTCCCTCGGTATTGTAGTCAAGGCGACCTACGGGAAATACCCGCTCCGGTAATGTCTGTACAAAATCGGCAATGCTACGACGATTTTGCGGGTCGCTCATGGTGGTCACAACTCCTCTAGGTTTGTAGAACAGATAGTATACCTTGCCTTCCGCCTTAATAGGGTTGCCATCCACGGTAATGCGTACCTTATCAGGGTCAAATTTGGTACCCAGCTCGGTAACCACCTTACCGTTGACACGAACGCGACCGGCAATAATAATTTTTTCTGCTTCACGACGAGAGGCAATACCTGCCGCCGCCAAGATTTTTTGTAAACGCTCTTCCATCAAATCTGTTTCCTTTATGTCTTTATTGAAATTCCTCCACCACTACACAGAAGAATTCTTTTCCTCAAAGGCCAGCACCTGCTGCACGGCCTGCTCTTCATCCTCTGGCACATCCTCCAAAGGCGGCAGGTCCTCTAGCTTGGCCAAGCCAAATACTGTCAAAAAACGCTCGGTGGTAGCATACAAAATAGGGTTGCCCAAGGCTTTCTTACGGCCTGCTTCAGCAATAAGTCCTAAATCTAATAATGTATTCACCACTCCGTCCACCTTAACACCGCGAATGGCTTCCATCTCAGCTCTGGTTATGGGCTGCTTAAAGGCGATAATGGCCAAGGTTTCCATGGCCGCATTGGTTAGCTTAACCTCTTTTTTACGGCTTAAATTGATGACTAAGCCATAATGAACAGGCTTGGTCACTAGCTGATAGCCATCACCAACCTGACGCAGCATCAGACCTCGCGTATCGTCCTCATAGCTATGCTCCAGCGAGGATAAAAGCTCCCACACCTGTGGCTTATCCAGCTGAAGGCATTGGGCAAGCTCCGCCACACCTATGGGCTCTCCTGCGGCAAATAAAACTGCCTCCAGCGCTCCCATCATTTTATCATGATACATGGCTTGCTTCCCCCTGTTTACTAAAGATATATATGGGCGCAAAGGCTGCGTGCTGAGCAATAGTTATTAAACCTAGCTTTAGCAGCTCTAACACTCCCAAAAAAGCTGCCACCTTTTCTCCGGCTTTACCCGATGCTAGCACATCGCTGAGCAAAAAGCCATCGGGACAACGCTCCAAGCGCTGCAATATGCTGGCCATCTTTTCCTGCACACTAAAGGCTTGCGGCTCAATATAAGCCAGCGGGCGATGGCTATCACGCAGCACATTACCCAAGGCTAAGAGCAAATCTCGCACAGGATAGCTAGGCACTACCCGTTCCACCAAATTGGCAAACATGGGCTCACGGGATAAATAACGATCAGCCTGCTCCTTTAAATAGCGTAAATTTAAAGCGGCACGCTTAATACGGCGGTACTCCACCAGCATCTCTACTAGCTGCTGGCGTGGGTCCTCCTCTTCCTCCTCGTCCTCACGGGCTTCCTTTGGTAGAAGCATGCGAGACTTAATTTGGAGCAATGTAGCTGCCATAACGAGAAATTCGCTGGCTAGCTCCATATCAAATTCCTGCAGATTGCGCAAATATCCGATATACTGCTCAGTTATTTCTACAATAGGAATATCGTAAATATCGATTTTATTACTCTCGATTAAATGCATGAGCAAATCGAGAGGCCCTTCAAAGGCATTGAGCTTTAAAGATACATCACTCATAAAGCTGCCCTAGAAGACGATGCTCAAAAGGCCTTGGATGAGACGCAGGTATCCATTAGCCAAAGGGTTGATAATCATGCCGGTAATACCAGTGAAAACAAGGGCAATCAAAATATAGAAGCCATAGCGATCCACGATTTCGTTGAATTGCCAGGATTGCTTAGCTGGCAGAAGCTCGCTCATAATACGGGAGCCATCTAGAGGTGGCACCGGAATTAGGTTGAAAAAGGCAAACCATACATTATAGAGCTGCATCCAGAATAAGAAACGATACAGTCCATCACTAAGCATGTGCATCTTGCCTAAAAAAGCCATCATGAAGGCTGCCACAAAGCACAGGAATAGGTTAGCTGCAGGTCCTGCAAAGGATACCTTCAATATGCCCTCTCTCCTATTACGAAAATTATTCACATTAATGGGCACACCCTTAGCCCAGCCAAATCCTGCTACTACTAAAAGAATAGCGCCAATAGGGTCCAAATGAGCCAGTGGATTAAAGGTCAAGCGCCCCATGTAGCGAGCAGTGGGATCACCCATGCTGTCTGCGCACTGAGCGTGAGCATATTCATGAATGGAAATCGCAAAAAGCAGCGCCGGGATGCGATAAATCATTGAAGCAAAATCTAACATAAATTCCTCCGTACATCATACAAAAGGCTACACTCATCTCAATTCTAACATTACAATTATACAACATACAGGGCTACTTAGTCAAAAGAAAAAGGAATCGTCAGCATAAATTATGTGACGATTCCGTAAAGCTTTCGTTATTTACCTGTGAAAACCGGCGGACGCTTGCCATAGAAGGCAGCAATGCCCTCCTTGCAGTCCTCAGTTCCCATGAGCAAGGACTGGGTGGTCTCTTCAATATTCAGCACTTCATCCAAGGTAAGGCCGGTATCGTTAAGATATTTTTTAGTCAGACCAATGGCGATGGGAGCGCTGGCAGCCATACGAGCGGCTACCTCATAAACCTTATCCTTCAGGTATTCTTCTTCAATAACGTCGTTAAGCATGCCTAAGCGTTCTGCAGTGGGAGCATCAATTAAATCGCCAGTAAACATTAGCTCCTTAGCCTTATGGATACCGATAGCGCGAGGCAGGAAATACAAGCCGCCGCAGTCAGGAATCAAGGCAACCTTAGCAAAGCTTTCGCCAAATTTAGCTTTATGGGAAGCGTAAATCAAATCGCAGGCCAGCATCAGGTTAACACCTGCACCAGCGGTTACGCCGTTAACCCAAGCGATAATGGGCTTTTCGATAATGGTAATACGTTTAGCGACGGCGCCAACCTTAGCGATAAAGTTCTTCTTAGCATCGGTGCCCTCCAGACCGTTTAAAAAGCTCAGATCGCCACCAGCGCAAAAGGCTTTGCCGTTGCCGGTAAGCACGATGCAGCGAACAGCTTCATCGGTTTCGGCTTTAGTCAGAGCTTCGTGCAGGCCATCGATCAAAGCATCATTCATAGAGTTCAGGCTCTTAGGGCGATTCATGGTAATGGTAGCAATACCATTTTCCACAGCGTATAATACAGCATCTTCCATGGGGAACAACTCCTTTACTAATCATTGTTACTGTTACTATTATAGCACGAAATCCCTACACAAGCAAAAAAAAGCTCTGGGTATAAACCCAGAGCTAAATCAGCTGGCTCCCCGAGTAGGACTCGAACCTACGACGCCCTGATTAACAGTCAGGTGTTCTACCGACTGAACTATCGGGGAATTAGGTTGATGTTTCATCAACGAAGATAATTATAAAGGTAAATGCCCCATTTGTCAATGCTTTTTTTAGTAAAATAACAACTTTTTCGTCAACACTTAATGTGGACAAATGTGCGCATCCGGTGTTCCAGTAACGTTTCGTTACCGAAAATAATGTTCGTTATTACTTTCTAGTCAGCTTATATATCAATGCATTGCAAATAGCTGCCGCTACATTGCTACCGCCCTTACGGCCGCGAGCCACAATGTAAGGAATACCGGTCTTCATAATGATTTCCTTGGACTCCACCACATTGACAAAGCCAACCGGTACACCAATAACAAGCTCCGGCTTAATCTTACCCTCTTTTACAAGCTCATCTAAGCGAACCAGTGCTGTAGGAGCATTACCAACAGCGATAATCACAGGACCTTCAATGGTGCAGGCCTTCTCCATGCAAGCAGCTGCTCTGGTAGAGCCTGCCTCCTTAGCACGAGCAGCCACATCCGGGTCAGCCATAAAGCAAACTGCCTTAGCCCCCAGCTTACCCAAGCCCATCTTATTAATACCGGTGCAGGCCATATTGGTATCGGTAACAATAGTAGCCCCCTTTTGCAGGGCTGCCAAAGCTTTTTCCACTACACCCTCGCTAAAAAGCAGATTGCGGGCATAATCAAAGTCAGCGGAGGTATGGATTACACGCTTAACGATATCCACCTTTTCCGGGTCAATCTTAATTTGGCCTAATTCTTCGCCAATAATCTCCATGCTGCGTTTCTCGATATCTGCAGGCAATACATTCTGTAATTGCATTTCTATCACTACCTTTCTGAACACTTGGGCCCCTCTAGACTATCTTTCAATACCTGTGCGCGCCGCAATCCCCTTCTCAAAGGGATGCTTGCGCTTGCAAATCTCCGAAACATAGTCCGCCAGCTCTACCAGCTCTGCTGCTGGATTACGCCCGGTGAGCACAACCTCCAGCTCTGCTGGCTTGCCCTTAAGAAAATCAACTAAAATATCTTTATCAAAAACGCCCGTATTGCAGGCGCCGATAACCTCATCAAGAATAAGCAGGTCAATATGCTGGTTCAGACATTTTTGCTTTACCTTTTCAAAAAGCTCCAAATGCTCTTGCTTAACCTGGGCCTTTTCCTCATCATTCATCTGGAAGGTGAATTTTTTAGTTTCTTTACCACGCATAACCTGGATATTAGGTAGTAAGGCCAAGCTTTTTAGCTCACCTGTAGGTCTGCTTTTGAGAAACTGCACCAAAAGAACATGATTTCCGTGGCCACTACAGCGCAAAGCCAAGCCTAATGCGGCCGTGGTTTTACCCTTGCCATCACCACAATAAATATGAATCAAGCCCCCATCCTTCATTAGACGCCTGCCTCCAAAATCTTGTAAACCTTTTTCATATCGATATCCTTACGCACGGCATCGGCCAGAATATCATATTGCTGACGCTTGTAATCAGCAAAATTGATGGTCTTCACATCCTCCATATGCAAGCCCTTTTTGGCCAACAATGCTTCCACAATCTTGGCTGCAATGCCATCACCATCAAATACGCCATGCACATAGGTGCCATAAACATTCATCTTGTAGGTAATATTTTGGTTGCCCTCAGCAAATGCCTCGCCCTGTTCATGAATGGGCTTAATACAGGTCATGGCTCTGTCCTCATCAAAGGTGGTTACACCGGAGTGAATCTCGTAGCCATGCAAGGGCATACCAGTGAGCTCGGAGAAGATGCCCTTTATCTCGCCAAAGCAACCCTCCATCTGGATGGTACGCTTGTGCTCGATAAAAGAGGTCTTCACCTCAAGAAGTCCTAGGCCCGGGAAGTCGCCGCCCTCCTCCACGCCGTAGGGATCAGAAATATTTTTACCAAGCATTTGATAACCGCCGCAAATACCAAAAATAACAGTGCCATTGGAGGCGTGCTTCAAAATTGCGGCCTCCATACCACTTTGGCGCAGCCATTTCAAATCGCCAATGGTATTTTTAGTGCCAGGCAAAATAATCATATCCGGATTACCCAAATCGCGCACATTCTTTACATAACGCAGGGATACACCGGGAATGAGTTCGAAAACATTAAAGTCCGTATAATTGGACATACGCGGAGTACGAATAACGGCAATATCGATCAAGTCCACCTCGCTATGACCACTGATACGCTCGGAAAGGCTGTCCTCATCCTCAATATCCACATTGAGCATGGGTAAAACGCCAATTACAGGCACGCCTGTCTTTTCTTCGATCATACGCAGGCCGGGACGCAAAATCTCCACATCACCGCGGAATTTATTAATAACAACGCCCTTAACCATAGCTCTTTCCTCAGGCTCCAGTAGCATCAAGGTGCCGTAGATAGAAGCAAAAACGCCACCACGGTCAATATCTGCTACCAAAAGCACCGGGGCCTTAGCCATTTGAGCCATACCCATATTTACAAAATCGTCCTTTTTGATGTTGATTTCCGCAGGACTGCCGGCACCCTCGATACACACAATATCATATTGGCTAGCAAGCTTATCAAAGGCTTCTTGGACTTTGGGACGCAGGGTGTGCTTCATAGCATAATATTCCTGTGCCTTCATGGTACCAATGGCCTCGCCGTTAACAATAACCTGAGAGCCACTGTCACTGGTGGGCTTCAGCAGAATCGGGTTCATCATGACGCTGGGCTCAATATTGGCAGCCTCAGCCTGAACAACCTGCGCACGCCCCATTTCCGCGCCCTCTTTGGTAATAAAGGAGTTTAGAGCCATATTCTGGGACTTAAAGGGAGCTACCTTATATCCATCCTGATTAAACACACGGCAAAGACCCGCTGTCAAAAGGCTTTTGCCAGAATTGGACATGGTACCCACTACCATGATTGCTTTTGCCACATCAATCACTCTCTTTCATCAAAAAGTTCAATATTTGGTGATAGTTTTGAGGCTGCCACTTGTGGTATTTCGTGGTCTCGCCTAGCAAATCACTACGCAAAACGCCTGCTACCACAGGAGTACAGCCGTCCCCATGCTTGCCAGTCACAGAGCTGGTCACATGGTCGCCGCAAATGACAACCTTCACAGGCTCATCAAGACGGCCAGCCAGAGGCTGTAAAAACTCTTGATCAATTTTTCTTATAAACTGAGCCTTGGCCTCATAATCGTAACGATGGGAGGCCTCATCAGAGCCATTAAAATGCGCTAGGACGAAGTCGTTGCGCCCTAAAAGCTCCAAAGCTCCCTCCATCTTAGCGGCCACATCCGTGTCCACATCACCTGTGGCCGTGGCCGGAATCAGTGTTTCCATGCCCAGGGCCCTGGCGATGCCCAACACGATTTCAGCCTTGCAAACAGCACCGCCCTTGATGCCGTGTAAGCTCTCAAAGGAGGGTAAGGTTTGCCGAGCCGATGGTCCCCAAGGATAAAGTATATACTGCAAGCCATCATGAGCTAAATAAGTCAGACGCTTGTTAGTTTCATTCAAAAAATAATTAAGGGACAGGGAGCATTGGCGTAGTGGAGCTAAAAGCTCCGCCACAGGCTCACCCACACTCTCATGGGGTGGTCGCACCGCACAATGCAAAACAGTGGCTTCCTTATCCATAATCAGTAGATTGCGGTATTCCGAAAGATGAATGAACTCAATATCCTTGAGCATCGCATCACAAAAAGCTGCTGCTTCCTGCATCTCAACTGCGCTCAGGCCGTTAGCATTAAAGCCAGCCAAACGTCCCTGTGCGTCCACTGCAGCCAAATTACAGCGCAGCACCATCTCATACTCGGAAATATCCCTACCATGGGCTAGAAGCTCTAAATAAGCCCTGTTTTGCGGCATATCCCTTTTATCCACACCCAAAAGCCGGAGAATGCAGCTACAGCTTTCGGGAACAATATCCTGTTCACAAATACTAAGGTACCCTAATCCACCCTGCTCTGCCAGTGTATCCATATAGGGATGAGCGGCTTGCTGAAAGGGTGTCCTTCCATGGAAAGCTTCGATTGGGTCATCCCCTAGTCCATCAATTAAAACCAGTAAAGAGCGCATGTTGCTTTGCTTCCTTAATTGCTTTTATAAGGCCACGGTTTAGCACTCTCGTTTTCACCGCGACACGATAATAACCTGCACCCAGGTTATGGTAATTAGCACAGGAGCGAATTAAATAGCCCTGCTCCCGTAACAGCTCCACCAAATTGGCAGGCTCGGGCATATAGAAAAAGATATAATTGGCCTCAGAGCCGTAAACCTTGGCTCCTAGGCTTGTTAATTGATGCTTAAGGTATTTTCTTTCTTCCTCAATCAAAAGGAAGGACTCATGCAGATACTGCTGCTCCTGTAAAGCCGCAATACCGGCCTCTTGAGCCAATACAGAAACGCTCCAATCCTGACCGCATTGGTGGAGTCTGGTATGCAGCTCCGGGTCAGAA
>SFCN01000096.1 GCA_004558595.1 Phascolarctobacterium sp. | reverse complement strand
ATGCGCATCTGCTCCGGTGTTTTTGACAAGGGCATGAGCGTATACCATAAGCAAAGCGGGAAGCTAGTGAAGCTAGCGCAGCCCCAACAATTCTTGGCTGTGGCTTAGGAGACAATTCCAAAAATTTTTCCAAAAATGCTTGTACACCGAAGTTGGTCATGGCACTACCGAAGAAGATGGGGGTTAGTTCGCCCTCCTTGACCTTTTCCAAGTCAAATTCATCGCCGGCCATATCTAGAAGCTCGATGTCATTGCAAAGATTTTCATAAAGCTCATCACCCAACAGCTCACGAATCTTAGGATCATCCAAGGAGCCGGTAGTGGATTTCAGTTTATTGGCACCATGGCTAGTATCGTCTTCAAAAAGCTCGATGGTGTTCTGCAAGCGATCGTAAACGCCCTTATAATGACCATCGATACCAATGGGCCAATTAATAGGATAGGCGCGAATATTCAATACCTTTTCCAGCTCATCCATTAAGTCGAAGGGATTTCTACCATAGCGGTCTAGCTTATTAACGAAAGTAAAAATCGGCAAATGGCGACGATGACAAACCCAAAACAGCTTTTTGGTCTGAGGCTCCACGCCCTTAGCGGCGTCGATAAGCATAACAGCGCTATCCGCAGCCATCAGAGTGCGATAGGTATCCTCGGAGAAATCCTGGTGACCGGGGGTATCCAAAATATTAACACGATAACCATCATAATCGAATTGCAGCACGGAGCTGGTTACAGAAATACCACGCTGCTTTTCAATCTCCATCCAGTCGGAAACCGCATGCTTAGCGGTTTTTCTGGCCTTAACAGAGCCAGCTAGATGGATTGCTCCACCATAGAGCAGCAGCTTTTCTGTCAAGGTCGTTTTACCGGCGTCAGGATGGGATATAATAGCAAAGGTGCGACGCTTCTCAATTTTTTCCAATAATTCCTGCATATGTTCCCCCTATTTCTCTTCCTTAAAGTTATCATCCATATTTTGCGCTTCATAAAGCTCATAAGCTTCCAAAATTTGCTTTTTGATATAATCAGGCATGGGAATTTCAGTTTGCAGCTCTCCCCGCATGGTCACACGGAAAGCAACATTCTCATAGTGCTCCCCACCATAGGTGGCACAGGTCACAGAGGTGCGCATGAATTCATCCTTAAAAATGCAGTCCTTCAGCACATGAGCCTTACGCTCCTGATCCCAAGCCTCATAAATGCGATAAAGCTTTTGTTGAGCTGCCACAGGAATATCCTCACCTACAACCACTGTTTCAGTTTCGTCAATAGGAGTGCAGTCCATATTCTTGTAAATCGTGCCATCCTCAAGCTCGATATCCACGGTCATGACATAATCCTGCTCGTGAAAAACTGCGCTTTTGATCTGCCATTTTGCTTGCCACTTGGCAATACATTCAGGGCAGATAAAATTAGTATCACGAATGCTGGTTTGCATAAAATTGTCCCGATAGTAAAGCTTTTCTCCGGGCACAAAGGCCTGGCCGCATTCGCTGCAAACAATATCTAAAGTGCGTATCATTTATATACCTCCAAAGGATTCAAATATAAGCTATAATTACCATCCATTTTAGATACCGCCACCGCCAACATCATTATCGTTATCATTATTATTGGTAGGCGGACGATTGGTCTCATTACCAGTGAGATTATCCTTCTTGTAATTATCGCTGCCGCTGGACATATTATCCCTAGCCTCGCTAATGTAGTAAGCGCCACGGAAGAAGGGGTATATATCCACGCCAAAGTCTACTTTACCATTGCTGGTAAAGAATACGCAGTCACCCTCGTATAAAGGGATATTGCTGCTAGGATTCTTACCCTTTATGAGCTGCTTCACATTAACCTTCAGCACGGGCTCCTGGGAACCACTGCGAATAACAAATACGTTCTTCTTAGCGGAGAACTGGGTAAAGCCTCCGGCTGAACTTATCGCATCCAGCAGATTATGTTTTTTATTAAGCTCATACATTCCCTGACGCATCACTTCGCCCAGCACGTATACTCGTGTGGAGCCTTCCTTCATAATGTTAATGGTAACTATGGGGTTCTTCAAATATTCGCTAAGTTTAGCAGTGATTTCGTTGGTCACATCAAAGGTAGATTTATTGTTGACGTTAATGTCCCCAATTAAGGGCATAGCGAAATAGCCATCCGGGCGCACCACATAAGGGTTAATTTCTACGCCTCCCTCCTTGGGTGAGCTCAATTCAGGATTATCAAACACTTGAATGTTGAGCACATCCCCGCCATTAAGCATGTACATGGCAGTGTCATTCGGGGCCATGTCTGCCGCTGGTGCTGTATGCGCAGCCAGGGGCACGTGCAATAGACCACATATCATCAATAAGGTTAATAGTAATTTCTTCATACTCTCGCCTCTCATTTTAGTAACATATGGGAATTCTACAGAACTACATATACATTATATTATATACTATTCTCACTGCCTAGCAAAGAAAAATTTCCACCGACATGGTTTTTCTTGCCACAAAAAGTCAAGTAAATAAAAAACCGTTACATCGGCTTTCACCAATGCAACGGCTGAATGTCGTGGTCGGAGCGGCGGGATTCGAACCCACGACCTCTTCCACCCCAAGGAAGCGCTCTACCAAACTGAGCCACGCCCCGACATTTTAGGTTGTTGCTGTTCATCAGCAACATGTAAGATTATACTGTATTACGGGATAAAAGTCAAGAGTTTTCTAGAGATTTTCCAAAAAAAACTTTAGTCTGTAAGCTAGCCAATCACCTTTACACCCTCGGTATCCAAGCTCAATAGATGATAAACAGCCACCTCACCATGTTTAGCGAATTCGGCAACCATTGCCTCAGCGATCGCCTTTCCGTCCGCTTCAGGAGCAGCGTAAGCCATGACGGTGGAGCCAGCGCCGCTAATAATAGCGTTGTAGGCTCCTGCAGCCCTTGCCGCCGCAAACACAGACTCTAAACCAGGAATCAAATGAGCACGATAGGGCTGGTGCAACTTATCCTCCAAGGCCATACCCAAAAAGCTGTAATTACCACTGAGCAAGGAACCTACCAAAAGAGATGCTCTTGAGGTATTAAAAACCGCATCCTTATGAGGAACAGTCTTGGGGATGGCTTGACGAGCTAAGGTAGTAGCAAGCTTGCTTTCCGGAACCACTGCAATAAATTGCAGGGGCTTGGCAGGCAATAGGCGCAGAGTATGTGTCCTTTCTTCCTCCATATAGCTAATGGTAAAGCCCCCATACAGGGCCGGAGCCACATTATCAGGGTGTCCCTCGATTTCCGTAGCAAAACCCAAAAGCTCATCCATGCTAAAGCGATTGTCGCAAAGACAATTGGCAGCGAACAAACCTGCCACAATAGCGCTGGAGCTACTGCCCAAACCTCTGGACATGGGAATACGGTTCAGCATGCTCACCTTCAGACCAATGCGACGACCATCCGTAGCCAGATTCCAAACCTTAAGGAAGCTAGCAAAAGCTAAATTACGACCAAAGGGCTTTAAGTACTCGGCCCCTTCCCCTTCGACCTCTAGTTGAAAGCCCTTGGTATCAGTAACCTCATAGGTAACTTCATTATATAAATTCACTGCCAAGCCCAGGGTATCAAAGCCAGGGCCACAATTGGCAGAGGTAGCAGGAACACGAACAGTAACCTTTTTCATCATGCTCTCCTTCTACCCATTACGCTAAACTGCTATCCTCAACGCGGATAACACAGCTTACCTTTTCTACTACAGGCAATACTCTTAAAATTTGCAGAGCCATTTGTAAATTAGATTCGGAAACGCTGTGGGTAATAACCACGATTTCCGCCTTTTGACCCTTGGCTGCGTTCTGTTGAATAACATTACGCAGGGAGACATTTTGTGCGCCAAAGGCAGCTGCGATAGCGGCCAAGGCACCCGGCTGGTCCAAAACCTGCAGACGAATGTAGGCAGGAGCGGACATTTTTTCCGGCGGACACAGCTTCTTTTCTTTAAAGCAGGTGCAGGAAATGCGACCAGTGCTACCGCTCTGGATATCACGAGCAATCTCGATAATATCGCCCACTACTGAGCTGGCAGTAGGCAGACGACCTGCGCCCATGCCCAGGAACATAGCCTCGCCAATAGCATCGCCGTTGACAAAGACTGCGTTATATACACCATTTACACCTGCCAAGGGATGGGTCAAGGGCAACATGGTAGGTTTTACGCACACAGTGATACCGTTTTCGGGGTCATTCTTAGCAATACCCAAAAGCTTTACCGCATAACCCAAGCTTTGAGCATATTTTATATCGCAGGCTTCAATATTCTCGATGCCCTCCACCAAGACATCCTTCAAGCTAATACGAGTATTGAAGGCAATGGAAGCTAGAATAACCACCTTGCGGGCTGCATCTAGACCACCTACGTCAGCTGTGGGGTCGGACTCGGCATAGCCCTTAGCTTGCGCTTCCTTCAAAACCTCGTCATAATCGAGGTGCTCGTTAGACATTTTAGAGAGCATATAGTTAGTGGTACCATTCACAATACCCATAACAGAATGGATTTTATTAATGTGGGCCTGCTGGGTGCAGGGACTGTGGGCGGCGGCGTTATTCAGGTTTTAGAAAAAAATGCAGCGGATATTGAACAAAAGGTGGG
>SFCN01000095.1 GCA_004558595.1 Phascolarctobacterium sp. | reverse complement strand
AATGGCGCGACTTTTTTATTTACTGACCCAATCTTACTCGCACTTCTACAGTGCGAGCTTTTTTGTTCGCAAATTCTTCACTTGACAATCTTCTATTTATTAAATAAAATTATAATGTAAAAACTAGGTTAAATTTTTCTCTACATATGTTTTAAAGGAGGTTTTACTTATGAAAAAAATGTCTACTGCTCTCGTAGCCGGTTTAGCTACCCTTGCTTTCTCCGCAACTGCCTTTGCCGCTATTAGTGCTGAAGAAGCTAAAGCAATTGCTGCTAAGGAAGTGCCTGCTTCCAGCACCCATATTGTGACCAAGGCTGATCGCGACAATTTTACTCCTTATTTTGAAGTAAAGTTCTACGATAACGCTACCAATACTGAATACGAGATTGATGTGCTGCAAAGCACCGGCGCTATCAAGGAATACTCCATGGATATTAAACCCATGATGGGCAGCCACAAGGTAGTGCTTAGCGCCGACGATGCCAAAAACGTGGTTTTAAAGGATTATCCCCAAGCTACATTTACCAAGGTTAAGCTGGACAGCGACGATGGCTTGTACGAGTACGAGGTAAAATTCACCGCTGCCGGTCTGCGTGGCAGCTACACCATCAATCCGGAAACCGGCGTTGTTTTTGAAAAGGAGCTGAAATATCAGTTCTAAGCTCAAGCTTATGCTGACCACGTATTAGCAAAAGCCCGGCCTAGGCCGGGCTTTTTTCTTTGCTTTTATCTTACAGATACTCCTTATTATCCTCGCCCAAGCGAGGGGCACGCTTACGCAAGGAGGCCGGTGTCTTAGAAAGCTTCATGGCAAAGCCTAGCTGCTGGTAGGTACCCAGCTCCTCATCCTGCACCGTGAGAACCATGTCATTGGCCTTGGTCTGCTCCGCCGCCACGGCCTCGTCAAAATTGAGCACCGGAGTCACGCAGGTATCCTTACCAGCAAGGTAATCCTCCCATTCGGCCATGGTACGCTTGGCGAACTCCTGAGCTAGCTGCTGCTCAAGATAGAGGTGATTTTTAGCATCATCCACCAAATCAATCATATCTAAACGCTCCAACGCACGGCACAGATTGGTCCAGAACTTTTTCTCCAAGCAGCCCACGGATACATAACGTCCATCCTTGGTAGCATAAATATTGTAGTTAGCATTGGCTCCTGTGAGCCAATTATTACCCCGCTGCGCTACGAAGCCGCTGCCGAAGTACAGGCTGGCGGCCCCAGGCATAAGCGTCATGGCCACATTATAGAGGGAAATATCGATTTCCTGACCCTGACCAGTACGCTCTGCGTGCCGCAGGGCAATCATAATCGCCATACCTGCGGACAGGGCAGCGTTCATATCCGCCATGAGTACGCCGGGAATGGCAGGCTTGCCAGCCTTGTCCACTGTGCCCTCGCCGCTCATGGCGGTGATTCCGGCCAGGCTCACATAGCCGATATCATGATCTGCCTGCTGAGCCAGAGGCCCCTTGCTGCCATAGCCCGACAGGGAACAATAGATAATCTTAGGGTTAATTTTGCTGGCCACCTCATAGTCCACGCCCAACTTTTTCAGCACACCGGGGCGATAGCTTTCCACTACCACATCCGCTGTACGCACCAGCTCCAAAAATTGTTGACGACCTATTTCACTCTTTAAGTCCAGGGTCACGCTCTTTTTATTGCGGTTCAGCTGCAAATGCCAATAGCCAAAATCCTTAAGAAAGGGCGGAAAGGTGCGGGAGTAATCCCCCAGCCGGGGCTCCTCGATTTTGATGACCTCCGCCCCAAAATCTGCCAGCAGCATGGTGCAATACGGTCCCGGCAAAAGCCGCGACAAATCTAGAACACGAATACCCTCCAATGCCAGCATGCAAAGACCTCCCTCCGCGATATAAGCTTACACTACTTGGAAAATGTAGAATTTCAAGGCCGATATTGAGATACTTACCAAGTGTGAATCTCCTTTTTTCGTCATCTATATTATACCATCGATAACAGAATTTTGATACAGCAGCAATTTGCAAAAATTAAGGGCCAAACTGAGCAAAAACAGCTCAATTTGGCCATCTAAAATTCAAGAAGTAATACAGTTTGAGTCACCCATATGGGTGACCAGTTAGTCGAACCACCCTAACTGGTCGAGGCGTTCCCTAGCCTTAGCCAAGTCGAACTCTTCTATAAAGAGCTTTTGCAGGTTGTACTTCCAAGCAAGGTAATGAGCTGCACCATAAGCGATATCTTCACTTCCGTGAAGAATACGCCAGACCAGCTCATCCTCCTTATCTTCGAGAAAGTAGTAAACGTACAAGTCGAACCAGAGGGGACAGGGCACGCTGGGCCCCATCATGCAGGCGCAGTCGATGATTTCATCGACAGAAGCGTCGGTGGTACTGTCAATAGTTTTGCGCAAATTTTTTCTTATCCAATAGGAATAGCAACCAAAGTAGCCTTGACGGACAGTGCGCATCACCGCTGTGGCAACTATCTTGCTTGAACTACCTTTGCATATTAAGTCATTATTATGAGATTTTTTCTTTCAAGTAAGTTTCATCAGTCATAAGATCAGCCAAGTGTTTCATGTTTAAATACCTCTTGGTTCCCCAACTATTACTTGCTATATGGCGCAGCCTAGCGCAGACAAGCATCAGGGCCGATTGCCCATCAGGAAAAGTACCTATCACCCTAGTCCTGCGTTTAATCTCCCTGTTTACCCTTTCGATTACGTTATTGGTTCTAATCCTGAGCCAGTGCTCAGACGGGAAATCCATATACGTCAATGTCTCTTCAAGACCGGCTTCTAGCTTCTCAGCAGCCTTCAAAAGCTTCATCTCATGCAGCTTTTCAATAACCAGTTTTGCCTTTTCTTTGGCTGCTTCCTTGTTTTCCTGTGCATGGATAGCCTTAAGCATTTTAGCTACCTCTTTGCACTTTTTGCGAGGAACAACAGAGAAAATATTTCTATACATGTGAACGGTGCAACGTTGGTATTTAGCTTCAGGAAATACTTCTCCTATGCTTTCAACCATGCCTAGATTTTTATCTCCAATAATGAGCTTTACATCTTCAAGACCACGGCTTTTAAGCCAGACAAAGAAATTCTTCCAGCTGGCGGTATCCTCTTTAAGGCCTTCTGCAGTGCCGATAACCTCACGGTAGCCATCTTCAGTAACACCGGTAGCTACGAGCACAGAGGCATTTTCGAAGGAGCCGCCCCAGCAACGCTTGAGAAAAATACCATCTACAAAGACATAGGGATATCTTTCAGTTAGCTTTCTAGAACGCCATTCCTCAATCTGTGCAAAGCATTTTTGGTTGAGGTTGCTAATGGTACCAGCAGATACCTTCTGACCCCAGAGTATCTCTGTAATGCTCTCCATGCGGCGCATAGAAACGCCTGCCAGATACATCTCGATGAGTGCTTCCTCGACAGAGCATTCACGTCTTTGGTAGCGCTGAATAATGGCAGACTCAAAAGTTACTCCCTTGAGCTTAGGGACTCTTAGCTTGACTTCGCCAGCTTGAGTGGTGAAGGAGCGGCCATAATGACCTGCACGATATCCTTGACGAGCCGTGTCGCGTGCGTAACGCTCAGCTTGCACCAGTTTGTCAGCTTCTGCATCCAGAAGGGCATTAAGGGTTTCCTCAACACTGTTTTTTACAAGAGTTTTCAATTCGCTCTGGATAAATTTGTCATTTAATTGTATAATGTTACCAGACATAGTTCTTACCTTCTTTCAAGTTTTGTGTGGTAACTTAATTGTAAGCAAAGGTAAGTTCTATGTCTATCTTTTTTGTGAATTGAATTTGCGCAACTTATTATACGTTATCGCGTCGGTTTCAAAAAGATACATCAATTTTTGGCAGTAATCCATAAATAACACCTCCAAACAAAACACAAAATTAACTACTACAATATGAACCACTCATAGAGTTTGGGTCATTGGAGGCAATAAAAAAGCCCTCCATCTGACTTTTGGGTACACTTATAGTGTGTACTCATTCATAACACTGAAGCATGCTTTTCTATCCGCTTCACCTTGTCAAATGGAAGGTAAAAGCTGCACTAGGCAACTCTACTTTCTAAATATTCTACTGTTTTAGTATTCTAGCATATACCTTTTCAAAATGCAACAACTATTGCAACAAATTTTAGGGGCCGTTTTGAGCTTATTTCTATCAAATTGGCCCCTAAAAATCACAGGTTGTAATACAATTATAATCTATTTTTAAGATAATAGGTGCCTTGTAAGGCACAAAAGCACCTTCTTGGCTCTTTTCTAAATTAATAGTATCCTTTGGTACCAAATAAAATGCTTTCCATCTTATCATTGTCCAATGTTATACCAACCGCCAGCTCAGCACTAATATAACAACCTTCATCCTCTATGAGATCCTTAAAGACAGTTTGCGCAACCTTGATGCTACTGGGAAAAATCACAGTATCGTTAACTACAACTTCCACCTCATTAAAAATCTCTATAGCTTCACACCTGTCATTGCTATCATAAAACACATGACAATAACCGAAATCGTCAGTTGTATTCTTGCTAAACTTAGTCTTCCGAAATTCTTTAGCCTTGCCTAAAACACTTCTTACCTCTCCACGGCTCATGCCAAACTCCACACCATTGACTTCCCTTAAAGGAATAGCTATTATTTTATCCATTGATTTTTCCCTCCTGTTCTAATTCATCCACATAATCCATCATTTCTTTAATTGCATCATCGT
>SFCN01000028.1 GCA_004558595.1 Phascolarctobacterium sp. | reverse complement strand
TCTGCGGATTCTATAATTAAGAGTAGTAATGGTCCGGCAATTTCTATTAATGGTAGAAGAAGCACAGTAGATGCTAGTGGTCATACTCTGATTGCTGATGCAAATTATACTGGTGATGGTAGTGCAGTAGTATTCAAAAATACTACCTCATCAGGTGGATGGGATAAAATTAAGGCTGATAACCTAGAGGTTAAGCTGAATACTACCGGTTCCGGTTCTGTTATAGAAGCACAGGGCAATTATCAAAGCACACTACAGTTAATCGGAAATGTAAGCGTAAACGCTACATCCTCTGCTAATAAAGCAGTTAATGGTATCTATCTCAGTAGGTATAATGATTATGTTCCCCTTATGAAGATAAGTGGAAATCTTACCATGAAAAATGGTGAAGATTATGGTGTAACTAATGGAGGTAAAGCAGTAGAAGGTGCTACAGGCAACTATGGTGTAGCAGGTATTCTAGCTATTGGTAAAAACTATGGTGGTGAAACCGACACCGAATTGGAAGTTACTGGTAAGACAGACCTGAAGATTGATGGTAGTGCTGTAGTGGCAAGTGATCAAGCAAAGGTATACCTGAGAGGCGAAACTTACATTGAAGTCAATAAAGACGCTGCTGAAGGATTTGCGAACTATGCTTTGGAAACTACCAGTGGCTATACATTTATTGAGGCAACTAACGCTAAAGATATCAAGGGCAACATTGGTATCCTTGGTGGTGGCCAAATCACTTTAGGCTTGTCCGGTCAAGACGCACAGTGGACTGGCGTTGCTCATAAATCTACCGAAAATGGTACTACTGCCATCACTTTGAAGAACGGCGCAACCTGGAACAATGAGACCTGGGGTAAAACCTATGGTGATTTTAATGGCAGCAATGTAACTAGATTGACCGGTGGTGAAAGTGCAGAAACTGCTGGTAATATCTACCAAAAGGATAGTAATGTCCTGTATATTGATCAATTAACTGGTTGGATGAACGTTCATTACGCTCATGAGGATGATACTCCTCTCGTTATGATTGGTGGCGATACTAGAATTAATAGTACCAATGGCACTGCAGGCGTGACCATGATCACCGAAAATAATGGCGTAACTAATGACAATGTTAATGCCGTACTGAACGCTTTAGCTCAAAAACTAGTATTTAATGGAAATGGTAGTCTGACCGGCAAACTGAGCATCGCTGAAGGCCTGACAAGCGGTGGCATCACTGCAACCGGCGATATCACCTTTGTATCTGGCCGCGGCACTTATAACGCAAACGCAGCTAATGTTGCAAGCATAGCTTCTGTAGGTGTAGATAACGGCATGTTGGTTGAAGGTGAAGGAGAGGATGAGCCTGTTCCTGAAACTCAAATCACTACACCGATCGTAGCTGATGGAACTGGAATTGAAGCCAATGTTCCTGTTGATATTCATATGAATGCAGCTGGCAATGCCATCACCGCAAATAATGGCAGTACTGTGGCTCTTTATGGCGGCGGCAATATCTATGCTGAAAAGGTCAATGAAGATGGCACTCCGCGTGAATGGTATGGTAATGCAGTTTACAATGAAGGTAGCACCGTAGTACTCAATCCTAGCGGTGGCAAGGATTTGGTTATCAAGGGCGACGTTGTTTTGCAGGCAGGTACTGAGACCGAGATGGGTGCCGCTCCTGCATACAGCTTGATCGTACTAGATACCAGCAACTCTAGCTGGCAGGGCAATGTATATCATGATGGTAAATCTGGTATCGATGTCAAACTGCAAAATGGAGCAATCTGGAATAACCGTATTTCTGACCGTAGCAAAGAGCTGGGCCTCTCTGACCACTCAATCAGACGCTTCGACGGTGGCAGCGACGCTGCACATGCAGGCTATCTCTTCCAGAACAATAGCGCTGAAATGATCATCAATAGCTATAGCGGCTTTACCAAGGTATTCTTCGGTCATTTGGAGGATGGCTCTAAGGCTGAAAACTATAAAGCCGGTGATGTAAAGATTAACAAGGCTGATGCTGGTTCAAATATTGCCGTTATTACCAACAGAACCTACAATATGGATTTGACCAATGCTGAGCAGATGAATAATATTCTTAACTCCTTGGCAGGCAAGCTGTATTACTATGGTAACGATGGTAACCTGACTGCACAGGTTGAATTGGCTGAAAGCCTGACCGGCTCCGCACAAGCTTTGATTAGCGGTGCTTTGAACTTCGATAGCGAGGGCAAGGGCTACTTTGGTGTGGTTCATCATGAGCCCGGTATCTACACCACCGATATCACTGGTAGTGCAGCCGACGTTGAGTTCCGTACTCATGACGTTACCTCCGATTACAGGACCTATAACTTCAAAGACAAAACTGAAGAGGGCAATGTAATTCTCAAGGGTATCAAGGTTGCAGGTGATACTGATAATTATAATGATGTTAAGGCCGTCAAAGTTAACATCGAAGCAAATCGCGTTGAATTACAAGACAATATCAGTGTTGGCTTCAGAGGTACTGTAGACCTGAATTCTGATAGCGTCATTATTAATGGCCTCGAGAAAACTGCTATCGATAATTTTGGTGGTATCCTGAACGTGAACGGTGATCTTACCATTACCAAGAGCGCAGCAGGCATCAACACCAGCTCTAAGGCAGAAAACGCATCTGATTACCTTGGTACTGTCAATGTTACAAAAACAGCCAAGATTAATGTAACCGGCACCGCTATCGCTACTGAAGGTGGCAAGGTAAGTGTTGGTGCTGGCTCCGAAATAGTTTCCACCAATGGTAATGCTATTGAATCTAAGTCCATGCGTCTTGTTTCCGTGGGTGGCAGCTACCATGATGTAGACTCTCAAGGATTGGTACAAATCGCCGGTGGTAAGATTTCCGGCAAGACCAATGCTATCTACGCTGAAGGTGGTGCTGTGGAAATCAACAAGGGCAGTGCAAATCTGACCAATATTACTGGTGATGTAGTGCTGAAAAAAGAGAATATCAACATAACTGAAAGCACTGTAAACGCAGGCTTCGGCGGCAAGGCTGATATCACTTTGAACACAGCTGACTCCACTTGGATGGGTAACCTGTATGTTGACGAAGATTCTAGCATGAACCTGACCTTGGCTAATGGTGCAAAATGGTACAACACCGAAGCAGAGGCTAAAGACGAACTGCAAACTCGCATTACCGACTTTGTTGGTGGTGACGGTATGAATAATGCTGGTCAAATCTTCCAACGTAGCAGCAGCGAGCTGTTCATTGAGAACTATAGTGGTGCAGCGAAGGTATACTATGCACATGCTACCGATGGTACTAGCACAGATGACTACAAGGCTGGCAGCACCATTATCATGCAGGCTAGTGCTGACTCCAGTATTGCCCTGATTACTGATAATCACAACATCGATACTAGCGACAAAGATAATGTAGCTAAGGTTTTGAGTGCTCTGGCAGGTAAACTGTACTATACAGAAGTAGCTCCTGTAGCAGTTATGTTGGCCGATGCTGGGGTTCAAGTTCAAGCTGCAGCTACCTCCAATTTGACCGGTACTGCTATGATTGCCGAAGGCTTGACCACTGGTGAAGCTTCCTTGGCTCAAGGTAATATCAACTTCAATGTCAATGGCGCAGGCCAAGGCTTTGTCAATGTTGAAGATGTGAAGCTCGAGGGCAGCGGCTCCGGCAGTGGCTCTGGCAGCGGCTCTGGCAGTGGCTCCGGCTCCGGCAGCGGCTCCGGCACCACCGACACCAAGCTTGCCGACATTCAAGTAGGTGGTGAGCCTGTAGCAATGCGTGCAGTGAAATCTTCCATGGCTGCCGCAAGCATGATGTGGCGCTCCGAAAACAACGATTTGATGAAGCGTATGGGCGACCTGCGCATGCTGGAAGGCGAGCGCGGACTGTGGGCTAAGTACTACACTGGCAAGCAGGAAATGGATGCTCAAAATGCTAACTTCAGCGAGAAGTACAAGGCATACCAGATCGGCTACGATACCAAGGTTAACGAAAACTGGACTGTTGGTGCAGCACTGTCCTACAACGACGGCACCAGCTCCACTCGCAATGTGAGCGATACCTCCGGCTCCTGGTCCAGCGGTCATGGCGAACAAAAGAACATCGCTTTGGGCCTGTACGGCAGCTGGAAGGCTAAGGATGGCCAATATGCCGACATCATCATGAAGGCAAGCCGTCTGAACAACGAATACAACCTGAAGTTCAACAACGTGATTGGCACCTATAACATTGATGGCGATTACAAGACCTGGGGCACCTCCATCAGCGCCGAATACGGCAAACGCTTCGAGGGCGATAAAGGCACCTACTTCGAGCCCAGCGCTGAATTGACCTATGGTCATATGGCTGGCAAGAGCTACAGCGCAAATACCTCCTACTATGGTGCTAGAATGAATGTGGATCAAGATAGCTTCGATACCTTGATTGGTCGTCTGGGCATCCGTGTAGGACAGAAGCTGGAGCAGGGCAGCTACTTCGCTAAGCTGGCCTTGGCTCATGAGTTCATGGGTGATTATGATACTCGCTACAATGTGGATGGCGCTGATCATAACAGCACTCATCTGGACTTTGGCGATACCTGGTACGAGCTGCAAATCGGTGGCACCGCTAAGCTCAGCGCTAACAGCATGCTGTATGCTGACTTCCAACGCAGCTTTGGTGGCGACGTAACCGAAAAATGGCGTGTAGACGCAGGTTTGAGATTTACTTTTTAAGCTAATTACTACTTGATAGATCTACCTCCAATATTTGGCGCTTGCCTAGCGCCAAAGAATGCGGACGTGGCTCCTTGGAGCTATGTCCGCATTTCTTTATTACATCATAGGTGTTTCCATACTAATAAAATCAAAAATACTCTTTACATTCAAGATGAAATAGGATATAATACTAATAAAGCTGATTCAAGTAATGATATCAAATCAAATAAGATGTTACTTGAAATATTAAGCTAGAAAAAGCTAAAGGAGACATAATGATGGCTAAAGCAAAAGAAACCAAAATTGAAGAAGTAAAGGCAGAGGAAGCTGTTGCGGAAGTAAAGGCTGAAGAAGCTGCTAAAGAACCGGAAGCCCCCAAGGCTGAGCCCACTCTGGCTATGAAAAAGTTAACTGCCTTAAAGGAATTTGCTGATAAAGCCAAGATCACTGGCCTACAATATTTGCAAATTAACGAAAATAATCTGTTGGTG
This sequence comes from Phascolarctobacterium sp., assembly GCA_004558595.1. Taxonomy (GTDB): domain Bacteria; phylum Bacillota; class Negativicutes; order Acidaminococcales; family Acidaminococcaceae; genus Phascolarctobacterium_A. Next base: position 18,605 of record SFCN01000028.1, on the reverse strand, counting down.
AACACTCGCCTGCTGGTAAAGGGTCAAACCCTGCCCCTGTTCATCGTTGTCAATAATACTGTTTATTCCTATATTCAGGCGCATCTGGTAACTATTCCTCAAGAAAAGCTGGCTGATACCCTGCAATATATCAATGAACTCAATAACCAATTCAACATGCTGAAATATGCTGTTAATCCCCAAGGCAATGTGGTATTGACCTTCAGCGTTCCTGCTGCGGATGACAAATTCGAGCCTGGTCTGATTTTCGCATTGGTAGATCAGGTGAAGGCTCACTTAGAAGAAAATTATGCTACATTGATGGATAAGATTTGGGCTAAAAAATAAGAATAGCCAGTGAAAGGAAGTTTTTTTAAAATGAAACAAAAATTATTGGCCTTCGTCATGACTATTATGATGAGTCTGGGCCTGTGCAGTAGCGCTTTGGCGGCTGAAAACGATGGGGTAGTGGGATTTGTGAATATGCAGGCCATTGTGGCCAGCTATCCCGGCATTAAGGACATTGCTCAAGAGATTGCCAATAAGCGCAACGATTTGCAAAAATCCTTTAATGAGCAGGCCAAAAACTTGGATGCTAAAGCGCAACAGGATTTGCAGCAAAAGCTGAATAAGGAGCTGGCTGATTTTGAAGCTAAAAAGATGGCTCCTGTACAAAAAACTATCCGCACTACCATTGACCAGGTGGCAGCTGCTCAAGGTATCAAGAGCGTGGTGAACATCCAAGCCATGGTTACCGGTGGCAAGGATTTGACCGGTGAGGTTGTAAAAGTCTTAAAAAACAAGCAATAATCAAGCGGGCCTTTTCTCGTTTGATGACATACTTCTTCCCCTCCCTAAGTAAAAATCTGCACTCGTAAGGGTGCAGATTTTTTTTGCGTTAAATGGCAAATCGCTTAGCAGATAATTAGAAGCTAGGAATTAAGGTCGTGTATTTGGAACTTAAATCTTGGATTACATTCCAAATTTGTGTATAAAAAGCGCATTATTTGGATTATAATCCAAAATGGCTTTTACAAGGATAACTAAACAAAAATTAGAAAAATATACGTCCTAATGCTGACAAGATTGTGGCTTTGCATAATGGTGAAGATGTGGAAGCGGGAAGCCCTTTTGGTTATAAAACCTTACATTAAACAAAATTATTTATGACTAAGTCTAGCAATTTTCTCCTAATCAGTGTATACTATACATAGTGAAGAAGAATTAATACGAAGGGGAGTGACGATCATTTCTTTAAGTAATAGGCAAAAACAAATTGCCGAAATAGTGCGTCTGGACGGCCCCATCACCGGTGAACACATTGCGGAACGGCTCAATGTAACCCGTGCGGCTTTGCGCAGCGACCTTGCTATTTTGGTAATGGGCGGTATTTTGGACGCCCGCCCCAAGGTAGGCTATTTTTACACAGGTAAAAATACCTTGGGTATGCTCATGGAAGAAATCTCTGCTATCACTGTGCAGGACCTACAGTCCGTTCCAGTGGCCATTTCCCATGACAAAAGCGCGTATGAAGCAGTGGTGACCATGTTTTTAGAGGACGTGGGCACTGTCTTTGTGCTGGACGAAAAAAATCTTTTGACCGGCGTTGTTTCTCGTAAGGACCTTTTGAAGGCTGCCATCAACAATAGTGATTTGCGGGATATTCCCGTGGTTATGGTCATGACGCCCATCTCCAAAATCATTGTGGCTCAGCCTGAAGAATCCATCGCTACTGCGGCTCACCGCCTCATTAATAATGAAATTGACTGCCTGCCCGTGGTCAAAATGCTTGATGAAAGCAAGCGTCAGTACCAAGTCGTCGGCAGAATCACTAAAACTAATTTTACCCGTTTGCTAGTAGATTTGGCAGAAGGTAAGGGAGGTAATTATCATAATACCGAAGAATAATCCGATTATTTATGCTGTATCCGATTCTATTGGCGAAACTGCGGAATCCGTTGTCAAAGCCACCACCAGCCAATTTGTACAAGAAAGATTTGAAGTTATCCGTGTGCCCTATGTGAAGGACAAGGAGCAAATCGATAGAGTGGTAGAGGAAGCTGCCGCCAATAATGCAGTGGTATGCTACACTATCGTCTCTCCTGAACTGCGTGACCATATGGCAGATCGTGCCCTGGCCAAGGATGTAGAGGTGGTGGATGTTTTGGGCCCCATGCTTAAGTCCATCGAAAAAACTACCGGTATGCTGCCTCGCAATCAAGCTGGCCTTATTCACTCCTTGGATCACGATTATTTCAAACGTGTAGAGGCAGTGGAATTCGCTGTAAAATACGACGATGGCAAGAATCCCTTGGGCTTACTCAAGGCGGACATCGTCATCATTGGCGTATCCCGTACCTCTAAGACCCCCTTGTCCATGTATTTAGCTCACAAGCGTATAAAGGTCGCCAATGTACCCTTGGTACCGGAGCTGGCTCCTCCCGAAGAGCTCTTCAAGGTTCCTCCGTATAAGATTATCGGCCTTTTGATTGACCCCTTCAAGCTCAACGAAATCCGTGCCGAGCGGCTGAAGACCATGGGACTGAGCGATACTGCTGTCTATGCGGATATGAACCGTATCAACGAGGAGCTGACCTACGCTAAGGGCATTATGCGTCGTCTCCATTGCCAGATTATCAATGTTTCCAATCGCGCCATCGAAGAAACTGCGGGCATAATTCTCGAATATGTGCGCAAAAATAAAGAGCGTCACAACGAAAACTAATAATTTAACCATAAAAAAATCCGAAGCCACAAGCGCTGAAGCAGTGACTTCGGATTATTTTTATTGAACCAGCTTTTTTGTCATAACATCGTAACGAACAGCACCCTTGGATGCCTTGCCATTGACCTTTACATTGCCTTGAAAATCTGCGATTTTCGTTTTCCAGCAATAGCTGCCCTTATCAGAGGTGATTACCATACCATCATCCTGGAAATTACAGTTACCTTCCACATAAGCAGTACGGTCATAATGATAAACATCCACTTTATCGCATTTAAAGCTCATTTTCCCAAAGCTTAGGGTGATATTGCCTTGGCCATGAACCTCCATATTGTACAAATACACTTTGGTATTGTCACCAGTGATGGTTAGCATTGTGTCTTGAGCCGGAAATTGCACAAAAACATGACCCTGCAAATCATAAACACCGGTCAGTGGATTAAAGGTTCGCTTATCGCTTTTAATGGTGGGCTCTGCAGCAAAGCACAGCGAAGGTAGCATGACGCAGAGCATTAGAAGAACTAGAAACAATTTTTTCATGGCTATGCACCTCGATATATCTTGAGAAAAGAACATAAGCAAAGCTTATTTCCAGCCTTAATTATAGGCTTTGAGGCTGAAAAGATGACAAAATTTTAGCGTAATAAATATTATAGTATTTTTTTTTGCTGACTGCAAGGGGCAGAGGCATTTTTTAGAAGAAATTTCGTGAAAAAAAGAGGATTTTACCAATTTACATTGAATATAAGTTATGTGTAAATTAGTGGCGGAGGAATGTGTACATGGACGGAGAATTTGAAAGCTTTAAGGAGCAGGTGCGCAGCACCGCTAATATTGTGGAAGTAATCTCCGGTTATGTGCCCTTGAAAAAACGTGGACAAAACTTTTGGGGTTGCTGTCCCTTTCACGGGGAAAAAACACCATCCTTTGCAGTGAATCCCGCCAAAAATATGTTTTATTGCTTTGGCTGCCATGAGGGCGGGGATATTTTTAAATTTATCATGAAGATTGAAAACTGCGGCTTTACCGAGGCTTTAAAGCTTCTGGCAGGTCGCTACGGTATAGCCGTACCGGAAAGGCAGAAAACAGCGGTGGAAATCAGGCGCGAAAAGCAAAGAGAGCGCATCCATGAAACCAATGCCACCGCGGCCAAATTTTTTCAGGCCTGTCTTTTAAAAACGGACTATGGCAAGAATGCCTTGGCCTATTTAAAGGGTCGTGGCATCAGCCAAGAAATTATCGCTAGCTTTTCCATTGGCTTTGCCCTGAATCATTTTTCGGCGCTCTTGAGCACCTTGGCTCGGCGTGGTTATCAGGGGCAGGAGCTTTTGGCCGCAGGCCTAGTCGCTCAAGGCAGGGAAGGCCAGCTCTATGACAAGTTCCGCAATCGAGTGATGATTCCCATCAAAGACCCTAAGGGAAAGATTGTGGGCTTCGGGGGTAGGGTGCTGGACAACAGCGCTCCCAAATATTTGAATACACAGGAAACGGAATGGTTCAATAAGCGGCGCTTGCTTTTCGCCATGGATGTGGCCTATAAAGCTATTCGCTCTAGCCGTCAGGCCATCGTAGTAGAGGGCTATATGGACGCTATTAGCTTGCATGCGGCAGGCATTAGTAATGTGGTAGCATCCATGGGAACGGCCTTTGCCGCGGAGCAGGCTAAGCTGCTAAAGCGTATTGCCGACGAAATTGTTTTTTGCTACGACAGCGACAGCGCCGGGCGCAAGGCCTCGGTGCGAGCAGTAAGTATAGCTCGCACGGAAGGGCTTAAGGTGCGTATCGCGGGAGTGCCCGAGGGTAAGGATCCGGACGAATATGTAAGACGCTACGGCAAGGAAGCCTTCCTGAAGGTTATCGAAGCAGCTAAGGAAGGCATTGATTTCCAGATAGAGGAAACAATTTTGCAGAGCGATGTGTCGAATTTAGCAGGAAAAGTTGAGGCAGTGTCGAATATACTACCATTCCTATTAGAATGTAAAAGCGAAATCGAAGCAGCGGAGCACATGCGCAGGCTAGCACAAAGGTTGACCATAGACGAGGGCCTCATTGTGGAGGAGTATCGTAAGGCGACAAAAAAGAATGGTGCAAGAAGAGAAAATGCATATGTGCCCGTGACCGATGTGAAGAAGATCAGCGTCAGAAGGCAGGCCGAGGAGCAGCTTTTGGCAGTGCTTTTAGAGGAGCCCTGGCTAGCTGATGGCTGTCAGCAGGTGCTGCAATTAACGGGTTGGAGCGACCCAAGCTTGGCCCAGATTTTTGCTTTTCTGCAAGCTCTGGTTGAGGAAAACGCTTTTACTATTGATAAATTAAATGATGCTTTAGATGGAAACGCACAGTCAGTTTTGGCAGGAATAAGGACAAAGGCCGTGCCCACTCAGGATGGGGAACAGTTTGTAGATGCTTGTCTACGCCAGCTGCAGCGGAGCTTTCTCGAGCAGGAATATGAAAGGCATCGTTTGCTGGCGGATGGATATGAACGCTCGGCGGATGAGCGCTTTAAGCAGGAATTGTTAGAAACTCAAAGGATAAAGGATGAAATTAAGAAGCTCTATGGACAATGAAAATGAAATGGAAGGAGGGAACACCATGGAAACAACAAGCAAATTAACCCAGGAACAGATTGATGAATTGGTGCAAAGGGGAAAAGCGCAAAATGGTGTTCTCACTTATGGTGACGTTATGGGAACCATAAACTCCTTGGAGACAGTTTCTTCTGAGGAGGTTGAGCATTTATACGAGGTTATAACCCGTAAGGGCTTGGAAATAGTGGATGATAATTCTGCCGATGATGATGTTCTACCCATTGTGGATACGGACGAGTCCCCTGATACGGAGGATATTACCGAAGCGGAGCTGGCTAATCTGACCGTACCCGAGGGCATCAGTATTGATGACCCTGTACGCATGTACTTGAAGGAAATAGGTCGTGTTCCTCTGCTTGTGGGCGAAGATGAGATAAAACTGGCTAAGCGTATGGATAAGGGGCGTCAGGCAGAGCGTCTGCTACGCGGCAAGACCATTACTCTGGATGCGCCTGTGTTCAGCGGCACCGACGATACCAAGACCTTACTGGAAAAGATTCAGGGCTTTATGGTGGATGAATGGCATATGACCAAGATGCGCTCCATCTTTAAGGTTTTGGAAATGATTAAAGCTCGTCAGGACGAGGGTAATCCCTATAAAATAGAAGATTATGAGGATTTAATTTTTGAATTTACCCGTGATGAGCGCCTGCATCTGCAACGCTTGATGACTGAGCAAAAATGTGTAATTCCTGAATGTGAGCGTTTGGAGATTCAGCGTCCTACTAGCGATAAGGATGTACACAATCTTTATCAAATTAAATCCCTGCTGGAGGAAATCAAGGCTCGTCTCAGTGATGGCCGTGAGAAGGATCAGGCTATTGTAGAGCAATATATGGCCAGCGAAGAGGATTTCGACAAGCTGCTGAAGGCCGTGCGGGAGCAGGGCAATGATGCTAAGAAATGCTTGTCCGAGGCTAATCTGCGCTTAGTTGTTAGCATAGCTAAGCGTTATGTGGGTCGTGGCATGCTGTTCCTGGATTTGATTCAGGAGGGCAATCTAGGCTTAATTAAAGCAGTAGAAAAATTTGACTATAATAAGGGCTTTAAGTTTAGTACCTATGCTACATGGTGGATTCGTCAGGCTATAACCCGCGCTATTGCTGACCAAGCTCGAACTATCCGTATTCCTGTGCATATGGTGGAGACTATTAATAAGCTCATTCGCGTATCCCGTCAGCTCCTGCAGGAGCTGGGTCGCGAGCCGCTGCCCGAGGAAATCGCTAAAGAGATGGATACCTCTGTGGATAGGGTGCGTGAAATTATGAAGATTGCTCAAGAGCCTGTTTCCTTGGAAACTCCTATTGGCGAGGAAGAGGATTCTCATCTGGGTGATTTCATTGAGGACCATGATGCGCCGGCGCCGGCTGATGCGGCTTCCTTTACCTTATTGCGGGAGCAGCTGGATGAGGTTTTAGAGACCTTGACCATTCGCGAAAAGCGTGTGCTGGAGCTCCGCTTTGGCCTAGAGGACGGTCGTAGTCGCACTTTGGAAGAGGTGGGCCAGCATTTTGGCGTTACTCGTGAGCGTATCCGCCAAATTGAGGCGAAGGCGTTGCGGAAGCTACGCCATCCTAGCCGTAGTAAGAAACTTAAGGATTTCTTAGAGTAATCTTTCGTGGGACTTTCGAGAATATCTCTTGACATAAGCTCTCCTATATAATAGAATATTACTGTTGAGTTGTTCTCGTGGGCCTATAGCTCAGTGGTAGAGCCGCCGGCTCATAACCGGCTGGTCGTAGGTTCGAACCCTACTGGGCCCACCAGCCTTAACTTTGTCCTAACCCTATAAATAGAACGCAGGTCTTACGGCCTGCGTTTTTTATTGTGCAGGAGCAGTTTTTTCTTGCACCTTAGTAGATGAAACTGTATAATATAAAATGTATAAATAGACTGATGAGTCTATAATTGTTTTTATATATAAGCTATGCTAGTAAGGGGAGTAGCAGTGTTGCTGGTTCTCACGACGATATAATGATGAGGAGCGTGCAGTATGAATTTACAAAATAAAAAGGTAAAGATCGTGCTCGGTATTTTAATTGCCGTGTGTTTGATTATTTCCTATCGTATTTATAGCAATGTGCAGAAGGATAAGGCCAGAGCTGAAAAAATGTCTCGCACTAAGACTGTGGCTGTTACTACCGGTCATGCTAGCCGCCAAACCATTATTCCTACCATGCGCTTTAGTGGCAGCCTTGACCCGGAATGGCAGGCCGAGGTAGCTGCTAAGGTGGATGGTCGCCTGGAAAAGGTGTACGTAAAAGAGGGTGACCGTGTAACAAAGGGTCAGGTGCTGGCTGTTTTGGAGCAAACTGACACAGACGCCAACCTGCTTAATGCCCGCGGTAGCTATTTGGACGCTCAGGCTAATCTAAGTAAAGCCGAGAGGGATTTAGTCCGTTACGAAAAGCTTTTTGCAAATGGTGCTGTTTCTGAACAAGTTGTAGATAATTATCGCTTTGCCCGTGAAAATGCTGCTGCTAAGCTAGAGGCTGCTCGTGGTAATTTACAAGGCATGGAATCTAAATCTGCTGGCACTATTTTAGTAGCTCCTGCTGACGGCATTGTGGCTAAGCGCTACTACCAAGAGGGCTACTACGCTAAGGCTGGCACTGCTATTTTTGCCGTGGCCGATATCAGTATGCTGAAAACTGTGATTCATATTCCTGAAGGCCAAATTGCCGGGGTAGCCGTAGGCAACGAGGCTGATATCAAGCTACCTGCATATCCTAATAAAAAGATCGTGGGTAAAATCACCCGCATCGCCCCTGTGGCCGACCAACCCTCTCATACCTTTGCGGCGGAGGTAAGCGTGGATAATAGTCAGGGCCTTTTGGCCGGCGTTTATGCCAATGTTTATCTCACAGCTCAGCCTCGCGAGAATGTGCTCACCGTGCCCCTGCATGCCATCGTTATGCGTGATGACCAGCAAACTATTTTCGTGGCCGACAAGGACGGCATTATCCAACGCAAGGTGCTTGTTGTGGGCTTTACTGATGATAAATACGCTGAAATTACCAGCGGTGTTACCGAAGAGGATGTAATCGTGGTCGAAGGCCAGAACAAGCTGCGTGAGGGCGTCAAGATCAAGATGGAAAAGGCTGGTAAATAATCATGATTGGTACATTTATAAAACGGCCTGTATTTACCACCATGTTCGTCTTGCTGCTGGTGGTTTTCGGCATTCGCTGCTACCCGGAAATCGGTGTAGATTTGAACCCTGACGTAGATTTGCCCATCGTTAGCGTACGTGTGCGCTATGATGGCGCTTCTCCGGAGGAAATGGAAACCCTGGTTACTAAGCCCATTGAGAACCGCGTCAGCCAGGTATCCGGTATTAAAACTTTGTCCTCCACTGTTTTAGAGGGCTATAGTGAGACTGTTTTGGAGTTTAATTTGGGTGTTGACCCTCAGGTGAAGGCCAGTGAGGTGCGCGAAAAGGTTTCCAGCATCCGCAAATCCTTACCCGATGATATTGACGAGCCTACAACCCAGACCGTTGACCTGAACGCTCGTGCCATTGTGGCCTGGACCTTTTCCTCTAGCTCCCGTTCTCGTGGTGAGATTCGTCGTATTATCGAGGATAATATTAAGGACGAGCTCCAGATGGTGGAGGGCGTATCCGAGGTTACCGTAGTGGGCGCCAGCCAACGCTGTGTTCGCATCGTGCTGAAGCCGGAAAAGCTGCAGGAATATGGTATTTCCTACCAAACGGTCCGTGATATCATCAATAAGAATAACTACAACACCCCCGGTGGCAAGGCCCGCAGCCAGGCAATGGAAATTACTGTGCGTACCTTGGCCAAGTATAACACCGTGGATGATATAAAAAAGGTTGTTGTGGCCAATCATAATGGTCGTCCTGTGTTTATTGGTGAAGTGGCTGATGTTTTGGACGATTGGGAGGATGAGGACACCTTCGCCAGCGCCAATGGTGAGCCCAGCGTGCTCGCCTTCGTGCGCAAGCAGTCCAAGACCAATACTGTGGATGTAACCGATAATGTTAACAAAAAAATGGAGCAGCTGCGTCAATCCAATCTGCCGCCCGATATTACGGTGGAGAAGGTGCGCGACCAGTCCAAATATATTCGCGATAACATTGCAGACGTGTGGAACACGATTGTTTTTGGCGGTTTTCTTGCGCTCTTAATTACCTATATGTTCCTGCGCAATTTCCGTGCTACCATTGTAGGCGGTCTATGTATTCCTACAGCTGTTATTTCCACTTTCTTTATGATGAAGGTTATGGACTTTACCTTAAATAATATGTCCCTGATGGCTCTTTCCTTGGCCATTGGTATGCTGATTGACGATGCTATCGTAGTTATCGAAAACATTTTCCGCCATATCCAAATGGGCAAAACTCCCTTTGTAGCCGCTCGTGAGGCTACGGAGGAGCTGACTTTGGCAATTTTGGCAACATCCTTTGTAATGTTCGCCGTATTCGTGCCCATTGGTAATATGGGTGAGATTATCGGCCAATTCTTCAAGCAGTTCGGTCTGACTGTGGCTTTCGCTATCGCTTTCTCTACATTAGTCGCTTTTACGCTGACTCCCATGGTGTCCGCTTATTGGATTAAGGTGGAGACCGAGGAGGAGAGCGCCAAGAGTCGTAATAAATATTTGCAAGTTGTTCTGGATAAGTTCGAGGCAGGCTTCCAAAGCATTCGCGAGATGTATAATAATCTCATGAGTTGGTGCTTGGATAGACCCAAAAAGGTTGTTTTGGTCAGCGTGCTCAGTCTGGGCATTAACCTTTTGTTGTTGCCCTTTGTGGGCACGGAGTTCACTCCTACCTATGACTCCGGCGAATTCACAGTGAACGTGAAGGCGCCTATTGGTAGCAGTTTGCAGAAGACTGTGGAGCTGGCAACGCCCATGCAGCAGTACATTAGTAGTCTGCCCGAGGTGCAGATTGTGGCTTTGAATATTGGTAACGGCCGTAATCCTGTTAACCAGGGCTCTCTGGATATACGCCTCAAGCCCTCCAATGAGCGTAAGCGCAGCATGCAGCAGATCATGGATGAGCTGCGAGCTAAATTTGGTAATACGGAAGGACTGAAGGTTTCTGTTGTATCCAACCAAGGTGGCGGCCGTGGCGATAGCCGTCCCATACAGATTGGTCTGCGTGGCAATAATATTAAAGAGCTGAAGCAATATGCAATGGATTTGGCAGATAAGCTGAAATCCGTGCCCGGTGCTACGGATGTTGATATTTCTGACTCTGAGGAAGAGCCGGAAATTATCGTGCGTCTGGACCATGCCAAGGCCAGCCAGCTGGGCTTGGATGCTACCGAAGTGGGCAAGATAGTGCAAATGGCCTTTATGGGCAAGAGTACCTCTAATAGCTACACTATTGGTGATAACGACTACGATATTATTCTGCAAATGCCGCTGGCTGAGCGCAATGATATTAACGCTGTGGCCAATTTACGTATTTCCAACAGCAGTGGTACCTTTGTGCGCTTGGGGGATATTGCCACCGTTAAATATGGCAGTGGTCCTACTCGTATCGAGCGTGAGGACAAGCAGCGCCAAATTGTGGTTTATGCCAATACCGTCGGCATTTCTCCCGGTGATTTAATTAAAAAGGCCACTACGGAGTTTATTCCGGAGCTGAATATGCCAGCCGGCTATAATTATAAGATGATCGGTCAAGCTGATAATATGGCCCGTTCCTTTAGAGAGATTGCTAAGGCCGTTGTGTTGGCCATTGTTATGGTATATATGACGCTGGCGGCCCAGTTTGAAAGCTTCTCCCAGCCCCTGATTATTATGGCTTCCTTGCCCTTTGCGATTATCGGCGCGGTGCTGGGTCTGTTGGTGGCAGGTCAAACGGCTAATATGATGAGCATGATTGGCTTTATTATGCTTTTAGGCTTGGTTACCAAGAACGCGATTTTGCTTCTGGACTATGCTAATCAGGCCCGCGAGCATGGCATGGGCTTGAAGGAGGCTACGCTGGAGGCCTGCTCCCTGCGCTTGCGTCCTATCTTCATGACCACTCTGTCCACCATTTTGGGTATGATGCCTATCGCTCTGGGCATTGGCGAGGGCGCTGAGCTGCGCCAGTCCATGGGCGTGGTTTTAGTAGGCGGTCTGACTACCTCCACCTTGCTGACCTTGATTGTTATTCCGCTGATTTATCTTCTGTTTGAGGATTGGAAGCTGAAGCATTATCAGCCCAAAGGGGAGTAGGAGTTATTTTGATGGGTAAGCTTACAGATAAAGAGTTCAATGATTATTTGACAAAGGTTCACGCTATAATTAGTGAATTTCTAGACATAACTAAAGAAAAAGACATTAACTATGGGCATCAATTTGTTATAGAATTGGCTCAGGCAAAGTTAACCTTAAACATTTATAATGGTAAAAAGGGACTTACTTATGTATTTTCCGGTGATAGCGCACTAGAAAAAAAGGTTCGTGAGCTGTTAGGCGAGGGTAAACCCAGCTCCGGGAGTAGAGATGGCTTTGCTGACTATGGTGATGGTATAGCACCTGCGGCAGACGCGGACGCGCTGCCGCGTGGTAAATGGGCCGGCAGCGACGAGTCCGGTAAGGGCGACTTCTTTGGACCGCTGGTAGTTTCCGCTGTGGTCGTTGACGATAGCACCGCCGCGAAGCTGGCCGCTGCCGGGGTCAAGGACTGCAAGCTGCTCAGCGACAAAAAGATTTTGGAGCTGGAGGGGACTATTAAGGCCAATGTCATTGATTTCAGCGTACTTGAGCTTAAGCCGAAGGTTTATAATTTGCGTTATAAGCAAGTACTTGCCCAGGGAGGAAAATTAAACCAACTTTTGGGTTTTGGTCATGTTGCAGCCTTGAGTCAGGTTTTAGAGCGTAATGCCGATTGTCACGCTGCGCTTATCGACCAGTTTACTACTTCTACAGTGAATGTGCGAGAGCTCTCGAAGCGCTTTCCTCAGTGCATCGTCAAGCAGCAGCCTAAGGCTGAGAGCAATCTTGCTGTGGCAGCTGCCTCCGTACTCGCTCGAGCCCGTTTCCTGCGCACCATGGCTGAGCTAGCGCAGGCCGCAGGGGAAGTAGCCTTGCCCAAGGGAGGCGGCGAAAGCGCCACAGCCTGCGCCCGTAGGTTGTCTGCCAAGCTCGGCAAGGCCGAGCTTGTAAACTATGTGAAGCTACACTTTGCCAACTACAGCCGTATATAGCATAATATGGATTAAAAGCATAGCATTTGCCTGCAAAATATGATAAAATATTTTGTAGGCATACTTGTGTTTATTGCAAAGTATTTTTACATACAAAAGACTTAATCTCTGGAATGGAGAGGCCTCAGGAGGCTTACATAATGACAAAGATCAAAAAATTAATTGTCAATGCTGACGATTTCGGCTTACATACTTTAATTAATCAAGGAATTATTAAGGGATATCGGGAAGGCTTCATCACCAGCGCTTCTATCATGCCCAGCGCCAACGCCTACGAGGAGGCTGTGGCGCTGGCCAAGGATAATCCTAAGCTGGGTATTGGTATCCACCTGACTTTGGTAGGTGGTGTCAAATCCGTCCTTCCTAAGAATAAGGTTTCCAGCCTATTGGACGCTGAGGGGCGTTTCTTACCAGACTATGTCGCCTTTGCTAAGCGTTTTTACACCGGCGGGGTGAAGGCTGGCGAATTAGAAGCAGAGCTTAGAGCGCAAATTGAAAAAGTTTTGGCTAGCGGATTAAATATAACTCATATTGATAGCCACCAGCACACCCATGTGCTACCGGGGATAAATGGACTTGTCAGAAAGCTCTGTAATGAGTATAATATAAAAAGAGAACGTATACCTAAGGAGAGCTATACCTTTAGTGGTGGCTTTAAGGCCGGCTTGGGACGTAAGCTTGGTCGCGCAGGGCTCAGCTTTTGCGCAGATTTGGCCGCCATCTCCGCTAATCGGGCAGGCATTAAGCATCCAGATTATTTCTTTGGCATGCTGGCTGGTGGGCATTTAACTGCCGAGCTAGTGGGAAATATCATTCGCCAATTGCCGGAGGGCGTTAGCGAGATCATGACCCATCCTGGTTTAGAGACCGAGCCCTTGGCCAAGATTTTTGATTGGACTTATACTTGGGAAACAGAATTGGCCTCCTACTTATGTGAGGATAATAAGAAGCTGCTCAAGGAGCAGGGTGTAGAGCTTGTCAATTTTGGAAACCTATAAGACTCAAAACAATGGTGGTCTTGATTAATGAATAAAAAGCTTTTGCTGCGTTTGGGAGCCTTGTTCGTTTTTGTGCTCTTAATTTCCGCAGCAGTAATTTACTTTACATTTGATATACGGACACTGGACTATTTGACCATGTTTGAGCCTAAGTGCATTTTCTTGGCCTTAGGCTGTCTTGCTGTGGGCTTATTATTTGACGGTCTGCGCTTGATTACCTTGGCCAATATTACCGAGGAAAAGTTGACGCTACGTCAGATTGTCAATGTGGTGCTTAGCAACTATTTCTTGGCGCTGGTAACTCCCGGTGCCAGCGGTGGCGCCATCGCTCAGGTCATGTTCATGCGAAAGGCGGGGGTACCCGTGGCTAAATCCACGGTGGTTATTCTTGTCCGTACAATTATGTCCATTATTTTCCTTATTCTTTTGGTGCCTGTGGTCTTACACTGTGATCAGGATATCGTGGAATGGATGCCTGCTTCTGTCCTTACCTTTGTCTCCGTGGCCTTCGTGTCCTTGCCCGTTATCGCCATCTATTTGATGCGTACCCGTTATCCTGAAAAGATAATCTTTTATTGTACTCGCAAGCTCTCCTATACTACTCGTCGTAACTGCTATATTTGGTATCAACAGTTTAAAAAGGCAGCCATTGTTATGGGGAAGAATCCATGGATGGTTTTACGCGCTTTTGTCGAATCGGGTATTAGCTTGCTCTTTATTTATGCAACAGTTCCGGCCTATATGACAGGCCTCAATATAGAATTTGATTTGCTGCAGGTAATGGGTCGTATGGTGCTCATTAATCTGGTGCTCTATTTTTCGCCCACACCGGGTGGCAGCGGTATTGCCGAGGCTGGCTTTGTCATGCTTTTCGCTAATATTCTTCCCGGTGGCCTCGAGGGTATTTTAGCCGTTTTATGGCGCTTTACTGCGGAGTATCTGCCCTTTATGCTAGGAGCTGTGGTTACCATCCGTGCCTTTGGTAGTGATGTTATCAATGTGGCTTCTGTAAAGAGTAAATCTAAGGTGGTTGAGCCAAAGAATAATGTGTAATTCAGTTTACTTTACTATTTTAAATAATGTTTAAAATATAATCTTAGAGGTTGAAGCTTTATGAAAATTTTAGTTACAGGTGGTGCCGGCTTCATTGGCTCTCATTTGCTGCAAAGATTGCAGGCTCAGCAGGGAGTAGAGGTCGTGGTTTATGATAATCTTTCCAGTGGTCGTAGGGAGCATGTGCCCCAGGGAGTGCGTCTTGTTGAGGGTGATGTGCGTTCTAAGGAAATGGATCAGCTTTTTGCGATTGAGCATTTTGATGCAGTGATTCATTTGGCTGCCCAGACCATGGTACCATATTCCTTGGAGCATCCCGATGAGGATTGTTCAGTGAATCTGTTGGGCCTTATTAATGTTTTGGAATGCTGTCGCAGGTACGCAGTCGCCAATATAGTTTTTTCTTCCAGCGCTGCTGTCTACGGGGATAATCTAAATATACCCTTGCAGGAAGAGGAGAAGCTCATGCCTACCTCTGGCTATGGTATTACTAAAATGGCCAGTGAGCATTATCTGAGGATGTATCACGATTTATACGGCTTGAATACTACGGTGCTGCGTTTTGCCAATGTTTATGGCGAGCGTCAGGGTGCCGGTGGCGAAGGCGGCGTAGTCAGCATTTTCTGCAAGCTTTTGGCTAAGGGTGAAGGCGTCACTGTTTTTGGTAATGGCGAGCAAACTCGTGATTTCGTCTATGCCGGTGACATCGCCCTGGCCCTGTGGCGTGGCTGCCAACTGAAGGGACATCATGTCATCAATGTTTCCACCCAAAAGGAAACATCTGTTAATCAATTATTAGGAGCCTTTAAAAAGGCGGTGGGTAGGGAATTTCCTGTGACCTATGCTCCTGCCCGTGAGGGAGATATTTTCCGCTCCGTGCTGAGTAATGGCCGTTGCCTGGAGCTGTTGGGCTTTTATCCGACCATGGATTTACAGGAGGGCGTAGCTAGAACCTATGCCGACTATTTACAAAAGAATGGGGATATTTCATGAAACAATTGGAAAAAAATAGTCTGCTGATCATTGCGGGCTTAGTGCTTTTCACGATTATGTTTGGCATTGGTGGCGTGCCTTTGCTGGACCCGGATGAACCTGTATATGCGGAAACAGCTCGCGAGATGATTCAGTTTAATGATTTTCTTTCTCCACGTATTTTTGGTAATTATTGGTATGATAAGCCGCCTATGTATTATTGGCTAGTGGCTTTTTCCCAGATGCTTTTTGGTTATACCGAGTTTGCTGCACGTTTTCCTGCGGCGCTTATGGCCTGCGGCACGGCGATTATGATTTATGTGTCTACGACCAAAATGTTCAATGAAAAAGCAGGCTTTTGGTCCGCCTTGATCCTGACCAGCTGTATTCAATTCTTTTATATGGGTAAGGCTGCGGTTACCGATACTACACTGCTCTTCTTCATGACCGGTGCGATTTTAAGCTTTGCCCATAAAAAGTATTGGCTTATGTATGCTTGCATGGCTTTGGCAACGGTGACTAAGGGACCCATAGGCATTGTTTTCCCCGGCGCTATTATTTTCCTATATCTTTTAGTAGTAGGTCAGCTGCGGGAAATTTTACGCATGCATGTGGTTCGTGGCCTATTGTTATATTTTTTTATTGCCTCTCCTTGGTATTACGCCATGTACACTGTCCATGGCATGGATTTTATTAATACCTTTTTGGGCTTTCATAATGTGACACGCTTTACCACACCGGAGCACGCTAATCGAGTAACCTTTTGGTATTATTTCCCGGTTGTAATATTGGGTATGTTCCCTTGGACTGGCATGCTAGTGCAAGCGGTGAAGGCTTCTATAAGCGAAAGTCGTATTGATGATATGCGTCAGCTGCTGCTCTACCATGTGTGGTGGGCCTTCGTTTTCTTATTCTTTACTGTGTGTCAAACTAAGCTGGTCTCTTATATTCTGCCCATGTTCCCACCTATGGCTGTGATCATCGGCTGGAATGTTTCTCGCATGATTACCAAAATGCGGCATACGACTACCTTCTATGGCTGGATGTTCGGTAGTGGGCTTATGTTCGTGCTACTGGGCGCTGGTTGGATTGTGGGCAGTCAATATTTGCCCGAGGCAAGCTTTAGCCTAATTATGCTGGGCATCTTGACCTTGATTATTGGTGCTGGCGCTGTCTTTACTCTGTGGTACTACCGTGATATTGAGATGGCCTGCTGGCTGCATACATTGGTGGGCGTGGTAACCATGTGCGTGGCCTTTGCCTTCGTGTTGCCGGTTATTGCAGACCGCTTTAGCGTGAAGACCATGAGCGGTATTTATCTAGAGGAGTGCGACCAGAATACGCCTATTTATGTGGATAAATTCCTGCGCCCTGGCTTTATGTATTATGCCGGTAAGGCCGGCGTAGAGATGATTCCTAAGACCGGTGCGCTGCCTGAGGCGCTGCGCAATGGACAGCATAAGTATATTTTGGTGCGTGGTCTTGAGTATCGACGTGTGCTGAAGACCAAACAGATTCCCACTAATGTGGAGACTGTGAAGGAAATCGCGGATATTTATTTGCTTGAACAGAAATAAGGAAAACCCCTCCGCCTCGCAAGCTCGTCACCTCCCCTTGAAAGGGGAGGCATATGCTGGCAGATAATTGCTTTTGCCTCCCCTTGAAAGGGGAGGCATATGCTGGCAGATAATTGCTTTTGCCTCCCCTTCAAAGGGGAGGGGGACCGCTTTAGCGGTGGAGGGGTTAATAGGGAGGGGAAATTATAATGACTAAATATGTAAAAAATGGGAAAAAATTAGGTGTTCTGGGCGGCTTAGGCCCTGCTGCCAGCGCAGAATTTTTGCGTCAGCTGGCAGCGAAATGTCCTGCAGCCATTGACCAAGAGCATCCTGTAGTGTATATGATCGCCGATTGCGAAATTCCGGACCGTGGCACTGCCATTTGTGGCCTTGGGCCCAGTCCTTTGCCTAAGCTGAAGGAAGATTTATTTAAGCTGTGCGATATGGGCGCGGATGTACTGGCAGTGCCCTGCAATACGGCCCATTATTTCATCGACCAATTCGTCGATGAGCTGCCTGTGCCTTTGGTGCATATTGTGGAGTCCACAGTGCTGGCTACGAAAGCCATCGCGCCCAACGGCGCGTGGATGCTTTCTACCAAGGGAACTAGAGCCTGCGGACTCTATCAAGCCTGTGCTGATAAGCATGGACTGAAGCTGTTCATCCCTAACGAGGAGCAAAGCGATGCGTCCCAGCAGGTGATCAATCTGGTGAAGGCCAATAAGCTCGTCGAAGCAGGCGCAGTTATGCGCCAGCTAGTAGAGGAGCTGTGGCGTGAGCATGATGTGCCCGTGATGACCGCCTGCACGGAGCTGCCCTTGGGCTATGACGCCAGTGGGCTGCCGGCTGAGCGCAGTGTTTCTAGCATTGGTGCTCTGGTGGACGCCACTGTGAAGATGCTCTACGACGAGGTAGGGGAGTAGAGGTTTTGGAGTAATATTAACTTGGATTGTTAAAGAAAAGTTAACTTTTCATTCACTAGTAAAAGTTAGTATAAAATGTTATAATAAGAGTAAGGTGGTGAGTTATATGACAGAACTTCAAAAAACTATAATTGATAAAGTTAATAGATTGTCTGATAATGATATACAAATCCTTATGCTTATTATTGATAGGTTATTGCCTGCTAATGAAACCAAAACTTGTCAGCTAGATCAAAAGCTGCAGGCTTTCAATAATTTGCAAGCTTCTGTCAATAGAATTAAAAATTACTTACCATCTGATTATGATCCGGAAGGAGAATATAGGGAGGCTATGGAATTAAAATATAGTGGTGAAGCGTTTTATAGTCAATTTGCTTAGTTAAAGAGACTCCATCCCGCTACGGTCAAGTTTAGGGATGGGGTCTTCTTGTTTATAGAAAACGATTACAGACACATCAATAAACTCCATCCCACTATCTACGAAGGTAGGGGATGGAGTTTTTGTATAAACCATACATAAAAAAATCAATTATTTATAGCTTCATTATTGGCAAAATACTTTCCAGTATTAAAGAACTTTTGTTCTGACTCGTCATACGCCAACCATGCAACGGCATTTTTTTCTCCTTCAGGTCTGAG
>SFCN01000027.1 GCA_004558595.1 Phascolarctobacterium sp. | reverse complement strand
CCTAGTAATGTGGCCCCTTTTGTTCTGTTCACTAATGGTAATTTCCATAAGTATTGAGAGATTTTTATTTTACAAAGGTGTTGATTCAGGTCAAAAATTTACCAATAGTTATTGCGTATTGCTACGTGATAATAGAAAAGAGGATGCTCTGGACTTGGCCAAGGAAGCGTCTGGCCAATATGCTCATATAGTAGCAGAGGCAGCAAATATTTCTGGAAACCGTATGCAAAAACAAGCCTATCTAGAAAGTCAAGCAGGTATTTTCATTGCTCAGCTACGGGACAAATTGGATTACTTGGGTATTATTGTAACCATGTCTCCTCTCCTTGGGCTTTTGGGTACTATTGTTGGTATGATAGGTGCCTTCAGCATTTTCAACCTGCAGGCAGGTGCACCTCTTGCTATTACCGGTGGTATTGGTGAAGCTTTAATAGCCACAGCCACAGGCCTCTGCGTTGCTATTCTATCCCTGTGCGCCCATTCTTACTTCTCTCACAGAATGGACAATATCATTACTAATATGGAGCAATGCTTTTCAGCACTATTAGAAGCCGAAGCAAGAGGTGAAAAATAATGCAGCTAAGAGATATTCGCAATCGTAAACCACCTGAGCTAAATATCATTCCCATGATCGATATTATGTTTTTCTTGCTAGTTTTCTTTATGTTAAGCACTATGTATATGATTGATTTAAAGACTATTCCCGTTAAATTGCCCAAAGCTGCATCCGCAGCCAGTGATACGACTTCAACCTTTGCCGTTTCTCTAAAAAGTGATGGCAGTATTTATTTGGGCGATGCCAAAACCGATCTAAAGGCATTATTAACTCAAGCCAGCATTGA
Organism: Phascolarctobacterium sp.; assembly: GCA_004558595.1. GTDB lineage: Bacteria > Bacillota > Negativicutes > Acidaminococcales > Acidaminococcaceae > Phascolarctobacterium_A. Next base: position 34,224 of record SFCN01000027.1, on the reverse strand, counting down.
GCAAAAAAATAATCCTTATTTTGCCGTTATAATACGAGCTGATAAGGATATTGATTATGGACGAGTAATAACTTTAATCGACAAGCTCAAGGGCTCTGGTATTACTCGTTTTGGCTTAGCAACGGATGGAGCTGAAAAATAATGGACACACAAAAGCGACAACGATTAGGCATGCTTGGATCAGTTATTGTGCACTGCCTTGTTTTTTTACTAGTGGCTTTTTCTGGTGTTTTAAATGTCTCCCAAGCCTATACTGATGAGATTGTTGAAATCACTATGTATGGTGGTGGTGGCGGCGGTGGAGGCCAAGGCGACGGCAGTGACGGAACCATAGAGACAGCAACTGATGAGGGTGCATCCCAGCAATCCCCTACCGACGAAGCTCCTCCTCAAGCAGATGAAATTTGGCAAGGTGATAAACAGCTAGCTTCCACTCCTAAACCACAACAAACTAACGGAAAGCCTTATGTAAAAAAAGGCACCGGTAGTGGCGGAGGCGTAGGTACAGGTCATGGTACTGGCTTTGGTAGTGGCATCGGTTCAGGAAGCGGAAGTGGTAGTGGCGGTGGACATGGAAGCGGGCATGGTACTGGTATAGGCAGCGGCTATGGACCGGGCACGAGCGTTTATTCAGCTCCAGCTGTTCCTCCCAGATTGGTCTATAACCCCTCTCCAGTTTATCCTTCAGCAGAACGCAATGCAGGTATTCAAGGGACAGCAGTATTAAGACTGTTGGTCAACAAAAATGGTAAAGTTGAAGAAATCACCGTACTTTCTTCTTCTGGCAACGCTAATTTAGATCAAGCTGCCCAAAAGGCCTGCTACAAATGGAAATTTACGCCAGCACGCAATCAAGCAGGGCAAATAGTACGCTGCTACATGAGCGTGCCTATCACATTTAGACAAAAATAAAAAAAGACCAGCGACTATAGTTATATCAAAAGACATCTTTGATAAACCAATAGTCCTGGTCTATTTTATTCTAAATAATATTTACTCACAGCTCTCTCATACCATTAAACAGCATCATCACCGCGCCTACCAGCACTATCAGTAGAGACAAGCGGCGGAAAAGCTGTTGATTAAGATAGCGGAACATGCGCTCACCTGCCAAAACGCCGAGGAACGTGGCAGGGATCATGCTATATAAATAGCTCCAATCACCCACAGCAGCAATATTACCGGCCCAATAGCTAGCGCCAACAAATAGGATGCCTGTCACACCAAAAATCCAAATCATATTGGCCCGCATTTCTGTTTTATCGGTGTGCTCGTTAAGGAAATACAGCACCAACGGCGGACCGCTGACACTAGTGCAGGCTCCAAAAAAGCCGCTTAAAAAGCCTGCACCTAAGCGTCCTGCAGTTTTATTCTTGATGGGCACTGTGTACTGTAGGCTCATCAAGGCTGTGGCAACAAGCAGCACTATGCCCAAAAAGATTTGCAAATGGGTGATGGAAATAAAGTGCAGCACCTTGCTGCCCGGCAGCATGCCGATAAAGCTGCCAATGCTAGTCAGGATTACTGTTCGCCAATTAAATTCGCCCCACACCTGATACATAGTCAAAATACGCAAAACCACTGTTAGCACCAAAATGAAAATGATGGCCCATTTCACTGGCATAATCAGCGCTAAAAGCGGAGTTGCTACTAACGCAAAGCCAAACCCGGATACAGTAGCGAAAAATGAGCCGAGAAAGATGATTAGTCCGGCCATTAATAAGTTAGATAAATCCATAGTAACTACAAACCCCTCTCAGTCAGCCACGCTGACAGCTCCTCACAATGTAAGGAAGCTAATGTACATTTTCCCTAGCAATATCCCATTCCAAAAAGCAAAGCTACCCGACCAGCGGGTAGCTATAAAGCTCACGGCTTATTTCTTTTCTTCCACAACATAGGTCCAGCCATTTTCTTGGCGCACCTTGCCTTCTTTCATCAAATGACCCAAGGCGCGCTTAAAGGCGGCCTTGCTAATACCAAATTTTTGCTTGATAATCTCCAGCGGGGTGCTGTCACAATAGGGCATGCTGCCATTGCGCTTCACCAGATATGCATAAATATCCTCAGCATCAGCCACTAAAGCATTCTCCTTTTGCAGACGCATGGAGATGTTAATGCGGCCATCCTCACGCAGGAAGGTCACTCGACCGGTGATTTGTTGACCAAAATCTAAGCGACCACCTGGAACCTCGCTACGATGCAAAAAGGCAATGAAGCGTTGCGTAGTAAAGATGAAGAAACCCTCCGGCACAATATTATAAATGGTTCCGGTTACCTTGTCGCCCACCTTCAAGCCTTCGGCAGGCTTAGAGGCACGCTGCATATCCTCCTCCACACGCATGGTCACGGCCTGACGGCCGCTCTTATCGCGATAAAGCTTTACCCAAACCAGCTGGCCCTCGCTAACATGGCCACGCATCTGGCTATAGGGCAAGAAAACACCACGCTCGGCACCGATATCCACGAAGCCGCCATCGCGAGTTACGCTGATCACACGCACATAGCCTAGCTGACCCTCACGCATTTTTGGCAGCTTCATGCTGGCCGTCAGACGCTTGCTGGGGTCCAAATAAAGGTATACCTTAACGGAATCGCCTTCCTTGACCTCCGCTGTCTGCTGCAGCTTATGCAGCAAAATATCATCGTCCGTATTACCAGTGCCACCATCTAAGAAAGCACCCATTTCACCCAGACGCACGACCTTTAAGGAAACCACATCACCAGGGCGATATTTAGTATTATTCTGCGCCACTACAGGCTTTTTCGTAAATTTGCCCATAGGTTTTTTCTCATTCAGCATCTTCACTCTCCACAAAGGCTTCGGAAGGAGCATCGGCCCACAGCTGCTCCAGATTGTAGAAATCACGCTCTTCTTCTAAGAAGATATGGGCAACCACATCGCCATAATCCAAAAGCACCCAACGAGAGTCCTGATAGCCCTCCTTGTGGTTAGGGAACACGCCCGCCTCGCCCAGCTTATCCTCAATATTATCAGCGATAGTGCGTACCAAGGTAGTATTGCTTGCGCTGCAAATTACATAATAATCAGTAACAGGGGACAGGCCCTCCATATTCAAAAGTAAAATATCCTTTGCTTTTTTATCACTAGCAGCAGCGGCAATCTTAGTTGCTAACATTTTAGTTTCCATGTAAAATCCTCCTTTTACTTCTTGCTATTTTTTTCGCGGTAGATTTGTTCTCTATCCTTGGGCTGGAGATGCTGCCGCGGAGCTTCCTCCTCCACCTTGGCCTCATCCTCTTTTTCCTTGATATAAGGAATTCCCAGCTCCTCTAAAGACTTATTTACGGACTTACGGTCCGCATCCCAAAAGCTTACGCCACTGGAATCATCAAATTGGCCATACAGCATACAGCTGCGTATTTTATCGTCCCCAAACAGCTTGAAGCTGTTGGCAGCCCTAAGCATAGTCAGGGTATTCAAATCAGTATGAATATATTTATCCAGCGTTGCCAAAAGGCTGCTGATTTTAGTCACGTTTTGCACAGAAAACATTTGCTCCGCCGCAGCCTTGAGGAATTTTTGTTGGCGCTGCACACGACCAATATCCCCCAGCTCATCACTACGGAAGCGCACATATTTGCCTGCCGTGGCTCCATCCATGTGCTGATAGCCATGCTTAATATCAATAACAAGATTGGCATAGGGATCCTCGTAATACATATCCTTATCAACGTAAATATCCACGCCGCCAATCAAATTGACCACATCGATAAAGCCTCGCCAATCGGCCAAGCAATAATAGTGAATGGGCACCCTGAGCAGATTAGCTACCGTCTGCTTAGCCATCACCGCCCCACCATAGGCATAGGCCGCATTAATTTTGTCAGGGTCCTTGTGTCCTGGCAAAACCACCTTGGTATCACGGGGAATGGACAGCACCGCCACCTGATTCTTTTGTGGGTCAAAGCTCAGCAGAATAATGGCATCGGTACGCTTAGGCTCCGATTCAGCAGCTTCGCTGTCACCGTCATCAATGCCCAAAAGCAGCACATTAATGCGCTCATTAAGCTTTTCATCCTTACGAATGGTATCATCGGCAGCAGCTACCACATTTTTCTGGGGCGGATTGACAAAGGTATCGTAAATCCACACGCTGCCCCAAAACAGGCCAGCCACAAAAAGGCCAAATATTGTGAGCAAAAGCAGCAGCCGACCCCAGCGTAGCTTACGCCTTTTAGGACGTGCAGGCCTCTGCTCCTCATTTTGCATATCTTCCATATAGTACTCCCTATCAAATCACTTTGCTTTTGCTGCCAAAATCAACTCATTATAGCCAGAAATGCAATGGGGATGAATGAGTAAACCGCCCTCCAGCAAATAGCGAATCGTATTGCTATAAGCCAACAGCATGGCCCTATCTAAATCCCTGCGGGCCAGCTTACGCAGCTCCTCCACGCCGGGGAAGTCCCTTCCCGGCTCAATCATGTCGGCCAAATATACGACCTTAGCCAGCTTGGACATGCCATCAATGCCGGTGGTGTGATACATAATTCCATCTAAAATCTCTTGGTCGGCCACACCATATTTATGCATAGCATTATAAACGCCCAGCTTCGCGTGTAATAAAATAGGCTGATGCAGCTCCACCTCGTCAATGGGCAGACCTAGCTCTTGGCATTTCGCTACGCTGTCCTTGCTAGGCACCTCTCGTCCACAATCATGCAGCAATGCGGAAACAGCAATTTTTTCCTTGGGCAGCCCATGAGCCTCCGCCAGCTTCAGCGCCGTTTCGTAAACATTTACCGAATGCTTATAGCGCTTGCCGGGAATGCTTTCCTTTAGCAACGCTTGCATTTCTTCCAAAGTCATCATGCTATCTATCTCCTATTATATAACCCATGCTCATAAATATATTTCTCCACTGCACTGGGCACAAGCCCTGTTAGACTCGCTCCTTCACGAATGCGCGTGCGAATTTCTGTGGAGGAAATATCGTAGACCGGTGTATCCAAAAGCAGCACGCGTTCCTTGGCGCGCTCGCCCAAATGACGCGCTAGCTCCTCCATAGCATCCTCATAGCCCGGTCGCCACACTGCCACAAAACGCGTCAACTCCAGCATTTCTTCAATGTTATGCCAGGTGTGCAGCTGAGCCACGCTGTCAGCGCCGATAATAAAGTTCAGCTCCCTGTCAGCGTATAGCTTATGCAGCTGTCGCACAGTGTCGATAGTATAGGAAACACCGCTCCGTTTTAGCTCTATATCCGACACTAGAAAATGAGGATTATCTGCCACAGCCAGCTCCGTCATGGCATAGCGGTCCAGCGCCGGCGCAAAGTCCTGTCCCAGCTTGTGGGGTGGTACATAAGCAGGAATAAAAACAATCTTTTCCAGCTCCATCCTCTGAAAAACATGCTCCGCCATCCGCAAATGTCCTATATGAATGGGATCAAAGGTCCCACCTAATATGCCTAAGCTCTTGCCAGCCACAGCCATCCTCCCTAATGCCCCTAAATCAAACGGCACAGAATTGTCTTATCATATTATTATATCAATTGCTTAGATATTCCACAACCTTTTGTAGCAGAATAATTACCATCGCCAGAAGAATAAAAAAACAACCTCGATCCTTCAAATCGAACAGCGTTTTAGGCTTACGCAAAAAACTGCCCAAGGCCTGCAGATATTCCTGCAAGCTCACCTTATTCTTCTGTCTCTTGTCTTTGCAGGGCTCCATATCCCGCAAATAATTCTTCCTCATGTTCTTACCCGTCTCATTGCGAAAAAGACAGTAGCAACGGGCCACTGTCTTTTCCTTTTCTTAACTATATTATACTATATTTTCCTGCTTATTCATAGCGTAAAGCGTCAATAGGATCCAAAAGGGCTGCTTTGCGAGCCGGATAAATGCCGAAGAACAGACCAATACCGATGGAGAAGACCACGGCGATGATGATGGCCCACAGAGAAATCACTGTGTTCCAGCCAGCGAAATGACTGATAGCGAAGGAAGCGCCCACGCCTAACACCACGCCCAAGCTACCGCCTACAATACCAATAACCATGGCTTCAATCAAAAACTGCAGCAGGATATTGTTATAGGTAGCACCCAAGGCCTTGCGAATACCGATTTCACGAGTACGCTCAGTAACGGACACCAGCATAATGTTCATAATGCCAATGCCGCCGACCAGAAGGGAGATCGCCGCTATGCAGCCCAACAGCATGGTAATGCTATTGGCCGTTTCCATCATGGTTTCCATGATGGCCGCCATGTTGCGCACGGTGAAGTCATCGTAGGCTCCAGCCTTAATTTTATGCCGCGTACGCAAGACCTGCTCTGCCTCGGCCTGCACATCGTTAATAACGTTTTCGTTTTCCGCCTGTAGCGTTACCCTTTGCACATAGGTAATGCCCATCATACGGTTTTGAGCCGTGGTCAAGGGGATATAAACCACATCGTCCTGATCCTGCCCCATACCGCTTTGGCCCTTGCTCTTTAGCACACCAATAACCTGAAAGGGAGCCTTGTTAATACGCATCATCTTCCCCACGGGCTCGCCCTCGGGGAAGAGGCTTTCAGCCACAGTGGTGCCGATGACAGCGACTCTGCTACGGCTGTTCAAATCCTTGTTGTGGAATATACGACCATCCTCGATTTCCAAGCTTTGGATTTCGAAATTACTGGGGGTGGTACCCTCAACCCTGCTGGTCCAGTTTTGATTGCCCGCTACCAGCTGATAACTCTTGTTCACGCTGGCGCTCATATTCGCGATGCCGTCCACCTGCTTCATGATGGCCTCCGCATCCTCATAGGTCAGCTTGGCACCCTCGCCAGCTGCTAAGCGAGCACCGGTGGCCGTTCGGCCGCCGGAGGTTATTACCAAAAGATTGCTGCCTAGCTTAGAGATATTATTCTTGATATTCTCCTTTACGCCAAAGCCAAGGCTAACCATGGCAATGACGGCGCCAACACCAATAATAATGCCTAAAAGCGTTAAAAAGGTCCGCAGCTTGTTGGAAATCATGCCATCCAAAGCCATTTTAATAGATTCGTTGAACATGACTTCACCTTCTTTCGTCGCTAACTAGCTTACCATCACGCATAACCAGAATACGCTTGGTCTGCTCAGCAATATCCGGCTCATGGGTAACCATGACCACCGTCTTGCCTGCGTTATTTAAATACTTAAAGATATCCATAATCTCATAGCTGGACTTGGTATCAAGATTACCCGTAGGCTCATCGGCCATAATAATGGCCGGATTATTAATCAGCGCCCGAGCGATAGCCACGCGCTGACGCTGGCCACCGCTCATCTCCATGGGCTTATGCTCTAAGCGCGAGCCCAAGCCCACTGCCTCCAAGGCCTGCTTGGCTCGCTCCATACGCTCCTCCTCACCTACGCCTGCGTAGACTAAAGGCAGCGCCACATTGGCCTGTGCCGTCAGCTTGCTAAGCAAATTGAAGTTTTGGAAAACAAAGCCAATCTTAGCATTACGGGTATGGGCCAGCTCATCATCGTTATAGCCGGCGATTTCCTTGCCATCCAAGAAATATTCGCCGCTGGTGGGTCTATCCAAGCAGCCCAGAATATTCATCATGGTGGATTTGCCGCTGCCAGAAGGCCCCATGATGGAGGTGAATTCACCAAATTCAATGGTCACATTCACATGATTCAGCGCATGCACAATGCTGTCACCCATGATATAGGTTTTCATAATATCCTTTAATTGGATAACTGCCATTTTACTCACCCTCTTACATTGGCGGAGGTCCCATGCGGTTTTGACCGCTTTGCTTAGCCACTGCCTTCTTCACCAGCAGCCTCTCGCCCTCATTAAGGGCAGCGCCTGTCACCACAATGTTACTGTCATTGCTTAAGCCCACAGTAACATCCACATCCTTAGTTTCCTTGGTCTTTTCGTTATAAATCTTTACATAACGACGCTTGCCTTCGGTATAGATGCAATTCAAGGGCACCATCATAACATCCTTAGCCTCGCTGATAATAAACTCGGCACGGGCAGTCATGGTGGGCAAAAGCTTGCCCTTGGCATCGTCAACTGTTACATAGACCTTATAATAAATAACGTTGTTTTCCGTAGTTGCTTTTTTGGAAAGCAGGCGCACCGTGCCCATGAAGGTTTCTTCAGGATATGCATCCACAGTGAACTTTACCTTTTGGCCTTCCTTGACTTGACCAATATCGGACTCGTCCACCAATGCTTCGATTTCCATGTTATCCAGAGTGGCTACGCTCATGATGACCTGAGGCGTGCTAATACCGGAGCTGATGGTCTGGCCGACGGGGGTGGGCTTGCCGATAATATAACCGCTGATGGGTGTGGTAATAATAGTATCATTCACATCTGAGGCAGCCTTTTCGTAATTGCTTTTGGCTACCAAATAATCAGCATAGGCGGCATCAAAAACAGCCTGACTAATGGCTCCCTGATGCAGCAAATCCAAATCACGCTTATAGGTGAGCTGGGCATTGGTCAGCTTGGCCTGCATTTGGGCCAAGGTAGCCTTTAAAGAGGTTGCATCCAAGCGCACCAACACGTCGCCTGCATTTACATGCTGGTTTTCTTTGACCAAAACCTCCACGATACGACCGGTAATCTTGGAGCTGATGTCCACGTTATCCAGGGCAGTCAAGGAGCCTGTAGCGGACACAGTTTCCGTTAAATCGCCCCTAGTTACGCGGCCAAGCTTCACAGTCTGTGTAGCAGTTTGGTTGCTTTGATAATATTTATAGCCACCATAGCTGCCAGCCAATACCAATGCCGCTACGATAATCATATATTTGTTCTTTTGTAAAAACTTCAACATAGCAATCCCTCATTTTCTCTTTCATTATTTACCAATCTAATTATAGCTTAATCTCTTTTTATGGTCAAAACTATCATACCAAGTAAATGTGTTTTTTTAATGACACTTTGACAAATTAAACCAATTATTTCTTATACATGGCACAAGCTCTTTTCCTATTCTTCCTGCGTGTAACGAAAAAGTAAACGGAACATTTTTTGCTATTTGGAACATAAAAAAGAGGGTGCGACTAGCGCACCCTCTTAGGGGAGTTGCAGTAAAAAATTATTTAGCAACAGGACCAATCATAGCCAGCATGGTACCAGCTGCAACTGCGGTACCAATTACGCCTGCAACGTTGGGACCCATAGCATGCATCAGCAGGAAGTTAGCAGGATTGCATTTTTGGCCAACTTTTTGAGATACACGAGCAGCCATAGGTACTGCGGATACGCCGGCAGAACCAATCAAGGGGTTGGTTTGGCCGCCGTCCAGCTTGCACATCAAAGTACCGAACAGAGCGCCTGCAGCAGTACCAGCGATAAATGCAACCAGACCCAAGCAAATGATCAGGATGGTTTGATAGTTCAGGAAGGACTCAGCGCTCATGGTAGCACCAGTACCGGTAGCCAGCATGATGGTTACGATGTTCATCATAGCGTTTTGAGCGGTGTCGGACAGACGATCCAAGCAGCCTGCTTCTTTGAACAGGTTACCAAGCATCAGCATACCAATCAATGCGGTTACGGAAGGCAACAGCAGGGAGATGATGATGGTGCACATGATCGGGAAAGTGATTTTCTCGAAATGAGAAACAGGACGCAATTGCTTCATAACAATTTTGCGGTCATGTTCAGTGGTGCACAGCATCATGATAGGAGGCTGAATCAGGGGAACCAAGCTCATGTAGGAGTAAGCAGCAACGGCGATAGCGCCCAACAGTTGAGGAGCCATCTTAGCAGCCAGATAGATAGAAGTCGGGCCGTCAGCGCCACCGATGATGCCGATAGCAGCAGCCTCTTGAACGTTAAAGCCCAGCAGCATAGCGCCCAGCAAAGCGATGAATACGCCAGCCTGAGCAGCAGCGCCTAAGAGCAGGGTTTTGGGGTTAGCCAGCAGAGGACCGAAGTCGGTCATCGCGCCTACGCCCAAGAAAATCAACGGCGGGAATACTTCGTGGTGAATGCCGTATGCGATTACAGACATAACACCAGGTTGTTCGAAACCGTTTTTAGGAATGTTAGCCAAAATACAACCGAATGCGATCGGGGACAGCAGCAAAGGCTCGAAGCCCTTACCAATAGCCATATACAGCAGAACCAGACCAACGCAGATCATGATTACATGACCGCCGGTCAGAGCAGAGAAGCCAGAGTCTGCCCATACGGATGCCAAAGCAACTACAAATGCTTCCATGTAAAAATTTCCTCCTTGTTTCCCAGTTTGGGATTTTATAAGTGCGAATTGCCTCACGGCAATTAATACTCCATTTCCGAATGCATTTCAGCACCACTTTTGCTTACCAGTCTCCCCTAGCCTGGCAGGAAGTGCGATGCTTCCTACAAAAGCTTCGCTAGAAATACCATCTTTCATGAAGCAGCTTAAAGCAGCAGTGCTGCTTCGAAACCAGATTATTTTTTGGTAGGATCTACTACCTGAAGTAAGCTCATTAACCCACCTAACACAATCAATACTCCGAAAACAATGGTCATGTTGATGAGCGCAATCAGCCACGGATTAGTTGTTACAGGACCCATAAAATTCACCTCTTTCTCTAAAAATAAAAGGGGATTATATCCAGTAAGACATGCTACTTATCTTACTTAATTAAGTATAAAAGTAAATTTTTTTATATTCTGTTGCGCAGGCCACACTTTTTCAAGGCCTATTGCTTACATTATTTACAAAATATCTTTCCTAAACTAACTTTATGATTACTATATTTTTTAAATAATTTTCTGTGACCTAGGCAACAGAAATATCTTATTACTTTGCTAGAATAATTACTGCAAAGCAACCATTTAATATCTTCCCAATCTTCAATTTGCGAATAGTAAGATTTGGGAGAATGTCCGATGCTGATGCGAACAGCCTTGGACGCAAAAAATAACCAGCTGCGAACTGGTTATTTTTTTATGTCTTTTTTCAGCTTTGAGACAGCAAATAAGCCCCGCCACAAGCTTGTGTGCGGGGCTCATTTATTTAGCATTATTAAGACGGGGGTATCGCCCGTCCCTAAAGAATGAACTTTTTATTTCGCAACGGGGCCGATCATTGCCAGCATAGTACCAGCGGCAACTGCAGTACCAATTACGCCTGCGACGTTGGGACCCATAGCATGCATCAACAGGAAGTTAGCAGGATTAGCTTTTTGGCCGACAATCTGGGATACACGAGCAGCCATAGGCACTGCGGATACGCCGGCGGAGCCGATCAACGGATTGGTTTGACCGCCATCAAAGGTACACATGAGCTTACCAAAGATTACACCGGCTGCAGTGCCACCGATGAAGGCTACCAGACCCAAGAAAATAATCAGGATGGTTTGGTAGTTCAGGAAGGACTCGGCGCTCATGGTCAAGCCAGTACCGGTTGCCAGCATGATGGTTACTGTGTTCATCAAAGCGTTTTGAGCAGTGTCGGACAAACGATCTAAGCAGCCTGCTTCTTTGAACAGATTACCCAGCATTAGCATACCAATCAAAGCGGTTACGGAGGGCAGCAGTAAGGAAATGATAATAGTAGTCATAATCGGGAAAACGATTTTCTCGAATTTAGAAACAGGACGCAGCTGTTTCATAACAATCTTGCGATCAGCCTCAGTAGTGAAAAGATGCATGATAGGCGGTTGAATCAGCGGAACCAAGGACATATAGGAATAAGCAGCGACGGCGATAGCACCCAGTAGTTGGGGAGCCATCTTAGCAGCCAAATAAATGGAAGTAGGACCATCAGCACCACCGATAATGCCGATAGCAGCTGCCTCTTGTACGGAGAAGCCTAAAAGCATCGCGCCAAGCAGAGCTACAAATACGCCTGCTTGAGCAGCAGCACCCAGAAGCAAGGTCTTGGGATTAGCAATCAGGGGACCAAAGTCAGTCATTGCTCCTACGCCCAAGAAAATCAGCGGCGGGAATACTTCGTGGTTGATACCATACATAATAACGGACATAACGCCAGGTTGTTCAAAGCCATTCTTCGGAATGTTAGCTAGAATACAACCAAAAGCAATCGGAGACAGCAGCAAGGGCTCAAAGCCCTTACCAATAGCCATATACAGCAGCACAAGACCAACAGCGATCATAATAATGTGGCCAGCTGTCAAGGCAGAAAAGCCAGAGTCTGCCCATACGGAAGACAGAGCAACAATAAACGCCTCAAACATAAAAAATTTTCCTCCTTAAGTTTTGTTAGTGATTTTTTGTGGGATCTACGACCTGAATCATACTCATTAATACGCCCAGAGCTATCAATACCCCGAAAACAATAACCATGTTAATCACAGCAATCAGCCAGGGATTCGTTGTTACTGGACCCATAACATCACCTCCACATAATTTTTCCGTTCTCGTCCAACGGATGGTTATAATAGCGGACAAGCTGCCTTGTCGGTATCCATTATAATTTCTAGAATATCTGCAAACTGTTGCCATAGCCACCTTTCGCTCACAGCTAACCCTTTGTCTAATTACTTAATAGAGCTATTTTATTTTTTTATGTTTTTTAACTTTATTTATGCTTTTTTAAGCTACTAATTTCCGGCTTTCCACATAAAAAAGCTCCGCTTAATCATAATAGACTAAGCGGAGCTTACTTTATGGAGTATACGATTTAGGCCTCAAGGTAAAGCCTTACATTTGGTCAGCCATATGGTCATCCTGCTTCTTTTTGCGGCTGAAGAATTTTTCTACAACTACAAAGAGCACCGGAATCAGGAAGATACCGAAGAAGGTGGCGATGGTCATACCGCCAACTACGGCGTTACCCATGGATACACGGGCGCCAGCGCCCGGGCCGGTGGCAATAGCCAAGGGCAAGCAGCCAAGGATGAAGGCGAAGGAGGTCATCAAAATAGGACGCAGACGCAGGCGAGCTGCCTCCACTGCGGCGGTAACCACATCCATACCATTTTCTTCCATATTCATCTTAGCATATTCTACAATCAAAATTGCGTTCTTCGCTGCCAAGCCAATCAGGGTGATCATACCGATTTGCATGTAAACGTCGTTGTTTTGACCACGCAGGTATTGGGACAGGAAGCAGCCAAAGATTGCAGAGGGCACGGACAAGAGCACTGCCAGAGGAATGGTCCAGCTTTCGTACAGAGCTGCCAAGCACAGGAATACGAAAATCATAGAAATGAGGTAAATCTGGGTAGAACGACTGCCAGCCTCGATTTCATCGCGGCTCTGGTCAACCCACTCATAAGTGTAGGAACTGGGAAGAGTTTCCTTAGCAACCTCTTCCAAGGCCGCCATTGCCTCACCAGTGGAATAACCATCAGCAGGGTCACCGGCAATCTTGATGGCACGAGCGCCATTGAAGCGGGTCATAACCAAGGAGCTATTCTTCTGTACGGGGGTTACCAGCGTATTCAGGGGTACCATGGCACCATTATTACTACGCACGAAGAAATAACGTAAATCGTCCACATTAGTACGATATTTTGCATCGGCCTGCATAACTACCTTCCAGGTACGACCGAAGTTGTTGATATCGTTGATTTCACTGCCGCCTAAGAAGGCCTGCATAGCGGAATATACGCTGGATACGGGCACGCCCAGGCTTTGTGCCTTTTCGCGGTCCACATCAAAATTATACACAGGGGTATTGGTGTTCAAGGTGGTATAAACCATACCAACCTCAGGACGTTGGCGAGCCTTAGCGAGGAACTCGTTCGCACGCTGACCCATAGTTTCCACATCCTCACCAGCTAGGTTCATCAAATACAGGCTCAAGGTACCGGTATTGGAGGCACCGGGCAGGGAAGGCGGCTGGAAGGCCATGATATTAGCATCGGGGTATTGTGCACCCAAGCCAAAAATCATAGGAATAACCTGTTGGGTAGTAGTGGTACGATTATTATAATCATCCATACAAATAACCATCAGAGCAGAGTTAGCCTTTTGTGCGTCGGACAAAATGTCTACGCCAGCAACGGACATAACGTTCTTAACACCGGGGAGCTTGCGAGCCTTTGCAGAAACATCTTCGATAATCTGCAAAGCACGATTACTGGAAGCAGCCTCCGGCAGGTTTACGGATACGGCGCTCATGCCCTGATCCTCGTTGGGAACGAAGCCGGTGGGAGTGTGCTTAGCGATAACGCCGGTCAGGATAACAACCACAGCCAAGCAGGTGAGCACCAGCTTGGATTTACGAATGCAGACCTCCACATTGGTAACATATTTGCCCAAAGTTCTTTCGAACCAATTGTTGAAGGCAGCAACTGCCTTGCCAATAAAGCCCTTGGGAGCCTCATCCTCACTCTTCTTCTTCAAAATCAAGGAGCAGAGCGCAGGAGTCAAAGACAATGCAACAATTGCAGAAAGCATCATGGATACGGATACAGTAATAGCGAACTGCTTGTACAATTCACCAACGGTACCACCGGTGAAGGCTACCGGAATAAATACTGCGGACAAAACGAAGGCGATAGCCACAACAGGGCCGGATACTTCGTTCATAGCACGATAGGTTGCTTCCTTGGGGGACATACCATTTTCTTGAATGTGATGCTCAACGGCCTCAACTACGACGATAGCGTCATCGACAACAAGGCCGATAGCTAAAATCATAGCGAAGGCGGTTAGCGTGTTAATGGTAAAACCCAAAAGCACGAAGGAGGCAAAGGTACCAACCAAGGATACCGGTACTGCCAGCAGAGGAATCAAGGTTGCACGCCAGCTGCCCAGGAACATGTACACAACCAAAATAACCAGCACCAAAGCTTCGAAGAATGTATGCGCGACCTTGTTCAAGGATTCAGTAATAAACTGGGTATTATCCTGGATAACAATCAGCTTCATATCCTCGGGGAAACGTGTTTCTGCTTCCTTCAGAACCTCGCGAATTTTGCCAACGGTTTCAATTGCGTTAGCATCAGAGGTCAAGGATACGGGGAATACTACGGATTCACCGCCATTTAAGCGGCTGACAACCATGTCGTTACGAGGACCTTCTTTAATAGTCGCAATGTCACGCAGCTTCAGGTTATCACCATTTCTAGTGCGCACAATAACATTGCCAAACTCTTCCACAGTCTTCAAACGACCTTGAGCGCTGGCAGAATAGGTTCTTTCCTGCTCAGCAGCGGTAGGACGGTCACCGATGGAGCCAACGGCAGCCTGAATGTTTTGGGTTTTAATAGCAGTGGACACATCATCCACAGTAACGCCCAGCTGAGCCATTTTTTCAGGATTCAGCCACAGGCGGATAGAATATTCCGGACCATATTCGCTTACAGTGGATACGCCCTTAACACGCTTTACCGCATCGATAAAGTTGGCATCGGCATAGGTACGCAGGAACATGCCATCATAGGTATTGTTAGGAGAATACAAGCCAAAATACATAATGGTTTCAGCAGATTCCTTAGCGGTGGTAATACCATAAGCACTAACCTCGCTAGGCATGGAGCTGTTGGCCTGGGATACACGGTTCTGTACCTCTACAGAAGCGATATCAGCATTTTTCTCCAGGTTGAACTGTACGTTCAGTGTGTACTGACCATTACTGGTGCTGACGGAGCTCATATCCAGCATATTTTCTACACCGCTGACCTTCTGCTCAATAGCTTGGGCAACGGCTTCTTCAACTACGTCGGCAGAAGCGCCAACATAGTTGGTTTCTACAGAAATACGGGGTTTAGTAATATTAGGATATTGAGCAATAGGCAAGCTGAAACCGGCAAGGGCACCAAGTAAGGTGATCAAAATCGCTAACACTATCGCAAAGACAGGGCGATCAATAAAAAAACGTGCCACTTAGCTTACCTCCTTATTTTTGTTGAGTCTTTTCAGTAGTATCAAGATCGGCCTCGGTCATGGGCTGAGCCTTAACCTCCGCGCCTTGGCGAACCTTACCAGTGCCTTCAACTACCAAAACTTCATCGCCGTTTAAGCCGCTTTCAACCACGAACAAACGCCCAACGCTGGGGCCAAGGGTAATTTCCTTCATGGTTACCTTATTATCGGAGCCCACTACATAAACGAATTTCTTGTAGAGCATTTCGGTAACGGCACGCTTAGGAATCAAGAGAGCATCCTTTTTGATGCCGGCAGTGGCCTGCACATGAGCGAACATGCCCGGCAGCAAACGGCGCACGGGGTTGCTGAACAGCGCCTTGATGGTCAAGGTGCCGGTACTATCGTTAATACCACGGTTAACCTCGGCAATCTTACCCTTAATGTCGTAGGTGGAGCCGTCGCTGAGCACAGCTGTAAGATTATCAAGAGCAGCGCCGCCATTACCATCCTGAGCAGCGGAAAGCTTTAAATATTCTGGCTCAGCCATGGTGAATTGTACATACACGGGATCGGTGTTAGAAATCTTCACCAATGAGGTTTGCCCTGCTACTACATAGTTACCAACCTCTACAGCATTGGTATCAATGCGACCCGTAAAGGGTGCTCTAACAGTGGTATCAGTCATATTGATTTGGGCATTCTCCAGCAAGGCCTCTTGGGCGTTAACGGCTGCCATAGCCTGATCACGCTGCATGATCACATTATCCAAGGCCTGCTTGGAAATCGCGTTTTGCTCATACAGCTTGGTATAGCGCTCTGCATCCAGAGAAGCTACAGCCAGAGCAGCTCTAGCATTGGCCACACCGGCCTGCGCATTGAGCACATTGGCATGATAGGTGCGAGCATCCACGGTGTATAGCTTTTGTCCTGCCACAACGGTGTCGCCTCCCTTAAAGAATTTGCCTGTGATTTGGCCGCTCACCTGAGCCTTCAAATCCATCTCCTGTTGAGCCTGTACAAAGCCAGTGTAATCATACACCAAAGGAGTATCGCGCTTAATAACCTGCATGGTCTTTACCAGCGTAGCTTGAGGAGCCTGCTGTTGGCCCTGCTTAGCGCAACCAGCTGCAGCCATGATAAAGGTAGCTGCTAAGGCTGCAGCTACAGCCTTTTTAGCACGGCTGGAGCGAATAAAACTAATCATATAAAAACCTCCTTATTCTTCTACTCAGAAACCATCACACTATATATGCTTAAAAATAGACTATGAACCAGTTTCAGAATAACACTATTATAATTGAACGGAAAAAATAAAGCAAACACGATTTACCGAAAATAAGTTAATTTTACTTTAAAAATCTTCGTTTTTCGTCGTTTTTTAAAATTTGCTGACTGGTCAGTCAGATTTTTTCTCTATCCAGCGTTTATCCTTAATAAATTTATGCAAATTCCCTAGAGCAAAGCCAGCCACCTCGTCCTTACCACAAATACGTTGCAGCAGGAAGAGGTTATTCCCTTCTATATACCATTCTGCAGGCAGCTTTTGCTCCAGCTGGATATTTTTATTGGTGCATAAAAGTCTTAGCAGAGGTAGTAAATCCGGGTCCTGGGTATTGAGAAGCTGGTCCAGTTTAACAATATTTCCTGTCTTAGGGTCCAAATTTATATGGTGATGCAAGAAGCTCGTCTTACCACTGATAAGCTCCAAGGACACAAGCTTATCAGTAGCTGAAATCACCTTGAAGGCCATATCAGCCCTCCCCTGATAAAAGCTTGCAAGGTACTCTGCGCACTCCTTGCGCAGCAGTTCGTTAAGCTTATTTTGTAGCTTCACATCCTTACTTACAAACACAGGGTAGGTAGCCTCCCCACCGGGCACAACTATTTTGCGAGGCAAAATTACGCCCGTGGCTATTTCTTTACCATCATTTACGGTATTGCTCTTAGGCGTGGGCGTAGTAGTCATGATGGTAATATTGGTATGCTTCCATTTATCGTCGCTCTGAAGCTGCCAAATCGCGCCTACATCAGCCACATTTTGCTTACCGCCGGCCAGTTGCTGTGTTCCTAATAGCTCCTGCTGGCCATCTCCGTCCACATCATAGGCGGTCAAGGAATGCAAGCCTCCGTAGTAAAGCCTCCCGGGCACCACATCCTTGGGCAGGGTAGCCACATTTTTCTGTCCATCCTTCAGCTCAACATGGAGCTTCTCTTCCTTAATATAGACCCTGCTCACCAGCCCCATACTCTCAGCGGAGCTGAATAGCTCCGCTACTTTTTTGGTATCTGCGAAATCCAGTACCCTGAACTCGCTGGGCGCCTGCCAGTCGCCCTGACCCACGCTGAGCAAAAGCTGCTGCGCAGCCTCTGCGGAAGTTTCCTGCGCAGTCTTGCCAGACTGCGCTACTGTTCCAACGCTACCAGCGGCTACCGCCTTTTTGGGCACTGGTTTCACCTGAACTGCCTCCAGCATAGGATAGTAGCCACCCTTTATGGAGGGCGCATAGGCCGTCACCAGACTACCCTGCTCGTCCTTCAGGAGGACCAGCAAATCATCGCTATAGCCGCTTGGCAAGCGGTCACCCCACAGCTCCGCTGTAACTCTGGCATCGGCCAAGCGCAGGTCCGTTTTGGCCAGCAGCGTTTCCGCTGCGGCCGCCGGCCCTGCCAAGGCCAGCATACAGCCCAGGGTCAGTACATGTATTTTCCACGAGCTTTTCACTCCGACACATCCTTTCAGCAATGCAAAAAGTCTACTTTCACTGGTATCATTATAACATCTTTTTTGCAAGGAATGTTACATATCACACATTTTTCTTTTTTTCATCAAACTTTAGTAAAAAACAACGAAAAGTTCGTGCATATTCGCTAAAAATAGTGTAGAATGGTAAAGCGTAATAATCTCAGTAGCATGGGAGAAGGGAAGTTTTAACATGAAAAAAATAGTAGCATTGTTAATGGCCATGTGCATGATGCTTGCGCTGGCCGGCTGCGGTGGCAATGACGCCAAAAAAGCAGCTCCGAAAGAAAAAGTAAAGGTAAGCCTAGGTATGCTCCGCTTAACCAGTAGCGCACCGCTGTTCATCGCCATGGACAAGGGCTTCTTTACCGCTGAAAACATCGAAATCGAACCTCAATGGTTTGATGCCGCTCATCCTATCGCTGTAGCAACCGCTTCCTCCAAGGTTAATGTTGGCGCTACCGGCATCACCGCCAGCCTTTATAACATGGCTGCCAACGGTCAAAAATTAGGCATCGTCGCAGACAAGGGTCGCGAGCAAAAGGGTTTCTCCTCCTCCGCGCTCCTGGTAACCACCGATAACTTCAACAAGGGCGTAAAAACCTTGAAAGACATCAAAGGCAAACGCATTGGCATCACCAGCAAAGGCTCTACCTTCCAATATATGCTGGGCCGTATTCTGGAAACCCAGGGCATGAGCCTTAATGATGTAGAAATCGTTCCCCTTGGTAAGCTCAGTGCCGTCATGGCCGCTTTGGAAAGCAAGCAAATCGATGGCTGCATTCTTAACGAGCCCAACATTACCAAGGTGCAAAAGGCCGGCTATGGCAAATTAGTAGTGCAAGTTGGCGATTTGATTCCTTATCAAACCTCCGCTATTTTCTACTCTCCTGAGTTCATGAAGAACAAAGATGCTGCCGACCGCTTCATGAAGGCTTATGTAAAGGCCTGCAACTATTACTACGAAGCAGCAATCGAAAAGAAGGACCCCAAGAAATTGGATGAGGTCGTAAACATCGTTGCTAAATATGTGAAATCCCCGGCTGCCGATATTAAGCTGGGCCTGCCCTACATCGACAAGAATGGTCAACTGCTGGCATCCGATATCGACACCCAAATTAAATGGTACACTGCAAACAAGCTTATCTCCGGTAAGCTGGAGGCCAAGGACGTAGCTATCACCTCCTTCCAGGAAGCAGCAACCAAGTAAGAAACGCTCTATATTCGTTTCCCCTCGGAAAACGCGAGGGGAAACATTTATTTATGCACCATAAGTGGAGGAATTATGCATGAAATTAGTCATTGATAAAATCTGCAAGGATTTTACCAACAATAAGGGCAAAGCCCTATCCGTACTACAGGATATAAATTTGACGGTCAATGAGGAAGAATTTGTAGCCTTAGTTGGTCCCTCCGGCTGTGGCAAGTCCACCCTGCTTAATATCGCCTCAGGCCTTTTGGAGCCCACCAGTGGTACGGTAAAATTTACCCAGGTAGAGGCTGGCTATGAGCCTCGCATGAGCATCGTTTTCCAAGAAACGGGTCTCTTTCCTTGGCGAAACGTTCACGACAATATCGCCTTTGGTCTGGAAACCGCCGGTATGCCTACTGAAGAGAGGGAACAGCGTATCAAGCATTATATTGAGCTTGTGGGCCTCAAGGGCTTTGAAAAGTCCTTCCCCCATCAGCTCAGCGGTGGCATGCGCCAGCGCGTAGGTATCGCGAGAGCTCTAGCCATCGAGCCCGACCTGCTGTTAATGGACGAGCCCTTCAGCGCTCTAGATGCCCAAACCCGCACCATCATGCAGGAGGAGCTGGTAACCCTTTGGGAAAAGACTCGCCTCACCACCTTATATGTTACCCATAATATTCAAGAGGCTGTTATGCTGGCCGATAGGGTAGTACTGCTCAGCCGTCGTCCCGGCAAGGTCAATAAGATCCTAACCATTTCCATTCCCCGCGCGGACCGCGATAAGCCTGAGCACGCTGAGGAAATAGCCGAATTCATCCGCATTATTTGGGAACACATCTCTAAGGATGCCCGTGCGGCCTTAATGGAGGTGGAAAAATAATGGCTGAACATGAATACCAAGTGCGCAATCGCATGACCCATTGGCAGAGAACCTATCCCCATTGGGTTAGCGTTGTTTCCATCATCGGCATGCTGCTTATTTGGGAGCTGATTTGTCGTGCCGGCTTTGTCTCCGCTCTATTTTTACCCGCTCCCAGCCAAATTATCACTTCCCTTTTCGTCATGATCGGGGACGGCGAAATCGGCATGAGCTTGGCCGCAAGCATGTATCGAATTTTGGTAGGCTTTGCCGTGGGTAGCCTGATCGGCCTTGCCGTAGGCCTCGTCACCGGCACCTCCGCCTTGGCCGATAAAATTGGCAATCCCATTGTTAATGCCCTTTATCCTATTCCGAAAATCGCCCTGCTGCCCCTATTCATTCTCTGGCTGGGTATTGGCGAGCTTTCCAAAGTAACCATCATCGGCATGGGCGTTTTCTTCCCTGTAGCCATGAATACCTACAGCGGTGTAAAAAACGTGGATACCCTGCTCATTAAAGTCGCCGTAAGCTTTAATGCCAGCTGGTGGAAGACCATGAAGAGCGTGGTTTTGCCCAACGCCTTGCCCATGATTTTTGCCGGACTACGCCTTGCCGCCGGCACCTCCCTGCTGCTTTTGGTTGCTGCTGAAATGATCGCGGCCCAGGTAGGCATTGGCGCTCTGATTTTGCATTACGGCGATTTGATGATTACCGACCGCCTAATGGCTGGCGTTATTGTGCTTTCCCTTTTGGGCCTTATCTTTAATTTAGTTTTACAGTGGCTGGAGCGCAAGGCTGTGCCTTGGAAAAACTAAGTACTCTGCAAATATAACTACAAATATACGGATAAAAAAAGCGGTCCGCTTGGGACCGCTTTTTTATGTCTAAATATAGAGCTTTTTATAGCCATCACAATAACCAGTGATACAAGCCGAAATACGCAAAGATACTCAAAACCAGTACGCCGAAGGCGCTAATCATGAACATCTTGACAAAAAGACTGTGCTGCTCCTCATAATTAGCTCCGGCAGCTGAGGAATAAGCGGCAAGGGCCAGCGCGCCGCCGGTGGATAGAGGACTGATACCAGCCGTATTGCTGATCATCGTGATGGCTGTGGCCAGCTCCAGCTCGCTGACAGCACCGCCCATTTGCGCCACAATATGAGGAATAGTAGGAATCAGCGTTGGCATAACCACACCGCTTGTGGAGCTAAACCAGCTCAGTAATCCGGAGCAAATGCCCATAATAGACACAGCTGTGCTTTCGTTCATAACGGAAACCAGCGCTGCGCTCAGCATCTTGATGCCGCCTTGACCAATAATCAGCTGCATTAAAACGCCTACGCCGGTGATTAAAAGCAGGGTACCCCAGGGAATACGCTTTAAAGCCTCCGCTTCATCAGAAACCTTCAGGAAGGACAGCACTGCTGCCACAGCAAAGCTGACTAGGCCCACATTTATTTTGAAGACCATAACTAGAATTACCATGACTACAATACCGGTCAGGGTAATTTTTTGCTTGCCGTTAAAGGGCGGTGTCTTTTCGTGAACTACACTCTCGTCCATGCGCAGCTTGTAGCCTCCTAAAAGGATATAAACAACAATAGCGTAAACAGTGGACGAGAGCACGCCATTCATTAAAAACTGACTTTCAATTCCGGTCAAGCCAAACTCTGCGCACAGATTGATGCCGATTATGCCCGTAGCAGCCAGGGGAGAAACACCGCCACCACTGGCGCCAAGAACGGTCAGCGCAGAGAGCATAGCAGGATGAATGCCCATCTCCGCTGCCAAGGCCATGGAAAAAACCATCATAATGGCCATGGTAGGCACAGTACCGGGACCAATGGCTGATAAAACAGTCGAGAAAACGTAAATGATAATGGGCACCAGATATACGCGCTTGCCTGCCAAAGAGACAACCTTTTTGGCCAACAAGTCCAAGCAACCGTTGATTTGCGCTAAGCTAAATAAATAAGTTACGCCCAAAAGCATGATGAACAAAGATGAATTAAAGCCTCGGATAATCTCCTTATCAGTCACCCCTGCTAAACGTCCCAGCACTAACGCAAAGGCGATGCACACCAAGCCCGTATTCATTTTACGGAAAAAGCCTAGAAAAATAGCGACTAAAAGAAATACTAAAGATAATAAGGCCATATCTACACCTCCACTTTAGGGGCCGAAGGCTCCAATTTCCCTAACCTCATATCTTGACTATTACTATACACCTCTTTCTAAAATTTTTCAAATGCTTAGACAATTATTTTAGAAGCTCAGTAAGAAAAATTTATAAGCAATACACTGAGGTTAAAATCCATTCCCCTGTTTATTTCTTCAAGCATTCACACCATTAACGGCAAACTCATGACCCCACTGCAAATCCAACAATACTTGCACAAGCTGCAGCTCAACTATTTGGAGCCAGCAGCCGATTTAGCCACATTAACAAAATTGCAGGATGCTCATTTAAAATTTATCCCCTACGATAATTTTGACTGTCTTAACGGGCGCATCACCTCTTTAAAGCGTTCAGAAGTCTTTGAAAAGCTAATTATGCGTAATCGCGGTGGTATCTGCTTTGAGCTGAACGGTCTTTATAATTGGCTTTTGGAATCCCTAGGCTTCGCTGTAACCAGCTATGCCGCTCGTTATACAGATAAGCTGGAGGTTTATCAAATCCGCCGTCATCGTGTTATGTGTGTCAATATAGATAATAAACGTTATTTGACCGATGTGGGCGTAAACAGTGAAAGTCCCCGTGTACCCTTGGAACTGACGGAAGGCCTCATTCAAAGTGATGGTATCAGCCAATACAAGCTGAGCAAGGATGAAATGTTTGGCTGGCTGCTCTGGCAAAAGGAGCGTGGCAAGCCCTGGAAGCGTCTCTATGGCTTTACTGAGGACCCCATGATCGACAAGGATTTCATCGCCGTTAGCTTTTGGTGTGACGCCCATCCCGATTCCCCTTTTATTAAGGGAAAGACCCTATCCATTTTTAGAGAGGATTGCAATATTACCATTCGGGGTAATTTCTTAAAATTCTATCTGGGTGGACGCGTAAAATATCGTTATAAAATCCGCACCGGCGCCGAATTAAAGGAAATTCTATGGGAGTATTTCGGTATCAATGTAGAATATCAATTGAAGGATGATGGTATTGACTTTGATTGATAGGGTTAGCAAAAATGAAAGAAGCTCAATTGGTAGCAAAGCTACCCACCTATACCAAATCTATATTACAGGCATTGAACGAAGCTGGCTATGAGGCTTACGTCGTCGGTGGAGCTGTGCGTGATTTATTGCTGGGGCGTGAGCCCGGTGACTACGATATCACTACCAATGCGAGACCACAGCAGGTGCTCTCCCTGTGCCAAGCCAAGGGCTGGCGCACAGTGGACCAGCTAGGGCATAATTTCGGCTGCGTGCTGATTGCGCTAGATGCTTTTTCCACAGAGGTTACTACCTTTCGCGGTGAAAGCTACGATGATAGCGATGTACATCGTCCTGCCCATACTTGGTTTTGTGACAGGCTAGAGGATGATTTAGCTCGCAGAGATTTTACTATTAATGCCATGGCCTTGGACATGCAAGGCCATATCTATGACTACCACGGCGGTAGAGAAGATTTGCGAAAGCGTTTACTACGCCCAGTGGGTCAAGCTCAGATCCGCTACGGCGAGGACGCGCTGCGCATGCTGCGCGCCTGCCGTTTTGTGGCCCAGCTGGGCTTTGACTATGTACAGGACGGCGTGCCGGCCCCTGCCTGCGGCATGGCAGGCACGCCCTACTATCTAAAGGAAGCACCTGTTTTTCCGGTGGAGCGCTGCAGTGGCTTATCCTTGGAGCGTGTACGCAAGGAGCTTGAAAAGCTCCTTGTCAGTGAACACGCAGGCAAGGGACTCATGCTGATGCGAGCTACGGGCCTCCTGCAGCAAAGCTGCAGGGTACGCCAGAACGGAGCCTACCTTCAAGTGCCCATCCTGCCGGAAGCGGAGCATCTTTTGGGCCTACCCCAAAATCCTCGCTTCCACCTTTATGACACTTGGGAGCACACCCTTTTAGCCATCGATAACAGTCCGCGGGAGCTGGCCATCCGCTGGGCTTTAGCGCTGCACGATTTGGGCAAGGGCTTGCCCCATATTCGCATCATCAAGCCCGATGGCCAGCCCAGCGACCCGGGCCACGAAGCCCAAAGCGCCAAAATGGCGGAGGCCATTTTGCAGCGTTTGGGCTATTCAGAAGAATTCGTGCGGCTAGTGGTGTGGCTAGTGGCGCAGCATATGCGCTTTGCTCCCATGCTGCTCACCGGCGAAAAGACCCTGCGGCGCTGGCTGCGCCACGAGGCCGTTCACGGCCCCTTCCGCACCCAAGCTCAGCTAATAGCGGGTTACAAACAGCTAACAGAGGTTTTCTTAGCGGACATGGGCGCTACCCATGCTAGAGATAATCAGCAGCTAATGGCGGAGGGCCGCTCTCTGGGCGAGCAAGTAATCGCTATGGCACGTTCTTCCATGCCCATTGCTACCCAGGATTTAGACATTAAGGGCTGGGAGCTTTTGACTTTAGTGCCTCAAGCCCAAATCAAAACAACCTTTGCTTATTTACTTAACAGAGTGCAAAGTGGTAATTTACCCAATGAACATAATGCCCTTTTAGATGCTTTAAAGAAAAGCTTAGCTCGTAAAAAACGCCAACAAGAAGGTACAACAGCCTCTCTTTAGATATAATTTCGACAACCTAGACGCATTTTAAGGACGCAAAGGAGGAGCTTATGAATTTACGCAAAACAATTATCAGTGGCCTGTGTGCCCTAACTATTTTAGGTGGAGTTAACTATCTTTTAAATGAATATGGCAATGCAGGTATCGCCATCGCTTCCAATGCGAGTACCAGTAGCTTAGGTGGGGCACGTCAATTCGAGGGCAAAATGGATATTAAAAATTCCCCTTATTTTGCCCAACCCGACATTTATAATATGCAGTCCAACGACCATTTACTTGTGCTCTCCCATTATAAAACCAAACAACAAAATGATGGCTATAGCTGTGGTCCTGTGGCTGCCAACACTGTGGTAACGCACTTTATGGGCAAGGAGCTACACACAGATTCAGAGATTTGCAGAATGATGGGCACCAGCACCACCAATGGCACCACTACTAAGGGAATGGTGAAGTATTTTGAAAAAATCGGTTGGGAAGTAAAATCCTCTGTCAAGGACAAAACTCCTGACAATTATGAGGACTTTTTAAAATTTGTCAGCGCTAATTTAAAGGAGAATGCCCCTATCATGGTAGAAAACGTGGATTGGGGCGGACATTGGCGCGTAATCATCGGCTACGACACCATGGGCACCGAGCACACCGGTGACGATGTGCTGCTTATGGCCGACCCCTTCGACACTAGCGACCATTTGCAGGATGGCTACAACGTAGTGCCTGCGGAGCGCTTCTTCTACATGTGGTTCGACAGCCAGCTCTTCAGCAAAAAGGAGCAGCTGCGCCAATGGCTTACCGCCAAACCAAAAGCATAAGAGGTCATTTCTGTTAATAAGGCATAAAAAACCCGCAAGGTCAAGCTTGTCTATACAAGCTCACCTTGCGGCTTTTATTATGGCCGGAGCTTTGGAGGAGGGGAATAAAAGCTCCGGCTGCTGTTTTACTTTTTAAGCTTTATTTCAAAAGCTCTTGGGCAACAAGATGACCCATTTCAGCAGTGGAAACCTTCTTCAGACCCTCTGCATACAGGTCAGGAGTACGATAGCCCTGCTCCATAACAGCGTCCACAGCTGCTTCCATAGCATCAGCAGCAGCGCCTTGGTTCAGGGAGTAGCGCAGCATCATAGCTACGGAAAGAATGGTTGCCAAGGGGTTGGCAATGCCTTGGCCGGCGATATCGGGAGCGGAGCCGTGGATAGGCTCGTACATGCCGGTGCCGTCACCAAGGGAGGCGCTGGGCAGCAGGCCAATAGAACCGGCAATAGTGCTGGCTTCGTCGCTTAAAATGTCGCCAAAGATGTTATTGGTCAAAATAACGTCGAATTGCTTGGGATTCAGCACTAATTGCATAGCGCAGTTGTCAACATAGAAATTGTTGAGCTCTATTTCAGGATATTCCTTGGCTTGCATTTCGGCTACAATTTTGCGCCACATACGGCTGGAGCCTAGTACATTAGCCTTGTCAACGCTGGTAACCTTGCCACGGCGTTTCTTCGCAGCCTCGAAAGCGAAGCGAGCGATGCGTTCTACCTCAGGACGGGTGTAGAGCTCTACGTCGCTAGCTTCTTCCACGCCCTCAGCATTCAGGTGAGCTTCATTGTGCTTGCCAAAATAAATGCCACCGGTGAGCTCGCGCACGATCAGCAGGTCAGCGCCTTCAGCGCGCTCAGTTTTCAAAGGGGACAGGTGGGCAGTGAATTTAGAAACGGTCATGGGGCGCAGGTTGCAATACAGACCCAGCGCTTTGCGAATACCCAGCAGACCCTTTTCCGGACGAATGGAGGGGTCCACATTATCCCATTTGGGACCGCCTACAGCGCCCAGCAGTACCGCATCCGCAGCCTTAGCGGAAGCAATGGTCGCTTCCGGCAGGGGCACGCCGGTTGCGTCAATAGCGCAGCCACCGATCAGTTGCTTGTCATATTCGATTTCAAAGCCAAATTTTTTGGCAGCATCTACGCCGATGCCATCGCCCGGCAGTAAGCAAATTTTCATTATGCGTTTTCTCCTTTAACGTAGTTAATCAGGCCACCGCAGTCAGCGATTTTTTGGATGAATTCCGGCAGCGGTTTGGTTTTGATAACGATATTCTTGTTCACAATGGTGATTTCACCCTTGGCCATATCCACATCAATGGTATCGCCGGGCTGAATCTTTTCTACATCCTTGCCAATTTCCAGTACGGGCAGACCGATGTTAATAGCATTGCGATAGAAAATGCGAGCGAAGCTGTCAGCGACGATGCATTTAATGCCTTTAACCTTCAAAACAACGGGAGCGTGCTCGCGGGAGGAGCCACAGCCAAAGTTTTTGCCGGCTACGATGTAGTCACCGGGCTTAACACCGGCAGCAAAATTTTCTACCAGATTTTCCTTGGAGTCTTCCATGGCATGCTCTGCCAGCTCGGTGAAATCAGCGATATTCAAATATCTTGCGGGGATGATTACGTCAGTATCAATGTGGTCGCCATAACGCCATACTTTGCTCATTTTACTACCTCCTCAGGACTGGTGATGTAGCCAGTGATCGCACTAGCTGCTGCGGTATAGGGGCTAGCCAGATAAACCTCGCTGTCCACATGACCCATGCGGCCGCGGAAGTTACGGTTGGTGGTGGAAACAGCGCGCTCGCCTGCTGCCAGAATACCCATGTAGCCACCTAAGCAGGGACCGCAGGTGGGAGTGGAAACAGCTGCGCCGGCTTCAATAAAGGTATCGATATAGCCCAGATGCATAGCTGCTTGATAAATCTGCTGGGTTGCAGGAATGATAATCATGCGCACATGGTCAGAAACCTTGCGGCCCTTGAGAATTTCTGCAGCCTGGGCCAAGTCCTCCAAGCGACCGTTGGTGCAGGAGCCGATAACAACCTGATCGATTTTAATGTCATGGCCTTCCTTAGCAGGATGAGTGTTTTCCGGCAGATGGGGATAAGCGACAACGGGAACTAATTCATCTAATTTAATGTCCAGCACGCGAGCGTATTCAGCGTCTTCATCAGCAGTAACAGCTTCCCAAGGACGGGTTACGCCGCGCTCCTTTAAGAATTCGATGGTCTTTTCGTCAACGGGGAAAATGCCGTTTTTGCCACCGGCTTCAATAGCCATGTTGCAAATGGTAAGACGGTCAGCCATGGAAAGCTCGGAAACGCCTTCGCCGGTGAATTCTAGGGATTGATAACGAGCGCCATCCACGCCAATCATACCGATGATGGTCAGGATGATGTCCTTGCCCTTAACGTATTTAGGCAGCTTACCGGTCAGATTAACCTTAATAGCTTGAGGAACCTTGAACCAGGTGGTGCCGCTGGCCATAGCGCAGCCAATATCAGTTTGGCCCATGCCGGTGGACAGAGCGTTCAATGCGCCATAGGTACAGGTATGGGAGTCTGCGCCGATAACGATTTCGCCAGGAGCAACGAGGCCTTTATCGGGCAGCAGAGCATGCTCGATACCCATTTGGCCAACCTCAAAGTAGTTGGTGATATTGTGCTTACGAGCGAAGTCACGCATTTGCTTGCACATAGTGGCGGATTTGATATCCTTGCAGGGGGAGAAATGGTCCGGAACTAGGGCGATTTTGTCCTTGTCAAAAACGGGCTTGCCGATTTTTTCAAATTCGTTGATGGCCGGGGGACCGGTAATATCATTGGCTAATACCAAGTCGACTTGGGAAACCAGCAAATCGCCAGCGCTAACGCTATCACGATGAGCATGCTTCGCAAGAATTTTTTCTGTCATTGTCATTCCCATAGAATAAAACCTCCAATGTAAAAAATATAGTAAGAAAAATTTTAATAACACATTAAAAAAGCCCCTACCTGCCTTTAGCAGATAGGGGCGAATTTACTTCGCGGTACCACCCTAAATTTTACTTCATTCTTTCCAAGCAGCTAGCTTGGAGACGTAACGCTGTCGTGCGTCTGCTTCTAGCAAAATCCAGTTCAAAGCAGCTGCTCACGGGTGAGCTTCTTCATCCAGCTGGTGGCGGCTTACACCTAACGCCGTCTCTCTAAGCCCTTGGGCCGGAGGAATTTTCCCGATCCTTGCATTTATGATGAGTATGAATTTCGGTAACAACACTTCACTGTGTTCTCTACATTATGACAATTTAAGAGTAATTTGTCAAGCATTATTTTTCAAAAAATGTAAATTGTACGATTAGTGTATTTTGCAGGCGGTAAAAAAGGCTCCGAGCTTGGTCGGAGCCTTTTTCTCTACAGTTCACTGCAACATTACATGCATTCTTTGATTGCTTTAGCCATACGTTCAATACCTTCCACAATACGTTCATCCGGCATATTGGAGAAGTTGATACGCATGCTGCGATCGGTCTTTTGGTTGGGATAAAAAGCATCACCGATTACACCGGCAACCTTCATTTCAATGCACTTGTTAAATACCTTGCGAGCGCTTACGCCCTCGGGGAAGGTCAACCACAGGAAGAGACCGCCTTCAGGATGGGTCCATTCGGTACCAGCAGGGAATTTTTCTTCCATAGCCTTCAGAATTACATCACGACGATGCTTGTAGAGAGCAACGATTTCCTTAACGTGCTCATCCAGATCGTAGGTTTCCATGTAGGCATCTGCAACGCCTTGGTCAAAATTGGAGGTGTGCAGGTCAGCGCTTTGCTTAATCTTCACGAATTGAGTCAGCAGCTCGTGTTCAGCAGCGACCCAGCCAAGACGCAGGCCCGGGCAGAAGATCTTAGAGAAGGTACCCAGGAACATAACCAGACCCTTGGTATCCAAGGATTTCAGAGAAGGCAGAATTTCGCCCTCATAACGGAGCTCGCCATAGGGGTTATCCTCAAGAACGGGCAGGTTATGCTTATTAACAACTTCCATAAATGCCTTGCGGCGTTCCATGGACCAGGTACGGCCAGTGGGGTTTTGGAAGTCAGGAATTACATAGATAAATTTGCAGTTGGGAGTGGTTTCCAAAATTTTATCCAGCTCTTCAGGAATCAGGCCACCGTTATCGGTGGGAACCTCTACAAATTTCGGTTGATAAGCGTTGAAGGCGTTCAGAGCTCCCAAGTAGGACGGGCTTTCACAGAGTACCACGTCGCCGGGGTCCAGGAACAGCTTACCAGCGAAGTCCAAGCATTGTTGGGAACCGGTGGTAATCAGGATATCATCGGGATCCACCTCAGTATGATATTTATCAGCCATACGTTTCGCAATTTTTGCGCGCAGGGAGGGACGACCTTCGGTGGTTGCATATTGCAGCAGTTGACGACCTTCCTTCAGCACTAAATCATGGGAAACCTTAGCGATTTCTTCAACAGGGAACAGCTCCGGAGCGGGCAGACCGCCAGCGAAGGAGATGATGTCCGGTTTAGCGGTTAATTTTAAAAGCTCACGGATTTCGGAGGCTTGCATGCCATCCATACGTTTTGCGAATTTCATGTTTACACCCTCATTTCATATGATTGCTTTGTATTTTTAATATAGATTACATTGTAACACTGCCCATAAAAATGCACAAGCAAAAAGTGCATTAAATCCCTTCTTGCTTGTGCGTTGTTACAATATTTACATTTAAAATATTATTTTAATAAACCCTTTTCTTCTAGATAGACCGCCAGCAGCTGCGCTACCTTGTTCACCAGCTTTAGGCAGTTCTTTAGATGATCGCGAGTATTGAATTCGTAGGGCATCAAATCGCCGCAGGCGCAGCTGCCAAAGGCTTCCTTAAAGCGTTCATGAAACTCCAGCGTCAGAGGATATATTTCTGCCAAGGGCTTTTCGCTAGGATGGTTGCGTCCGGCCAAGGTGCTGATGACCATGGTGCAGCCTGCCATAGCGCCGCACAGGTCACGGGCGTGACCTATGCCGCCGCCGAAGCCGCTGCACAGACGAAAGGCGTTGTCATCAATTTCTACGCCAGCTTCCTTACGGAAGGTTTCTACGATGGCCTCGCAGCAGTTGAAGCCGCTCTTAAAATTATTACCTGCCGCCATTCCCATTTTTTCGCTAAATTCACTCATCTTGATGCCTCCTTATTATATATTAATCAAAACCTTATTTCATCTAACAATCACATTCCAGGAAAGCCTCGCCCACCGGGAGAGGTGGCAGTCGCGCAGTTACATTTGCTATGACCTCTCTTGAGATGCGACTGACGGAGAGGGGACTCTTCGAACAATCGAAGTAACAGCATGCCCCTCTCAGTCATCCGAATTTACTATACCCTTCCGTATCAGTTACTGCGCGGACTGACAACTCCCCCCGAGGGGGAGCCAATTCGCAATACTATTTCACTATTGAAAATTCTACTTTTATTTCCTATCGCTTTCCGTAGCATAGGGCCAACCGCTCATGCCACCTTCAAGACTCTTAACGTTTTTGTAGCCCTTCGCACGGAGCATAACCTCGGCCTCGTAGCCACGCAAATCAATCTGACAAGCAGTGACAATCTCTGTATTTTCGTCACACTCCAGCGTGCATTCGCGCACTTGATCCAGCGGTACATTCACCCTATTAGGTATCCCCGCAATGCGATTAGTTGCCACTTCTTTGGGCGTGCGCACATCAACGAAGAGATAGTCGCCCTTGGCGCGACGGGCTTCAAAATCCTTGGGATTGATGCCCTGCATCTGTCCCGTCATTTTATTATGTAAAATATTCGCTGCCGTGGCGATATTATCAATGGGGCCGTTAAATGGCGGCGCATAGGCAATATCGAGATTGGATAAGTCTTCAAGAGTCGCGCCAAAGCTCAATGCCGCTACCATGGTATCGATACGCTTATCCACATTAGCGCCCACAGCTTGCATACCTAACACACGCTCCGTCCCCTCCTCGGCCAAGAGCTTCACCACAATACGACCTGCTCCCGGCATATAGCCTAAACGGTCAAAGCCCGGTGCTACCACACTCTTGAATTTGAAGCCGGCTGCTGCAGCGCTACGCTCATTAAGACCTGTTGCTCCGGCGCTGACACCAAAAATGCGGCACACACCCGTACCCAAAACGCCGGGATACTTAATGCCATCGCCACAAATATTATCGGCAATCACCCTACCATGCTTGTTAGCAGTGGAGCCCATGGGCGTAAAAATTTTCGCTCCGCTCACCCGATGGGTGTTTTCAGCGCAGTCGCCGCCTGCATAAATAGCAGGATCGCTGGTTTGCAAATATTCATTTACAGCGATACAGCCTGTAGGACTAATTTCGAGGCCAGCAGCCTTAGCCAGCTCCACATTGGGACGTACGCCCACAGCAACAATAACCAGCTGCGCCGGAATAGTACGCTTGTCAGTCTTAACACCTGTTACCCAACCATCAACTGCCTCAAAGGACAGCGTTTTCTCTTCTAGATAGAGGTTTAACGGCTCCTTGGCAATACTCTTCTTCAATAAATCCGCCATTTCCTTATCCAGCATTTGTGGCAGCAAGCGATCCTGCATTTCCACAATGCTAGTCTTGAGTCCACGATGCACAAAGGCCTCAGCCAGCTCCATGCCGATAAAGCCCGCACCGATAATGACAACATCGGTCACATTGCGCTCTTTAATCTCTGCTTCCACCGCATGCACATCCCAGGGGAACCAAAAGCTGTGAATACCCTTGGCATCTGCATTTTCCAGGGGCAGGCGCACGGGCGTGGAGCCAGTTCCCAAAACCAGAACATCATAGGCCAGCTCTTTAGATTCTCCGTTCTCTACATAGGTTAACTTTTTGCCTGCTCGATCAATAGCAGTAACATTGCAACCAGTGCGCGCATCAATTCCCTTCACCGCCCGAAAATATTCTGCATCTCGTTTTACTCCCTGAGGGGTGTGGTCAAAGCTATTAAAGCTCTTAACCTCGCCTCCGATGTAATAGGGAAAGCCGCAGGCGCCATAGCTCAGCTCCGGCCCACGCTCCAACACAATAATCTCTGCATCCTTATCACGACGACGCAAGCGTGCAGCAGTTTTCATGCCCGTAGCCACACCGCCAATGATTACCACTTTCTTTGCCATTTCATGCTCCTTTCCGCCACTTCCAAAGCTTACTTCACAGAAATCCACTGATTTCACTAGTATTTACTGGTATATTTCGACACAGTATAAGCTTTTACCTCCTAAGAAAATTATTATCACTAAAATGTCAAAAAGGATGCCAGGTTCACCCCAGCATCCTTAAGCCTATTTTCTTTATCTTCAATTAGCACACTCATCTTTTAAATAATTCGCCCGAGCCATTTGCTCCCGTTCCAGACTTTCCAAGGCGGAAATAATATTGCGAATAGCTAAGCGAAAGCTGTTAGAAGCATTCACAAGAGAGCAGTTAGACAAGCCTGTGCCCTTGACCACCATAAAGCCCACCACTGTCGCAAAATAAATATGAGTCCAATGAGCCTTAGTCTCATCATCCAACTGATACATATTAACAGCTTGCATGATGGGAGCATAGATTATAGCCGCTACTCGCTCCACCTCCTGCTGCTCCATCCTTGATAGCACCAATAGCAAATGATAAAAGCTGGGATGGGCATAGGCAAACTCCTTGTAGGCCGTGGCCAAAGCTAGCATCGCCTCTTGACGTGTTTTTGCCTTAGACACAGTCTCACGCTGCTGCTCATCAAATTCCTCGTACACCTTTAAGGACACAGCCAAAATAAGTTCATCCATATTCTCAAAATGCTTGTACAAGGAGGCAGCCTTGACCTCCAAGCTTTCTGCCAAAACACGCAGAGAAAAGTTTTCTCGACCGTTTCTTCGCAGTATTTCTATAGCCGCTGAAACAATTTTTTCTCTCGTCAATCCCTTACTCATAGGTCCTCACCCTCCAGCAGGATACAACTCACGCTATTATATTAATTATTATAACATTCTAAAAGTATCCCTGTTGCTTTTTTTAATTACAAAATCAACTTAATATAAAAGTAATTCTATCTATAATTTAGATAACGCTGTTAGCTATTTATCAATTTTAGCTAACTATGTTAACTATATTAGCCGAACTATATGCCTAT
>SFCN01000026.1 GCA_004558595.1 Phascolarctobacterium sp. | reverse complement strand
GTCCTTGGCGCTTTGGTGCAGGCTATTCCCGTTATTGGGGCAAGAGTGTGTGGAGCTATACCCGTCGTATGCCCGTAGGTGACAACGATTTCCGCTTTGAATATAATTTGAGCCCCAAATGGCGGTTGAGGGCGGAGTATTTTACCGGCGACGACCGCAATGAATTCGGTGTTCGCTACCGCATTCATGAGTTCCTCAGCGCAGAATATGTGTATGGGGGCGACGAATTCTATTTGCGTATTATAGGAAATTTGTAACATTTCTTGAATAAATGGCCTCAGGCTGTTATAATAAGCTATATATGTGTAGCCAACAAATTTTAGTCTAAAGGTAGGGATTTTGATTATGATGCAGCAATTGCGTAATCCTAAAAATGTTAAACTGGTTTCTCTTTTTGTAGCAGCCATCTTCGTATTGGGCTGCTTTGCGCTGTCCTTAACCCAGAGTGGCTTTGGTAAAAGCGCTTCCGCTGCTCCCACTGAGTCCGCTATTGGCGTGGTTAACTACCAAATGCTGGTGGCCCAATGCCCGGATATCCGTGATGTGGACGCGGCTATGAAGAAGGAAATCGAAAGCGCTCAAAAGGAGTTTGATGAAAAGTCCAAAACCATGAATGATCAGGAAAAACGGACTTATTATACTCAAACTCAGGAGCGTTTGCAAAACAAGCAAAAGGAGCTCATGGACCCTGTTTTGAAGAAGATTGAGGCATCCATTAAAAAGGTTGCAGACAAAAAGGGCCTGAGCGTGGTTGTAGAAAAGAACACCGTTGTTTTTGGTGGCTCGGATATTACCGATGAGGTAGCTAAATCCCTGCAAAGCGGTAAATAGTTTTCTGTTTGCGTAGTATTAATATGCTTAGCTATCAAGGCATCATTGCTTGGCAAAGGAGGCTTTCATGGACAGAGGCAGTATAGGAAAAATGGGCCTGCTTGTGGCGAGCGCTCTGCTTATTGCTGCCTGTGGCGGAGCTCCCAGGAGCAGTAATCCGGAAAGGATTGCCATTGTGGACTGGCAGCGAGCTATGAGCAGCCATCCTGAATACAAAAGGCTGGAGCAGGGTACAAAAATTCTCAAGGATTTGCAGGAAAAACGCAAAGCCCAGGAGCATTTAGCTAGAACACAGCTAGGTAGTCTGGACAAATTGCGCAGCTTGCGTAAGCTTAGTGAAGCAAGCTATTGGCAGGCGGAGTTCAATACGCGTATGGTAGAAATGCGTGAGCGGGAGAATATAAAATACCGCAAATATGCTTCTCAGGTAGAGGCAGAGGTGGACAAGGAGCTCGCTCCTCGCAAAAAGGCCATTGAGGATAGCCATCAAATGGAAATCTTCAATTTGCGGGCACGCTTAGAAGCAGTGAAAATGCGTGTCAGCGAAAGAAAGGCCGTGGAGGAAAAGCTCAAGGAAGCTCAGCATGAGCGGGGCAGGCAGGTTATGGCCCTGCAGGCCGAGAAGCAGGGCATGATGGAGGCGAAGCTGGCTCCCTATCGGGAGGCCATGCGCAAACGTATGGCGGAGGCTGCGGCCACCTATCAGGCAGAAATCTTGAAGCATAAGGAAGGCAAGGATAAGCGTGAGCAGGAAATGCTTAGCGCCGCTCCTAAAGCCTTGCGCAATGCTTTGTCCATTATGGATAGGGAAATCGCTAAGCAGCAGGAGAAAAATGACCAGCTGCAAAAGCGTATTGAGGGCGATATCACTAGTCAGGCCACGCGATTGGCTCATGAAAAGGGATATAGCATTATATTTAAGCAATACAAGGTTAATATCAGCGCTGATGATATTACCTCTCAAGTAGTCGCAAATTTGCCAAAACAAATACAAAATAAGTAAAAGAATAAGAATAAGCGAGGTTTTTAGAGATGAAAAAGATTATTGCAGGCTTAATGGTAGCAGCAGCAATGCTGACCTTTGGTTGCAGCGGCCGTAATGCTGCCTTTGGCGTAGTTGATATGAGACAGGTTGAGTCCGAGGCTCAAATTATCAAAACTACCAAGGAAGATGTTAATACCAAGATGAAGGAGCTCAAGGAGCAAATGGATAAGGCTATGGCTGGTAAGCAGGGCGAAGAAGCTAGCAAAATAGTGGAGGATTATTCTGCTAAGGCTAAGCTGGTGCAAAGTGAAGCTCAAAACAAGCTGAAGGCTAGTCTGGATACGGCTTTAAGTCAGGTTGCTAAGGAGAAAAATCTGGGCGCGATCATGATCAAGGAAGCTGTTCCCCAGGGTGGCACCGACGTGACTAAGGAAGTAATCGAAAAAATGAAATAAGCTGCAACCTGAGCGAAGCGAAGGAGTAAGTTCGCTTTTCGTGCGTAGTCGAGAGAGCTGGACGCAGGGTTGATGGAGGTAAAAATGGAGAAGAGTGTACAAGAATTAGCTGAATTTTTACATGGCGTAGTGGAGCATGATAATCCGGAGCTGAAGGTTACCGGTGTCAATGGCTTGGTAGAGGCAGGTCCTCACGATATTTCCTTTGCTGTTCCGCCCCATGTGGAGCATTGCCATTTGAGCAAGGCCGGGGTTATGGTTTTGAGCCCGGCAGACCCGGAGCTGGACGGTCGCCCGGTGATTAGAGTAGATAATCCCCGTGCTGCCTTCGCCGCGCTTTTGGAGCTGTTCCGTCCACAGGAAGAGGTGGAAAGGGTGGTAAGTCCCTATGCCTTTGTTTCTAAAAAGGCGAAGATTGGCAAGAATGTGGCCATTCAACCCTTTGCTGTGGTAGAGGATGATGCGGAAATAGGCGATGGCACTGTGCTCTATCCCCATGCTTATGTGGGCAAGCGCGTAAAGATTGGTGCAAACTGCACTCTTTATCCTAATACTACCGTGCGTGAGGACTGCGTGCTAGGCAACAGAGTAATTCTCCAATCCGGCGCTGTTATTGGCGGCGATGGCTTTGGCTATATCACCCAAAACGGCAAGCACTCTAAGGTTCTGCAAACAGGCAATGTCGTGCTGCAGGATGATGTGGAAATCGGCTGTAACACCTGTATCGACCGTGCTACCGTGGATAGCACCATTGTAGGCAAGGGAACGAAGATCGATAATCTGGTACATTTGGGCCATAACGATATTTTGGGCGAAAACTGCTTAGTCGTTGCCCATGTAGGTATTTCCGGCAGCGTAACCGTGGGCAATAATGTAACCTTTGCCGGTCAGGTCGGTACTGTTGGTCATATTACCATTGGTAACAATTGTACCTTTGGCGGTAAGGCCGGTATCACCAATAATGTGCCCGATAATTCTGTAATGGGTGGCTATCCTGCCATGCCCATGAAGGAATGGTTGCGTCAGGAGGCTTATCTGCGCAAGGTAGGCGATATGCTGAAGAAGATGAAGACGCTCGAAAAAGAAATTAAAGAGTTAAAAAAATAGAGTGGGATTAATAAGTGTTAGGTTATTACACAGTTAAACTTTTTAGTAAAATAATGTGCATCCTCCCTCTGTGCCTGCGTAAGCTCTTCGCTAGCTTCGTAGGTAACGTCGCTGTGCTGGTGGTGCAGGATTGGCGCTTAAAGATGGCTCAGGCCAATGTGCAGGAGTGCTTAGGCGTGAGTCCAGAGCGCGCGAAGCAAATCGCCGAGGATAGTCTGCGTCGCTTTGGTCGCATGGTGGTGGAGGTATTGCGTTTTCCCTTGCTCAACAAGGACAATATTAGCCAAACCGTTAAGGTGGAGGGACTGGAGCATTTAGAAAAGGCCTATGCCGAGGGCAAGGGCGTTATTATGTGCACCGGTCACTACGGCAACTGGGAGCTTTTAGGCGCCACAGTGGCTCTGCACGGCTATCCCATGCTTTCCATCACTCGCAAGCAGAATAACGCTAATATGGATAAGGCCATCAATGAGTTCCGCCAAATGGTGGGACAGAAGGTAACCTATAACCGGGGTGGGCACGGCCTTTTGGCCATTAGCCGCATGCTGAAGGAAAAGAATCTGTTAGGTGTTTTGTACGACCAGGATACCAATGATGATGGCGTAGAGATCGATTTGTTCGGCAAACGCTCCATTATCCCCTTGGGACCGGCGGCTTTGTCCCGCATCTATGGTTCTCCCATCTTGCCCATCTTTT
Organism: Phascolarctobacterium sp.; assembly: GCA_004558595.1. Lineage (GTDB taxonomy): Bacteria > Bacillota > Negativicutes > Acidaminococcales > Acidaminococcaceae > Phascolarctobacterium_A. The sequence goes on along the minus strand of SFCN01000026.1, from coordinate 20,022 downwards.
TGCATAATAATGACGATTGGACCTGCACAGCGAAAATTTATCCGCCCCTGTACACTCCGAAAACCAAGGATAAGGAGCAGGATTTTTATCAGGTTACTCGTCAATTAGTGGATATTTTAGAGCAGGAAATCACTGCCCATCCGGAAATGTGGTTCTGGGTGCATGACCGCTGGAAGGACGGCCGTCAGCGGTTTTATAAGAAAAAATAAATTGTCGAAGGAGGACGAAGATGTCCGCAAAAATTCAAGAATTCCAGCATACAATCGCTAAAGAAGTGTCTTATTCCGGCATCGGCCTGCATTCCGGCAAGGATGTGTTGATTACCTTAAAGCCGGCTGCAGTCAATACCGGTGTGACCTTTATCCGTACTGATATTCCCGGCAAGCCGGAAATCAGAGCTCTGGCTGAAAATGTCAGCTCCACGGTGAAGGCGACCACTCTTAGCGAAAATGGTGCGGAGGTGTTCACTGTTGAGCATCTGATGGCTGCCATTTCCATGAGCGGTGTTGATAATATTCGTATCGAAATGTCCTCTCCTGAGCCTCCCGTAGCCGACGGCAGCGCTCAGGTTTTCAGCGAGCTTTTGGATGAGGCAGGTCTCGTAGAGCAGGAGGCGGAGCGTAAGGTTTATGCCGTTGATAAAGCCTTTGCTGTATACGATGGTGACCGTTATATCGCTATTCTACCCTATGATGGCTATCGCATTTCCTTTACCTCCATTAACAACCATCCCATGCTGGGAACCCAGTATTTCGATGTGCTGTTGGATAAGGAAAGCTTTAAAAAAGAGATTATGTCTGCCAGAACTGTGGCCTTTACCTATGAACTGGAAATGCTGCGTAAAATGGGTTTGGGCTTGGGCGGTTCCCTAGAAAACGTTGTTGTCTTTGACGAGGAAAAAATCTTGTCCAAGCCTCGTTTCGACAATGAATTAATTCGTCATAAGATTCTTGATGTAATTGGCGATCTGTTTTTACTTGGCCCCATTAAGGCCCATGTTATCGCTGTAAAAACAGGCCATGCCTTTAATTCCCAAATCGCAAAGCAAATTCAGGCCTATAGAAATAAGGAGGAGTAAAAAATGACCGTATTAGATATCAATGAGATCAAAAAAATTCTACCCCACCGTTATCCCATGCTGTTGGTGGACAGAATCCTGGAAATCGAGCCCATGAAGCGTGCCGTAGGCATTAAGAATATCACTGCTAACGAAGTACAATTTTTGGGCCATTTCCCCAACGAGCCCATTATGCCCGGCGTACTGCTGATTGAGGCCATGGCTCAGGTTGGCGGCGTAGCTATGCTGTATCCTGAAGAAAACCGTGGCAAGATCGCTGTTTTCGCTAAGATCGACAATGTTCGCTTCCGCAAGCAGGTAGTGCCCGGCGATCAGGTTGTTACCACCGCCGAGGTTACCAAAATCATGCGTGGCAATATGGGTATCATTCACTGCGAGGGCAAGGTTGATGGCAAGGTGGCTTGCGAATGCGACTGCACCTTTGCGATTATGGATCCCAAGGAATAAGAAGCCAATTTTTACAAAATAAGCAGAAAGACGTAGTAAAAAGAAGAAATACAGCTCTATTAAGATTCAATTAAGCTAAATCGACTTTTTTGGCTTGTGAAAATAGCTGTATGGGGATGACTATAGTAGTATATTTAAATTTAATTGCTTGATTAAATTTTGTGGGGAGTGAAAATAATGAGTTCTGTGATTATGCCAGAGAGTGGTATTCATGAAACCGCTATTATTCATCCGTCCGCAATTCTTGGTAAGGATGTTACTGTTGGTCCTTACGCTGTAATCGATGAGGATACGGTAATTGGCGACGGCTGTATAATTGGTGCTCATGTCACCATTCATAAATATACGACTATTGGTAAAAACAATCGCTTCTTCCCGGGCTGCTCCATTGGCGGCGTGCCCCAGGATTTGAAGTTTGTGGGCGAAAAAACTACCACCATTATCGGTGATGGCGGCACCTTCCGTGAATGCTGCACTGTGAACCGTGCTTGTGGTGAGGGCAACGAAACCCGCATTGGCAATAATATTTTGATGATGGCTTATACCCATGTGGCTCATAACTGCATCGTGGGCAATAATGTTATTATGTCCAACGTAGCTACCTTGGCAGGTCATGTTATTGTGGAGGATCGTGCTGTAATCGGCGGTCTGTCCGCAGTACATCAATTCTGCAAGATCGGTCGCAACGCTATGGTTGGTGGTATGGCTCGTGTAAATCAGGATGTACCGCCCTTCATGATTATCGCCGGCGACCCTGCCTTTGTCTCCGGCCTGAACAGTGTGGGTCTGTCCCGTGCAGGTATGCCCCCTGAGCAGCGTAGCGAGCTGAAGAAGGCCTTCCGCATTCTTTATCGTAGCGGCCTGCCCCTGCAAGAGGCTATCGCTACCATGGAATCCGAGCTGGATAGCTGCGAGCCTGTAGAGCATCTCTTGCGTTTCCTGCGTAATGTGGAGCGTGGCATTATTCGCACCCGCAAATAATTTTTGAGGGAAAGATAAATGGAAGTTTTAGGAGTACTTTCCGGCATTGGTCATTTGCCGGTGGAGGTGGCTCGCTCAGCCAAGAGCTTGGGCTACCAGGTTGTGGCGGTGGGCGTAGTTCCCGGTATTGACGAGGAGCTGGAGCCCAGCGTTGACTATTACTACGATATTAATATTGGCAAAATAGGCAAGATTATTTCCACCTTGAAAAAGCATAAGGTGACCAAGGTTACCATGATTGGCAAGGTAACCAAGGAGGTGCTTTATAAGGCGGGGGCGATCGTGCCTGATTTGCGTGCCATAAAAATTCTCGCCAGCGTGCCGGACCGTAAGGACGACACCATTATGAACGCCATCGTCAAGGAGCTGGAGGGAGAAGGCATTGAGGTCATGGATCAAACCATCCTCATTAAGCCCCTGCTGCCCCAGCCTGGTGTGCTCACCAAGCGTAAGCCCACGGAGGCTGAGCTTGCTGATATGGAGTTTGGCTTTGAAATGGCCAAGGCCATTGGCGGCTTGGACATTGGCCAAACCGTGGTGGTAAAAAATCGTGCCGTAATGGCCGTGGAGGCCATTGAGGGCACCGATGCCTGCATCCTAAGGGGTGGCTATTTGGGCAAGGGCGGTGTTATTGTAGCTAAGGCGGCTAAGCCGTCCCAGGACCAACGCTTCGATATTCCCGGCTTTGGCACTAAGACTCTGGAGTCCATGATTTACGCCGGAGCTACCGGAATTGTCATAGAAGCTGGCAATACCTTGATTGCTGAGCGGGAAAAGGTCATAGAATTGGCCGATAAACACAATATAACCATCCTCGTAAGATAATTTTAGAAAATATTTGTAAAAAATTTCGCATTTCTTGGCGGCTGACAGCTTATGTCAGCCGCTTTTTGTGTTATAATATACTGTGAAGTAGTATAAGCTTTGATGAGGAGTTATTATGGCTAAGATTCTCATTTCCGCCGGAGAGGCTTCCGGTGATATCCACGCAGCGGCTGTCACCGCTGCTCTGAAAAAAATAGATAGTACCGTAGAGGTTTTCGGCATGGGCGGAGATGAGCTGCGTGCTGCCGGAGGCGAGGTGCTTTTTGATATCAAGGACCATGGGGTTATGGGCTTTGTGGAGGTTATCAAAAAGCTGCCCGACTTGTTTAAGCTGCGTAGCGATTTTGCTCGAGTCATGGATGAGCGTAAGCCGGACTGCTTGGTGGTAGTGGACTACCCCGGCTTCAACATGAAGCTGGCCAAGCTAGCTCATGACAAGGGTATTCCTGTGGTGTCCTATATCGCACCCTCTGCCTGGGCTTGGAACAAGGGCAGAGCGAAGAAGGTCGCTAAAATCGTGGATAAGGTGGCCTGCATTTTCCCCTTTGAATATGATGTGTATAAGGAAGCAGGTGCTCCGGTAGAATTTGTGGGCCATCCTCTGTTAGATATTGTGCATCCTAGCATGGAGCGAGCTGAAGCCGAGGCTTGGGTAGGCAAGGAAGAGGGACGGCCTCTGGTCCTGCTGATGCCCGGTAGCCGTCTTATGGAAATCGAAAAGATGCTGCCCAATTTACTTGAGGGAGCTAAGCTCCTGCAAAAGCAAATGCCCGAGGTCCAATTCGCTATGCCCCGAGCCGGCACCATTCCCTTGGAGCTTTTGCAAGCTAAAATTAAAGCCTCCGGACTCCATATTAAGATAACCGAAGGTCATAATTATGATTTGTTCAGCGTCGCTGATCTGGCCTTGGCTACCAGCGGCACAGTAACGCTGGAGGCAGCCCTGTGCGGCCTGCCTTGCGTCATCGTGTACCGCACCTCCGCCTTGAACGCCTTTATCGCTCGCCGAGTAATTAATATTCCCAACATCGGCCTGCCCAATATTGTGGCCGGCCGCCAAATCCTGCCGGAGCTGCTGCAGGAGGATTTCACTCCTGCTAAGCTAGCCGCCACTGCCGTGGAGCTCCTCGCTCCTGCTCGTCGCCCCTCTTTGCAGGCCGATCTGGCCTTCATGAAGCAGCGTCTGGGCGAGCCCGGTGCTGTTGGTAGAGTTGCCCAACTAATTCTAAGAATAGCTGAGGAGAAAAAATGAATTTATACTTTCGTGCGTTAAAATATGTAAAGCCCTATTTGTTCAGGGGCTTGTGTGCTGCCATCTGTACCGTAATCGCTGCCGGTGGTACTGCCTATTTGCCATGGATTATCAAGGACATGGTGGACCAGGTCCTGAAGGAGAAAAACACGGATATGCTTAACTGGATTGTTGTGAGCATTATCGTAGTGTTCATTATCCGTGGTATTGCCTTCTATGGCCAAAGCTATTTGATGAACTATGTGGGCCAAAGGGTAATTATCGATATCCGTAAGGCTGTTTTTGAAAAGCTACAGCGTTTGAGCCTGTCCTTTTACGATAAAAATAAAACTGGTACTATTATGAGCTATGTAACTAACGACGTTAACGCTTTGCAGGCGGCTATGGTCGAGAACGTAGTAGAAATGGTAACAGAAAGCGTTATCCTGATTGCCTCCATCGTCATGATGATTTATCTGGATTGGCGGCTCTTTTTGGTAACCTTTAGTACCTTTCCCGTGGTGCTGCTCTTTATCGACCAGTTCGGTAAGCGTATCCGTAAGTCCGGTAGCCGCATTCAAGAGGCTACTGCTGATATTACCTCCGTGCTACAGGAAACGGTTTCCTCTGCTCGCGTCATTAAATCCTTCGTGCGTGAGGAATACGAAATCAATCGTTTTGACCAAGAAAATATCAAGAACTTCCGTGCCAATATGAAGTACGCTCAGCTTTCGGCTACCCTTACTCCGACCATTGAATTTGTAGCTGCCGTGGGCGTAACCATCATCCTGTGGTACGGTGGCAATAGCGTTATTGAGGGTACTATTACAGCTGGTAGCTTAGTGGCCTTCTTGACCTACGCTGTTAATATTTCCAATCCCATTAAGCGTTTAAGTCGCGTTATCGGCAATATCCAAAAGGCATTGGCCGCCGCTCAGCGTGTGTTCGACGTGCTGGACCTGCCGGAAACCATTCACAATGCCCCTGATGCCAAGGCTCTTCCCATGGTTAAGGGCAATGTACGCTTTAACAATGTTTCCTTCTCCTATAATCCCGGGGAGCAGGTTTTGAATAATGTTAGCTTTGATGTGAAGCCGGGCGAGATGATTGCCTTTGTAGGCCCCTCCGGTGCCGGCAAATCCACTGTGGCTAGCCTGTTGCCACGCTTCTATGATGTGACTGACGGTAGCATTACCATTGACGGCGAAGACATTCGTCGGGTAACGCTCCAGTCCCTGCGTGAGCAGGTGGGTATTGTGCCCCAGGAGACCGTGCTTTTTAACGGCTCTGTGTACGACAACATCCTCTATGGTCGTCTCGATGCTACCAAGGAGGAGGTTGAGGCTGCAGCCAAGGCCGCCAATGCCCACAACTTTATCACGGAGCTGCCCCAAGGCTACCAAACCATGCTGGGCGACCGCGGCGTGAACATTTCCGGCGGTCAGCGTCAACGCATTTCTATTGCCCGGGCAATACTCAAGAATCCCCAAATCCTCATTTTGGATGAGGCGACCTCTGCTTTGGATACGGAAAGCGAGCGAGTAGTGCAGGAGGCTCTGGACCGACTGATGATTGGTCGTACCTCCTTCGTTATTGCTCACCGCCTTTCTACCATAAAAAATGCTGATAAGATTATGGTTTTGGAAAAGGGCTGCCTAGTTGAGCAGGGTACCCATGATGAGCTCATGGCCAAAGATGGTCTCTATGCTCATCTTTACAAAATTCAGTATCGCAGCAAAGAGACACACTAAGGCGAAAAGAGGTTAATTCATGTATATACTTTATAATATCCTTATTTTAATAGTGCTTGTGGTCTTTGTGCTACCCTATTATACCTATCGCTTGTTCACAGAAAAGGGCTTTGGTCTGCGTTTTAAGCAGCAGGTTTTTGGCAACATAGCTGAAGAAGAGATAGCTAAGGTCATGGGCAAGGACTGCATTTGGATTCACGGTGCTTCCGTAGGTGAAATCGTAGCTACCAGTCCCTTAGTAAAGCAAATTCGCAAGGCCATGCCGGATCGTCCCGTTTTGGTCAGTGCCTTTACCGTAGGCGGTTATAATATGGCTAAGCAAATTATTCCTGAGGCTGACGCCATCATTTATTTCCCCTTGGACTTACCCTTTGTGGCCGAATCATTGGTCAAGAAGGTTCATCCCGGTGTGTTTATGCCAGTTGAGACCGAGCTGTGGCCTAATTTCCTGCGTGCCATTCGCGAGCGTAATATTCCTGTAATGATGGTTAACGGTCGTATTTCCGAAAAGTCCGTGAAAAACTACCGCTATCTGTATGGCATTTGGGACGATATGCTGAACACTGTCACTCGCTTCTGCATGCAGTCCAGCATTGACGCGGATTATATTGCCCATTTGGGTGCTGATAAAAAGAGAATTTTCGTTACCGGCAATACCAAATTCGACCAAACCTACGCCGAGGTTACTGCCGAGGATCTGGCCAAATATCGTTATGAGCTGGGTCTGAGGGACCATTATCCCATTATCGTGGCTGGTTCCACCCATCCAGGGGAAGAAAAGGTACTCCTGGAGTCCTTTAAGGCCGTGCGTGCCCAATATCCCCATGCTCGTTTGATTATCGCTCCGCGTAAAACTGCTCGTGCTGAAGAAATCGCCAAGCTGGCTAGCCATTATGGCTATGAGACCGGCTATCGCTCCAAGATGAAGGACGAGGAAGGTGAGCGTAAGGAATATCCTCTGCTGATCATAGATACTATTGGCGAGCTGGGTCGCATTTACGCCGTAGGCGACGTGGTTTATGTGGGCGGTTCCTTTAGTGGCACCGGTGGTCACAACGTGCTGGAGCCTGCAGCTCATGCTAAGCCTATTTTGGTTGGTCCCAGCATGCAAAACTTTAAGGATTCCTATGCCCTTTTGAGCAAGGTTAAGGCCTGCAAGATGGTCAATAACCAAGGCGAGCTGACCAGCGAAATGCTGGATATTATTAAAAACGATGAGCGTCGTCAGCGGATGGGCGAAGCCTCCCTGCAGGTTATCAAGGAGAACCGCGGTGCCGACGTGCGTAGTATTCACTATTTGAAGGAGCTGCTGGATTTGACAGCTGTTCCTGCCAAGGAATACACCGTTTATCCCATCAACACTCGCAATCTTACCGACGAGGGCGGTGGCCGCCTGCGTCATGGGGACGCTGTGATTCAGTATATTTACCGCATTGCCTATGGTCCCGATACTCCCTTCATGGGCTGGTTGCTATTGGCTTTGCTGCGTGGCATGTCCTATCTCTATAAGTTTGGTGTATGCTGCAAGCTCAATATGTATGAATCCGGTCTCCTGAAGAAGGAGAAGCTGAATTGCTGCGTCATCTCCATCGGTAATATTACCGTTGGTGGTACGGGCAAAACTCCTACAGCTCAAAAAATGGCCATGATTATTAAGGCTATGGGCTACAGAGTAGTAATTTTGAACCGTGGCTACCGTTCCCACTGGGGTAAGGAGCTGGGCGTTGTTTCCGATGGCAACAAGATTTTCATGACTGCCTATGAAGCAGGTGATGAGGCCTATTTGATGGCTAAAACCCTGCCTGGCATCCCGGTCATTATCGGTAAAAACCGTGCTGTTACCGGTCGTTACGCTGTAGAAAAAATGCAGGCAGAGGTCATCATTATGGATGACGGCTACCAGCATTGGCAATTAGAACGCGATTTGGACGTAGTCTTGGTAGATACTCTGAACATGTTCGGCAACGGCTGCGTGTTGCCCCGTGGCACCCTGCGTGAGCCCCTGCAGAATTTGGAGCGAGGTGATTTGTTCCTGCTGACCAAGACGGACCAAAGCAGCAAGCTGAGCCGTATGCAGCTGCGTAACACCATCGCTAAATACAATGCTAACGCTCCCGTGGTGGAAAGTATTCACCATCCCAAAAACTTTGTGGAAATCGCTGATTGGTACAAGGGCATTTCCGAAAACTTCAAGGATTTGGAGGAGCTGCGTGGCAAGGACGTAATGGTTTTCTCCGCTATCGGCAACCCGTCCTCCTTTGAGCAAACCCTATCCAGCATCGGCCTGAATATCCTAGAGGCTGTGCGTTATCCTGATCATCACGATTATGGTATGCTGGAAATGCAATATATTAATGAGCGTGCAAGCAGTCTCAAGGCTGTGGCCATGATCGCCACCGCTAAGGATGCAGTAAAAATTCCCACCGAATTTATTTATTCTGCCCGTGAGATTCCCCTGTATATCCTGAATATGGATATCCGCATCACCGAGGGCATGGATAAGTTCAAGGAATATATTGATAATGCCATTAAGAAGGAGCTTGATAAAAAATGAAGGTACTTTGTGTAATTCCTGCTCGCTATGCTTCTACCCGTCTGCCGGGTAAACCACTGTCTTTGATTTGCGGCAAGCCTATGATTCAACGTGTTTACGAAAGAGCCTGCCAGGCTCAGCTGCCAGACGAGGTGGTTGTGGCTACCGATAATGAGCTGGTGAAAAAGGCCGTGGAGGCCTGCGGTGGCAAGGCCATGATGACCTCTACCGACCATCCCAGCGGCACCGATAGACTGGCCGAGGTGGCCCTGAATTATCCCGATGTGGACGTTATCGTCAATGTACAGGGTGACGAGCCCATGATTCCGCCTGAGGTTATCGACCGCTTAGCAGCGGCCTTCACCGATGATGCAGAGCTGCAAATGGCGACCATGAAGGTGGTTATGGACGAGGCTGATTATAATAATCCTGCCGCTGTAAAGGTGGTTACCGATTTGAATGGCTACGCACTGTACTTTTCTCGCAGCCTGATGCCCTATCCACGTAATAAACCGGAGGGCTATAAGGTATACAAGCATGTGGGCATTTACGCCTACCGTCGCAGCTTCCTCTTAAAATACGCTGCCCTGACCCCCACTCCCTTAGAAAGAGCTGAGAGCCTGGAGCAGCTGCGTGCTTTAGAAAATGGTTATAAGATTAAGGTTCTGGAAAGCGATTTCCAGGGCATTGGTGTTGACACCCCCGAGGATTTGGCTGCAGTCAACGAGCTGTTTGCCAAGATGAACAAATAGGAGGTTACTATGCATATTGTTAAAGTTGGCGATTACCAAGTAGGTCAGGGCCATCCCCTGCTGCTCATGGCAGGACCCTGTGTGTTAGAGGGCTATGAACGCAGCCTAATGATTGGTCAAAGGACTAAGGCGATTTGTGAGGAATTAGGTATTCCCTATGTTTTTAAGGCATCATTTGATAAGGCCAATCGTTCCTCCTATGCTTCCTTCCGTGGCCCCGGCATTGAAGAGGGCCTTAAGCTTTTGGCTCAAATCAAAAAGGATCTGGGAGTGCCCGTGGTTACCGATATTCACGAGCCCTGGCAGGCTGAAAAGGCTGCCGAGGTGGTGGACATTCTGCAAATCCCGGCCTTCCTGTGCCGTCAGACCGATTTAGTATGGGCTGCTGCCAAGACCGGCAAAACAATTAATGTGAAAAAGGGCCAATTCCTAGCACCTTGGGACATGAAAAATGTCATTAAAAAGGTGGAGGAAGCAGGCAATACTAATTTAATGCTTACCGAGCGTGGAGCAAGCTTTGGCTATAACACCTTGGTCACCGATATGCGTGGCATCGCCATTATGCGAGAGCTGGGCTATCCCGTTGTGATGGACGCTACTCATAGCGTGCAGATTCCCGGCGGTCAAGGCACCTCCAGTGGCGGCCAAAGCCAATATGTGCCCCATATGGCCCGTGCAGCGGCGGCTGTGGGTATTGATGCCTTGTTCCTTGAGGTACACGATAATCCGGCCGAAGCTCTCAGCGACGGCCCCAACATGGTGCGTTTGGATAATTTAAAGAAGCTGCTCAGCGACGTGCTGGCGATTGATAAGATTGTTCGTGGCTAATGTAAGAAGGGTGAAGAAGATGGAAGCAATGCTAGAGCATGCTCGTGATGTCCTGCGTATGGAAGCAGAGGCCATTTTAGAGCTTGTGCCTCGTATAGATGAAAATTTTGCAGCGGCAGTCAATCTGATTTTGGAATGCGAGGGCCGCACTGTTATAACCGGTATGGGTAAAAGCGGCCTCATCGGCCGCAAGCTGGCCGCTACGCTGGCCAGCACCGGTACCCCGTCCTTTTATCTGCATCCCGCTGAGGGCATCCACGGCGACCTAGGTATGGTAACCTCCGCAGATGTGGTTATCGCTCTATCCAACAGCGGCGAGACCGGCGAAGTATTGAATATTTTGCCGTCCTTGCGCCGTATCGGCGCCAAGGTTATCGCCATGGTGGGCAATGCTAACTCCACTCTGGGCAAGGATGCGGACGTTGTTTTGGACGTGGGCGTTTCTAAGGAGGCCTGCCCCTTGGGCTTGGCTCCCACCAGCAGCACCACAGCTGCCTTAGCCTATGGGGATGCTCTGGCCTTGGCCCTGCTGAAAAAGCATAATTTCACGGCTAGCCAGTTCGCTATTTTCCATCCCGGCGGCAGCCTGGGTCGCAAGCTGCTCCTTACTGTGGGCAATATTATGCACAAGGGCGACGAGAATCCTACTGTTTTGGCAGATACCACCGTTCAGGACGCTCTCTTTGTCATCACTGACAAGGGCTTGGGTGCCGTTTCCGTGGTAGACGAAAAGGGTATCATGCAGGGCGTGCTTACCGACGGCGATATTCGCCGCGGCCTGAGCAAGGGCGTGGGCTTTTTGCAGCGTCCTGTTAAAGAGCTCATGACCGCCAACCCCAAGACCATTACGGAAGAAAAGCTGGCTGCCCAAGCACTGCACCTTATGGAGAGCAACAAGCCGAAGCCCATCACGGTTTTACCCGTGCTGGATAAGGAGAGAAAGGTCATCGGCCTCTTGCATATGACCGACCTGGTGCGTCAGGGAGTGGTATAATGTCGCTTTTTACTATGAATGTAAATGTTGGCATGGACGACGGTACGGGAGCAAATCCTGCTCTCCAGCGGATTTGCCTGCTGGCCCTGGATGTGGACGGCGTGCTCACCGATGGCTCCATCAATATGGGAGCTCAAGGGGAGCTTTTTAAGTCCTTCTACGCTCAGGATGGTCTCGGCATTAGCGTAGCTCTGCGTAGCGGCCTGGAGATTGCTATTATCACAGGTCGCAAGAGCGAAATCATTCACCGCCGAGCTCAGGAGCTGGGCATCCAAATGGTGCAGGAGGGAGTCAAGGACAAGTATCTTGCCCTTGAGCAGCTGCAAAACCAGCTGGGTCTAAGCCGTGGTCAGGTGGCCTACATGGGTGACGATTTAAACGACCTACCGGCCTTTAGAGCCGCCGGCGTAACCTTTGCGCCGGCTGATGCGGTTCACGATGTGCGTGAAGCCGCTTCCTTTGTTACTGAGGCAGCAGGTGGGCGTGGCGCCGTACGTGAGGCTATCGAAATGATTTTACAGGCGCAGCATAAATGGGAGCAAATAGTTAATTCCTATCTCAACGCAGGTCAAGGAGATAAACAATAATGTGGTTATATTATTTACTGAAAACATTGAGTACAATCATATCCTGGCTGCCCTATAAGCTGGTGGTGAACATCGGCCGGGGCGTGGGACATTTGTACCATAAAATAGCGAAAAAACAGCGCATCAGAGCGGAGGAGACCATCAAGGAGCGCTTGGGCTACAGTGATGAGCAGGCCAAGGCCACCATTAAGCGTCTCTTCATCAATCTGGGCATGACCTTTATGGAAATTATGTATATGCCTGCCTTGAACAAGGACAATATTCGTGGCCTGGTAACATTTGACCGTCCCGATATTCTTTGGGAGGCGGTTCACGAGAATAAAGGCGTGGTTATGCTGGCCTGCCATATGGATAACTGGGAATGGTTGGGAGCTGGCCTGGCCCTCAACGGTTTTCCTCTGAGCGCCGTGGAAAAGCCCCAGCCTAATCGGGTTTACAGCGATTTTATGAACGAGCTGCGCCGTGGGGTCGGTCAGGAGATTTTCGCCCGTGGCACCAGCGAGATTCTAGGCTGCGCCAGAGCCATGAAAAAGGGCCGCATGCTGGGCCTGATCGCGGATCAGGACGGTGGCTATGATGGTATCTTCGTGCCCTTCCTAGGCAAAATGGCCTCCACTCCTACGGGTCCGGCCTATTTCGCTCGCAAATTCAAAGCGCCCATTATCCCTATTTTTATCGTGCGTAAGCCCGATGGCTACGGTCATCAGGCCATTGTAAAGGCCCCCATTCGTTATGAATTCACCGGCGATACGAAAACCGATGATTATAATGTAACTCTGAAAATGACCCAAGAGGTCGAAAAGATTATTAAAGAATATCCTGATAACTGGATTTGGTTCCAGCATCGTTGGAATACACCCTACACACCTACGGAGGACAAGGCTGATGAAAAATAGTAAGGTTATTTTGGCCATTGTGGTCGGCCTTGTGATTGCGGGCTCCGTCATCGCTTGGCTTATGCTGGGCGGTGAGAAGCCTACCAATGTCAATTTAGGCAAGGGTGTGAGCGCTCAGCTAAATGCTTCCTTGAAGGACAGCGTTATTAAAAGAGAAAAGGATGGCAAGCCCCTGTGGGAGTTTACCGTAGGTAATGTAATTAACGACCGCCAGCGGAATGTGGCCATTTTAGAAGGAATCAAGGGCAAGCTTTATCGCAAGGACGGTAGCTACATCGACGTAAGCGCCGAAAAGGGTGAAGCAGCCTTGAATAAAAATGATTTTTCTTTGGAGGGTAAGGTTGTAGCGATCCTCAACTCCGGTGGAGAGTTTTACGCGGACAAGATAAGCTGGAAGCAGCAGGGCGATAAAATCATCGCTGTGGGCCATGTGAAGCTGATTAAGGATGCTTACACCGCAACTGCGGATGAGGCCTACTCCACCAGCACCTTCCAACAGGTTAAATTAAAGGGTAATGCGAAGGTAACGAAAGGCGGCGAATAGAGTGCGTTTAAGTAAGAAATTTATTGTGGCAGCTGCCATGCTGCTGACCCTGGGCCTGTGCAGCACGGCTTTGGCTGCGCCCGGCAACTTCAGCGTGCAGGCGGATGAGCTGGACTACAATCTGCAAACCGGGGAGGGCGAGGCCAAGGGCCATGTTGTCCTCAAGCAGGATGGGGGCGTAGCTACTGCCAATTATGCTAAATTTAACAGCAAGGCTAAAACCGGCACTCTGACCGGTAATGTTATGGCTGATAGGGACGATGCCCATATTGTGTGCAATGTTTTTATGGCTCATAACGAGAATGATATGTCCGCTATTGGCAACGCGGTTGTGACTAAGCAGGGCAAAAGCCTGAGCGCCGATAGAATCGATTATTATAAGGAGCGCCAATTTGCGGAAACCATTGGCTCCTGGGCCAAGCTGACCGATGTGGATGGCAGCGTGATGAACGCGGCCAAAATCGATTACGATATGGCCAAGGGCGTGGCCAATGCCTATGGTGGCGTAACCATCGATAGCAAGGCCCGTGATTTGACCGCTAAGGCTGATAGCGCTATTTATAAAACGGACCAAAGCGGTTATGTGGAGCTCAATGGTCATGCCACTGCAACTCAAAACGGCAATACTGTTTCCGGTGATAAGCTGCGCTTGACCAATGCCAATGTGGCTGTAGCCGATGGGGACGTAAGGATTTTCTATGTTCCCGAGAAGCAGCCGGCTCCCGCTGCCAAGGAAAAGCAAGCTGAAGCAGCTACCGTAGCCAGCAAGGCCGCCGAGCCCAAGACTACGAAAAAGGCTGTTCAAGCCGCAGCGAACGACGAAGCTCTAGCCTAACGGACGGAGGACAAAAGCTTGATTATTAAGACTGATAAGCTGGTAAAAATTTATAACGAGCGCCATGTGGTGGATGGGGTGAGTATCGAGGTGGAGCAGGGCACCGTGGTGGGCCTTTTAGGACCCAATGGCGCCGGTAAAACCACCACCTTCTATATGATTGTGGGTATCGAAACGCCTAACAGCGGCTCTGTGACTTTGGATGGACAGGATATTTCCCATATGCCCATGTATCAGCGCGCACGCGCAGGTATTGGCTATCTGCCCCAGGAGGCATCCATTTTTAGCAAAATGACCGTTGAGGATAATATTATGGCTATTTTGGAAACCACGGGACTGGACGCGGAGGCTCGCGAGCAAAAGATGAATGACCTTATTGAAGAGTTCCGCCTGGCCCATGTGCGCAAGAGCGAGGGCAAGGCCCTTTCCGGCGGCGAACGCCGCCGGGTCGAGATTGCCCGTGCTCTGGCTACGGACCCGGCCTTCATCCTTTTAGACGAGCCCTTCGCCGGTATCGATCCTATTGCTGTGGCCGATATTCAGAGCATGATCGCTCATCTGGCCAAGCGTGGCATCGGCATCCTCATCACCGACCACAATGTGCGCGAGACGCTGAGCATCGTGGACAGAGCCTATATTTTGGCGGATGGCAAAATCCTGCTCCATGGTGATAGCAATACCATCGCTAACGACCCCATCGCCCGCAAATATTATTTAGGCGATAATTTTAGCATGTAGGAGGAAGAAAAGTGCGATTACGATTATTAGACCGCTATGTGCTGAAGGAGCTGCTCTATCCCTTCATTTTCGGCGTTGCTTCCTTCTCCAGCATTTTTATTGCCAGCACCATGCTGTTCAAGATTACCCAGTATATTACTCAATACGGCGCCTCCATCGAGACCATTGCGCGACTGTTCATGTATAATATGCCGGAAATCATCAACTACACCTTCCCCATGTCCATGCTTTTGGCTGCCCTGATGGCCTTTGGTAAGCTGTCCGGTAGCAGCGAAATCGTAGCCATGAAGGCGGGCGGCGTGAGCTATTACCGCATTGTGGCGCCGGTTCTGGTGGTTGGCTTTATCGTCAGCATGTTTTCCTTAGTGTGGGCCGAAAAAATGGTGCCCTTTTCCAAGGCTGAGGCGAAGCGCATTCTCAACGAGGAGATTAAGCATAATACTAGACCCACTACTCAGGAGCATATCGTTATTAAAACCATTAGTGGCAATACCCAAAGGGTAACCTATGCCAATAAATTTGATGAAAAAAAAGGCAAAATGACCGATATTACCATCGAAGAGTTTGAAAAGGGCAAAATCACCCGCATTCAAACTGCCAAGGATGGCTATTGGGAAAACGGCAGCTGGCGTATTGTGAACGGCAATGTCTTTGCCTTAAACGATCAAGAGGGCGTGACCAGCTCGGCTAAATTTACCGAGCAGATTATCCCCTTGAATTTCTCTCCTAAGCAAATTTCCTGGGAGCAAAAGGACCCGGAGGAAATGACTATTCGGGAGCTGCGGGAATATATCGGTATGCTGGAAAAGCAAAAGAGTCCCACCAATCGTCAATGGTGCGAGATTTTTATGCGTATCAATATTCCTTTGGCTAGCTTCTTCTTTGCCATGATTGGCGCCTGCCTGGGCACCCAAAAGCAAAGGACCAGCTCCTCCATCGGCCTTGGTATCAGCGTTATCGTTATCTTTATTTATTACGCTGTTATGACCTTTACCACCGGCTTGGGCAAGGGAGGAGCTATGCCTCCTCTTCTGGCCTGTGCTATCCCCAATATACTTTGCTTGGGTATTGGTCTGTACTTTATGAAGAAAAAGAATGTCTAATTATCCGAAGAGCTTGTAAAAGCTGGCTTCGAGAAGAGGTGAGCCTTTGGTAGGTATTAGATTAATCATTATTATGGCTGTGGTAGGCGGCTTTATCGCTTACTTGGCTGATAAAATGGGCAGCAAGATTGGCAAAAAGAAAATGTCCATCTTTGGCCTGCGGCCTAAGCACACATCCATCCTGCTTACTGTTACCAGTGGCACCATCATTGCGGTGCTGACCATTGGTGTAGTGGCTGTTTCCTCTCAAAGCGCCCGTACTGCTCTGTTTGGCATGGAGAAGCTGCAGCGAGAGCTCAAGCTGCTCAATGCGGAAAAGGAGGACGCTACTCTAGCCTTGAACGAAGCCAAGGGCAAGGTTGAGGAGCAGAATAAAAAAATCGGCGAGCTAGACGCTCGTATGCAGGAAAGCATGCGGGAAAACGATGCGATGGAGGCTAAGCTGGCGGAGGTTAACAGTATGTATAGCAGGGCTCAGGAGGCTTTGGCTAGCCTGACCGAGTCCAAGGAGCAGCTGACTAGTGAAATCGAGGAGCTGGAAAAAACCACCGCCGCTCTGCGCAAGGGCATTATCAACATGCGCGAGGGTCAGGTTTATTACCGTGCTGGCGAGGTTGTGTATGCCGGCGTTATGCGCGGTGGCCTCAAGCACGATGCTAACGTGGCTCAGGTGAACTGGCTGCTGCAGAATGCCAATGAGGTAGCTTTAGAGCGCCTAGGCATGCAGCAAAAGGACCAGCCCCTGCAGGCCATTTGGGTTTCTCGTGGCGCGGTGAATAACGCAGTGAATGCGCTGGATAAAAGCAAGGGCAATTTGTTCTTTAGAGTGCGCACAGTGGCCAATATTATCGTGGGCGAGCTGGCTGTGTGCGAAATTGAAATGTTCGAGAACCAATTTATTTATTCTGACGGCACCTTGATTTACAGTGCTGATTTTGATATGCATGATGGCTCCTCCTCCCATGATAATCTGCTCATGGGCTTTTTGACCCAGATTAATCATCAGGCTGTTGAGGCCGGTGTTTTGCCGGATCCCTTAACAGGTAAGGTAGGCAACATGGATGCAGCTACCATGATCGAAACTAGTAACGCTATTCGTCGTACCAATGGCCTGTTCACCCTTAAGGCCTATGCTAAGGGCGATATTACCACCGCTGGACCGGTAAGATTGCGCCTGGAGGTTGTGCCGAAGGTGGCTAAGGTCAGTGATGCTGATGAATAAGTATTTAGGCATTGACCCTGGAAGGAGCAAGACTGGCCTGGCGCTGGTGGATGACAAGGGGCAGATTTTATCCCTGCGCATCGCTATGACGGATAATATTGCCGAAGAGCTAGCTAGCTTTGTGGGCTCTACGGAGCTTAGCGGCATCGTCATGGGTGATGGCACTAATAGTAAGGCCATTGGCGAAGCTGTAGGCAAGGTTTTTGGCCAGCTGCCTGTGGCAGTTGTGGGCGAAGCCCACAGCACCGAGGAGGCGCGCAGCCTATATTGGCAGGTGAACCCGCCCAAGGGCTGGCGCAAGCTGGTGCCCTTAGGCATGCTGGTGCCTGACGAGCCCTTGGACGCTTATGCGGCTGTTGTGCAGGTAAGGCGATGGCTGGGCCAGCGCCAAGAGGTGTAAGGGCTTATTTGAAGCTATAGTTTTCTTGTTTTATTGTCTAGAAGTGTAATTAGAGGCTATGTGGCCCCATGCAGTGTCGCAGGGGCTTCATAGCCTTTTGTATAGGAGGAATGGATCTTGAGTAATTTAACAGATTTAAAGAGTACGGAGTTCTTAACAGCCCTGGCCAGCAGCGCGCCGGCGCCGGGAGGCGGTGGCGGTGCTGCTATGGCTGGCGCTTTGGCGGCTGCCTTGGCCTCCATGGTGGCTAATTTGACCATTGGCAAGGAAAAATTCACCCAGCAGGAGCCTGAGGTGAAGGCATTGTTGGAGGAGGCCGAGGAGGTACGCAAGAGGCTGCTAGGCTTAGTAGAGGATGACGCAGCTGTGTTCAACAGCTTTATGAGCTGCTACAAGCTGCCCAAGGCGACGGAGGAGGAGAAGGCGGCTCGCACTGCTGCCATCCGTAGTGCTGCCAAGGAGGCAGCGGAGGTACCCTTAGCTATCGCGAGAGCCTCCTACAAGGTTCTGACGCTGGCTGAGAGGCTGGTACGCATTGGTAATCCAGGTGTGATTACGGATGGAGCTTGCAGCGCTCTGTTGGCACGGGCCGCTTTGCGCTGCGCTGAGTATAACGTGCGCATTAATTTGGGCCTCACTAAGGATGAAGCTTACAATCAGAATGCGCGGGAGGAGATGAACAATTTGCTCAAGACAGCCGAAGAGCTGGAGCTAGAAGCTCTGGCCGTGACGGATAGGGTGCTGGCATAATGCTTTTGCCGCATTAGCCAGTGTTTGCTATGATATCTATGCATAGTATGTAGTGGGGTAGCATATTCTGGCACGGCAAGGGCGAAGCACTTGACGTAGAGCTGTTTTTCACGTATAATGGTACTGTTACGGAAAGGTGGCCGAGTGGTTTAAGGCTCTAGTCTTGAAAACTAGCGAGGGTGCAAGCCCTCCGTGGGTTCGAATCCCACCCTTTCCGCCATTTTAGTAAGTGATAGCACGAGCTTGAAGGTAGCTTATGTTTCTTGCGAAAAAATAGCGTAAAAGCGGGGAAATAATGCTTGCCAAAAGATAGCGAGTGTGCTATACTTATATAGTAGTCTAATGGAGTGGTACTCAAGCTGGCTGAAGAGGACGGTTTGCTAAATCGTTAGACGGTTTACCCCGTGCGTGGGTTCGAATCCCACCCACTCCGCCAACACAATAAACAACGGCTTTGTAGAGATAATCTACGAAGCCGTTTTTATTTGTCTAGCAAAAGAAGAGATGAACTATCAGCTGTATAACTGAGAGTAATTTGTATTAAGTTTTATACACGTGGGGCTTATGTGGGGCTTATGCTAAAAAAAACTATGTAAAATATGGAAGAAAAAAGGGAAAAAGGGCCTAATTTTGAGTAAAAAAGGCTCTAAAACAAATATTTCATAAATGAAAATGCTTAATAAATAGGTTTTAAGCTTACGAAAAAAAGAGCGACCAAAACGGCCGCTCATTCCATATAATAAAAATATATTTTCTCTTTCGACAATTTGTGCTATAATAGTAGCGGTGCTACCATAACGGTAGGCGGTTGCCCTCTTTGGCAGAGGGCTTTTGCTTGGCCCTCTGACTTTAATTGAGGAGGGGGGCGTTAGCTTTGAGTTTCTCGGATGTGGTCAATTTACTTAGACTTTTAGTCGAAGTTGCAACGCTCGTTTTACTCTTAGTTTTTAAAGCAAAAAAGTAACCGCCTCTTTCCCCAAAGTTTCGGTTACTCTTTTGTAGCTAGTTAACTAAAGGGCAACCGTCTATCGGTAGCACTCTTTCTACGTTTATTTTACCACCACATTGGAAATCATGCAAGAAAAATCATTAATAGCATATAATACAGAATAGTTATCAACGGGAAAACAATGCACTTTCAGACTATGCCATGGTTCCCGTTCAATAAATGCGTATCTGGAGGGGAACATGTCCAAATCTGCATCTGAATATCAATGCTCCTGTTGCTATGGGAGCACTAGCTAAAGAAGAATTTGACGCTGAGATAGCAAAGGGTTTATATGATATCAGAGCAGGAAGAACCTTTACTGCTGCTGAGGTCAGGGCAGATATGGAAAGGGATTTTGGAATTGCAATAGAGCATGGAATAACCACACAGTATTATTCTTGTAAATCTGACGGAAATGACGGAAATGACGGAAGAAGGGGTGAGGTTTTATGAAGTAAGATGTTGCGATCATCGGCTCGGGCGTTGTAGGCGCTCTCATTTCGAGGGAGTTGTCCAAATATGACATTAAGGTCGCTTTG
>SFCN01000025.1 GCA_004558595.1 Phascolarctobacterium sp. | reverse complement strand
TAAATTTATATGATAAGCACCTAAGTGTCATATCCTAACATTAACAATCTTCTTGATGATCAGGCCACCAATAATCTCACTTACTACAGCCACAATCACCAAGGTTTTACCAAAGCTAGCCTGCAGGAACTCATCAAAATAATGAGGATCCAGCATTAAGAAGAAGCCAGCTAAAGCCACAGGCAAGAGGCCAATAATCCAACCACTCATAATACCTTCCGCTGTCAAGGACTTAATCTCGCCATTAAGCTTAATGCGCTCGCGAATTGTCTGCCCTACAGTATCCAGAATATGAGTCAGGTTGCCACCAACCTGCCGCTGAATAATAACCGCCGTAGCTACTAGGTCAAAGTCATCACTAGTAATGCGCTTACTGATACCATTTAAAGCATCCTCTAAGGGCACCCCCAGCTGCACCTCGTTAATAGCCCGACTAAACTCACCACTAATAGGATCATTCATTTCCTTAGAAACAATATCCATGGCCTGCTGAAAGGTAAAGCCCGCCTTAACAGCATTGCTCATCATGACAATTGCATCCCCCAGCTGTGCATTAAATGCCTTAATGCGTTTCTGTCCCAAATTAAACAGATAAAAGCTAGCAATCAACCACCAGGCAACGCAAATCACTGCCGAGCGTACAAGACTGCCATTAGCAATCAGCATCAAGAAAAACCAGAACAGGCCCCCAAAAAAGGTTATCGTAGCATATTCGCTACCAGTCACAGGCAAAGCAGCCCGCTCCACCTGCATCTCAAACCAAGCCCTTTTGGGGAAGAACTTGCCAAAGCGATCTGCACCAGCCTTAGCCCAGGTGCTCACACGACTACTATTAAAGTCATCCCAAAAGCTCCCGCTACCGACGCTATGAGCCCGCTGGCGATTAACATCACCAATACGGCGCACACGCTGACTAACCTGGACATTACTCTTGTTCATGGAGCTATAAATAGCCAAGAACACCAAAAAAATGACCATCGCGGCAACAATGCTAATCAGAAGCATTTTTTCACCGCCCTCCATCATGAATAGCAAAAGCCATTCTATCGATTTGTTGGGTCAAGGGTGAGCCACTGCCAATATCCACCGCCATACGACCATTATTGGCCGCTTCAGAGCACAGCAGATATTCATTGGGAATCAAGGTCACAGGGCAGCCAATTTCCTCCTCCAGCTCCTTAGCCCGACGTACATCAGGGGCCATACGAGTGATAACACAGCCCACTCGCTGCTGCCAATTATCCAAGGATTTGAAAATCTCCATCGCTCTTTCCAGATGCTTGATTTCAAAAGTACCACCGGCCATAGTAGTCAAATAAACCTTTTCACTAGCTTCAGCCGCAGCAATACTTATAGGATTAAAGCCCGGCGCCAAATCTACTAGCAAATAGCGGAAATTGGGCCTAGCCAAATTAATCAACTTCGTTAACCCCTCCGGCTCTACAAAGGCTGCCTGCTGGGGTGTATTAGCACCGCAGAGTACAAATACTTTATCACTAACCTCTTCAAAATACTTCTCCAAGGTACCGGAGGTCAAATAGGTCAAGTCACGCAGCGCCTCTACAATGGTACTGCGAGGATTTAGATTCAAGAAAGCGTCCATATCGGCAAAATTGGTTTCAGCATCAATAATGCCCACCTTTTCACCGCTCACGCGAGCTAAAGCCAGCGCCAAGTTTACAATCAAGGTCGTGCGCCCACTCTTTCCCTTAGGACTAAAGAAGCTCAAGACCTGACAATTGCTCTTAACTCCCTTGCCTTGATTGGCTGCCTCCACTGCCTTCAGAAAGCTTTCTATATCCAAAGGCTTAAGCAGCATAGCATCAAAGCCTAAATCGCCAAACCGTTGACGAGAGCTCTCATCCCAGCGCTTACTCATAGCAATAATTTTTAACTCAGGCAGCGTCTTGCGCAGCTCCGGCACCAGCTTATCCGGCTGAGCAATAGTATAATCCACATCCAAAAGCAATATTTGCGGACGCAAATTCTCCAAATTAGCTATACCGCCGGCACCACTACGATATTCAATTGCTTGATAGTCATCCAGATTACCCAGCACACGCAGCATACCTGCGCGACTATCGCTGTCCTCGTCCCAGATGCACACACGAATTTTTTGTGCCATAGTCCTGACCTACAATCATTAAATTTATCTAAAGAAATCTTATTTAAACAAGCTACCAAACCAACCGCTAATGCCGCCGCTTTGCTCTTCCTTCTCGCCCAGCTCCTCGCTGACCATATCACTGATCTCATCAGCTAGCTTGTTTTTAGTCTCCGTCAGCACCACAGGCTTTGCATCCTTAATGGACTGCATAATTCCCTGATAATCATTGCTGATGAAGTATTGGAAGGGACGACCTAAAAGGGCCTCGACATCCTTGGTGCTGATTTGGGTCTCCGCCTTGTTGCGGTTCAAAATCAGGCGCACACGCTGATAATCAAACTGCAGCTTGTGCAGCGTATCCAGTCCCAGCTTTAAATCCTTAATAGACGGAATAAAATCTACGACGCAGGGCAAATAGAGCACATCAGTCTGCTCTAATATAGCTAGGCTAATGCCGGTAAAGCCCGTGGTAGTATCCAAAAGCACGTAATCATAATCATCTCGCAGCTGATTAATAGCCTGCACAATGGTTTCAGCATCAATGATAAAGCCTTCGTCCACCTCTAAGGGAGCAGCCAGCACATCAAAGCCAAATTGAGTCTCCGTCATACACAAGGAGGTGTCCCGTTTATCTTCATCTTGGTCATAGTAGTTGAAGAAGGTCTTTTCCGGAGTTATGCCCAGATAGTTGCACACATCACCAAACTGCAAATCTAAATCAGCTAAGCATACCTTATAGCCTCGCTCTGCCAGATCCGCAGCATAGTTCACAGAAAGCACCGTTTTGCCCACTGCTGAAGCCGTGCTGAAGAAGGTGAACACAGAGCCCTTAATGCCTTCATTTTTTCTTTTTATCTTTGGACTTTGGTTTGTCATACAATTCACCATCCAAAACCTGCTTATCAGTCAAGCTGCTAATGCGGGTTGCTTCACTGGACATAATAGGTTTATAGTCACTGTCTACCAGAATCGGAGTCAACAGCAGGATAATCTCTCTACGCTCTCTAGATTTAGAGGTGCTGCGGAAGAAATGGCCCAAAATAGGAATATCACCTAAAAGAGGAATCTTGGAAATAGATTTGCTCTCCTCGGAAGAAATCAAGCCACCAATGGCCATGGTCATACCAGGACGCATCTGCACATGGGTGCTAGCCTTACGGGAGCGCATACCGGGAATGGTAGAGCCGTCGGAGCCATTAGCTGCAATAGCACTATCCCAATCCAGAGAGCTTACTTCTGTGTTAATCTTGCTATCCACAGAATCATCCCGCATTACATTGGGCTCAATATTCAGCTTAATACCATACTCACGCCATTCTACAGAAACAGCGTTGTCACCGGTATTTACGGGAACAGGAATTTCGCCGCCGATTAAAATCTCAGCCTTGTCGCCGCTCATAGTAATAATGTAGGGCTGGGACAAAATCTTGGCGTCGCCCTTTTTCACCATAGCGTTCAGCTGAGCGTTGATTTCTGCATAAGAGCCAAACCAACCGAAGATATTCTCCTTCTCACGGCTATTGTTAGAGCTTTGGCCCATGGAAAAGGTACCAGGAGTGCCCAAGACAGTAACACCGCCATCATTGGTATCAGAAGGATTACCGATAGCAACGCCCAAATCCCTAGCCTTACTGCTAGAGATTTCCACAACTCTGCTTTCAATACGCACCTGCTTCGGCTTAGTCATTTCTAGCAGACTGACTACCTCACCGCCAAAGCTAGCAGCAATCTTTTCGGCGCGATTTTTTTCATACTGATTAAGTACCGTGCCCTCCAGAATAATGCGCCCGCCGGACACATTGACAGTGACGCCGGGATAGCCTATTAATTGAGCAATTGAGTAAGCAGTACCGGGGTCGGTCCCGTTAACCACTACCTCAAAGGTTTGATATGTATCGCCCTTCCATATATGCAAGGAAGTAGAGCCAACCTTCTTGCCCACCAACATATATTGTTCAGGTGAAAGAATCACCACATCAGCAACTTCGGGGTTAGCAATGGCCACCTGAGTGACACCACCACCATAATAAATATTAGAACGATTTACGCCCACCTGCAATCTTTCAGCAGCTAGAGCAGAACCAGCAAACAGCAGACAGCACAAAAGCAAGCCTGTAAGAATTCTTAACACTTTCATCATTCAAGCTCCTCCATGTCCGTCTTAGCGACTAATATTAGTACCGCGGATTACGGTTACACCATGATTAGCAGAAGGTCTAGGCATGTCTCCGCCCCCTGCAACAGGAGCAGCCGGCATCATGCCGCCACCGCCGACCACTGTAGCTCCATAAAACTCTTCTTCTGTAGGCTTAGCAGGTCTAAGCAGGAAGGAAACCTTGCCCTCTTGCTGAGCAACACGCAGCTGCACGGCCTCTCTCGGGTCCAAGGCCAAGGTCAGGCTTCTAGCAGGCTCATTCTTCTTACTGCTATTCACAGAATTCATATCAGTAGAACCCACAGCCAAAACCAACACGTTCTGCAACACCAATCTGCCAACAGTTGGCATGCCATTACTCTGACCCTTTATCAGCACCACATCCACATGAGTAGAGGGACGAATAAAGCCAGCCACACCACTAATATCATCCACGTTAATGGTCACAGCACGCTTATCCTTAGGAATGCTATTCACAAAGGTATTTGAAGCACCATTGCCATTTAAACGCTTTCTCGTAATCTGGTCACCGGAGTTTACCGGCATCCTGATGGTCTTGCCCACTGCGTCAGGCAGAGTGCGCAGGGCGTCAGGCTGTGCTAGATTAGTAGGCACCAGCTCCAACCGCACCATCTTGTCCGTGAGGACAGTTCCCGGAGCAATATCCATGGAAGCCACTACTACTGCTCTTGTATTTTTCTTTTCATCCTTGGGCTGAGCCTTGGATAGATAAGAATAAATCATGATACCACATATTACACTCAAAATAGCTGCCATTATCAGGAGCACTTTAGGAGATAATTTACGCATTTACCAATCAAATCCCTTCTCTATTTCCTGGGAAATTTATTAACTTAGAAAATGAATTGAGCAAATATGGAGAATGTCACCATCAAATGTTCTTGCTCAACTTATATTATACCCATTAATGCTCCAATATACAAGTGTCTTCTTAGATTTTTTTCGTTTTTTGATTTTCACTCATTATAATAAATGCAAAAACAGCTATATATTTTTATATATAGAATATATGGACAAGCCCTTTTAAGAATTCTAATACTCCTAAAGCAGTTATTTCATAATTTGCTTACTTATCTTGAGGCTACTGCGGTCTAGTTTTAAGTATTAGATTAACTAATATAGGTTTTATTTATTGGCCTCTTGCTCTAAAATGTGTGCCAATACATTAACTCCACAACAGATATCATCCAAGCTGGCAAACTCTGCCGGATTATGACTTATGCCGCCCTTGCAGGGGATAAACACCATGGTTGTGGGAGCTATTTTAGCCATATGCATGGCATCGTGTCCGGCGCCACTCTGCATATGCAGAAAGCTATACCCCAGCTCCTTGCAGATCGCTTCTGTTTGCTCCGCCAAGGTCTCGCTCAAGGGTACAGGGCTGTCAGCAGTCAGCATCTCAATGCGTACTCCCACCCTATCAGTAACAGCCACATTGGCAGCCTCGGCTTGAATATTTTCCAAAGTGCGCTTAATGCTGGTGTTTTCCACGCCACGCACATCCACCCACAACGTCACAGCCCCGGGTACCACATTAATGGAGCCTGGCTCCACCTCTACTACGCCCACAGTGCCCACTGTACCATACTCTTTTTCGTCCTCAGCAGCCTCGTTCACAGCCAAAATAAGCTTGGCAGCGGCCACCAGCGCATCCCGGCGCATGCCCATGGGCGTAGCGCCACTGTGGTCAGCCATGCCCTGAATATGCAGCTTAAAGCGTGTGGGCGCTGCAATATTATGCACAATGCCAATCTGGATGCCTTTTTCCTCCAGCACCTTGCCCTGCTCGATATGCAGCTCGCTAAAGGAAGCATAGCTGCCCGGCGCGAGGATAGCGTCAGCAGCTCGCGCCGGGTCGCAGCCCCACTGGCGCAGCGCTTCCTCGAAGCTGATGTCATCCTTCTTCCCGCCCTTGTTGAGCTTTTCTACAGTCGCTGCGCCAGTGAGCAGCTTGCTGCCCATGGTGGCGAAGCCAAAACGGCTAGACTCCTCGGCGCGGAAAATCAGCACCTCAATGCTGCGCGTTAGCTTTGCATCGCGCAGCATGTAGAGTGCTTCTAACGCGCCTATGACACCGCACATACCGTCATAGGCACCGCCGTGGATGACGGTGTCCAGATGGCTGCCGCAGGCCACTGGCGGCAGCGACTTGTCCACGCCCTCCCGGCGCAGGAACACGTTACCCACAGCATCCTCCCGGATGCTGAGTCCCAAATCACTAACCTGCTCCAGCAGCCAGCTTTGGGCCTCTTTATCCAGAGGGCTGTAGGCCAAACGGGTTACACCCTGCTCAGAAGCTGTGAATTTGGCCAAGCCCTGCAACAAATATTCCACTCTTTCTTTATTTACTGCTTGCATAAATTTTCCTCCTCATTATATCAACTTCAATAAAAGCAATAGCCTGCATCAAATACAATGCAGGCTATGCAAAGCAAATACTTTTATTCGTTCATCAGATTGAGCTTTGCAAAAAGCTTGAACAAAAGACTCATAATAATTGCTACCAAGGTTGCCAGCACCATACCCTGTACGCTGAAGGCACCAAAGGATAGCTTGGCACCGGATAAGCCAATAATCATAATGACAGAGGTCATTACCAGATTGGAGGACTTGCTATAATCCACCTTGCTTTCTACCAAAACCCTGAAGCCGCTGGTTGCGATTACACCAAAAAGCAGGATGCAAATACCGCCCATAACCGGTACAGGAATGCTGTGAATCAGCTGGGACAGCTTGCCGCAGAAGGATAGGATAATGGCAAAAACAGCTGCACCGCCAATAACCCAAGTACTATAAACCTTGGTAATGGCCATAACACCAATGTTTTCACCATAAGTTGTGTTAGGAGTTGCACCGGCGAAGCCGCTCAGCACATTGGATAGACCATCTGCAAAAAGAGAGCGGGAAAGGCCGGGGTCCTTAATTAAGTCCCTATCCACAATGTTTCCGGTAACTACCAAGTGACCAATATGCTCTGCCAAAACAACCAAGGCCGCCGGAGCAATAATAACAATGGCATTGATATCAAAAACGGGAGCATAGAACTGGGGCAGCTGGAACCAGGGAGCGTCAATAACCGGTTGGAAATTAACCATGCCCAGGCAAAAGGCAAAAATATAGCCACAAACCACACCGAACAAAATGGGAATAATACTCATAAAGCCCTTAAAGGCCACGGAGCCAATTACACCCACAGCCAGGGTAAACATGGATACAGCAATATTGGAGCCCACAATTTTATCACCGGTAAGGCCTGCCATGCCTGCCGCAGTAGGTGCCAGCTCCAGACCAATAACCGCAATAATTGCGCCCATAGCCGCCGGCGGGAAAATCACGTCAATCCACTTTGTTCCCACCATATGGATGATGAAGGAAAAGATCATGAATAATAAACCAAAAACAATGAAGCCTGATTGGGCATGATTATAGCCGCTCTGAGAAATAATCAGCATTACAGGTGAGATAAAGGCAAAGCTAGAGCCTAAATAGGAGGGAATCTTGCCCTTGGTGATAAAAATATACAGTAGCGTACCTACGCCGTTCATGAACAAGCAGGTAGTTGGATTCACATTGAATAAGAAGGGAACCAATACCGTAGCACCAAACATAGCAAATAGGTGCTGCAAGCTCAAAGGAATGTTCAATAGTAGGGGCGGACGCTCTTCAACCTGGATAACTCGATGTTCCAAAATCATCGACCTCTTTTCTTGTAATTTGTTACTGTTATTTTATGTTGATTAGCAGATAAATGCAAGAGGTTTTCAGCAATTTCGCCATGTATACTTTAAGTCCTCAGATTCTCTTCCTTGACAAAATCTGCCATAATGTTATAATGAATTTGTTGTATTGTAAACAAGTAATTTCGCAAGGAAATTGCATTGCCTGCGTTTTTCGTTATAGAAGGAGTTCCTTAATGCTCAATATTTTCTTCTCTCTATTCCTTTTTGGTATGCTCATAACACTCTGCATAAGAGTTTTTACTAAAGCTGTAAAGCTACAGCAGCCTGTCAACAGCAAGGAGGCTGCGCTGATGGTAGCCCTGTCCTTGGGCTGTCTGCTGGCTCTTAACGCCGGTGCTAGCGCTGTTTACCACACCCAGCTTATTTCTTTTTAACCCATGATGTACATAACCCGCACCGCTTTACAAGCCGGTGCGGGTATTTTTATTTTTCGCTGCTAATTACATTGGAATAAGCTGTTTTTACACTTACGCCATCAATACTGCCTAGTTTGCCTGACAAGGCGCTGATGGCATCCTTGGGAGCATCCACAGCCACGCAAATTATATTCACTCCCTTAGCTCGATAGGGCAAGCCCATGCGCCCGATGATATATTTAGCATAATTGTGGAGAATATTGTTGAGCTTCTCCACTGCCTCTTCCTGAGAGACGATAATCGCAATTACTGCTACCCTAGTGTCCATAGTTTCTCCTCCTTCAGCTTCAAAGAATACTCTTTGGGAAACCATTTTTTGCACAATTTTTCCAGTCAGTGCTTGGAAAATCTAAAAGCGAAAGCATTGATATAGACATATTTTCCAATCAGCGCTTGGAAAAACAAAAAAAGAACCGTACCTAGCTAGCAAATGTTAGCCAGGTACGGTCTCTTATTATTTCACACCTGCCGTGTTAATGACTGGTGGAGATGCGGGGAGTCGAACCCCGGTCCGAAAATATTGCCATACAACTTTCTCCGAGCGCAGACGACATATTTTATTTCGCTTCCCAATTGCCTATCGACGGGCCCTCGAGTCGCTATCCTGTAGAGTTTCCCTAAAGGCTCACAGGCATCGGCCTTAAGGTATCCCACATAGTGACTGTCTTTCCTCGCCTGTAGGAGGAGCTCAGAAGACAGTTAGCAGTTAAGCTGCTAAAGCGTATTCTTTATCAGCGTTTATATTTAAACGTCCCAACAGTTAACGTGTGCCAGACCACGGCTCGCTTATCATACACCACCTATCCCCGTCGAAACCAGTACATCCCCTGGTTATAAGAATAAGCTATACGCTTGCTTCTATTAGATTGTAACACGGCTCGGAAAAAAATGCAATTGACTTTTCTGTGAAATGTCAAAAAGTCAAATACACATCTCCGCCAAGCCCTTACTATCTATTTCTTTCCTTCAAAGCTCGCTCCATTTCACGTTTGGCGTCCTTCTTCGCCAAATCCTGACGCTTGTCATAATTCTTCTTGCCCACGGCCAAGGCCAGCTCCATTTTTACCAAACCATGCTTGAAATACAGCTTCAACGGTACCAAGGCATAGCCCTTTTCCTTTACCTTACCAATCAGCTTATTAATTTCAGCTCGATGAAGAAGCAACCGCCGATTACGCAAGGGGTCATGGTTAAAAATATTGCCATGGTCATAGGGACTAATGTGCAATTGATATACGAAAATCTCTGCCTGCTTGGTAATCTGGGCATAGCTGTCCTTCATGTTGGCCTTGCCAGCACGCAGGGACTTTACCTCGGTACCGGTCAAAGCAATGCCGGCCTCGAAGGTTTCCAAAATACTATAGTCATGCCGCGCCTTACGATTTTCTGCAATTATTTTAATTTTTTCCTCTGCCATAAAAACCTCTATCTCTTCTTCTTGCTCTTACGCCCAGCCTTGGCCTTGCCCTTACCGCCACTGCGGCGACCAGGCTCCTTATTCTTGGCTCCCTTGGAGCCCTTACTCTTAGCGCTAGCGTTTTTCTTTTTCTTCGTCTCCGCACTCAAGGCCGCACGCTGGCTGCTATAGCCCTTACTGGGCTTTTGCTTGGCTAATAGCTGCTGCTTGATATGTTCACGAACACCATCATTTTCACCGGCCATGATGAAGTCGATGGAAACATCGCTGATGTTCACCTGCAGCACCTCGATGCGCACCTTATCACCTAAACGATATTGATGCCCAGTATGGGTACCCACTAAAGCGTAGCGCTCCTCGTAAAACTCATAGTAATCATCCATAAGGCTAGAGATATGTACTAGACCCTCCACGCCATTTTCCAGCTCTACGAACATACCAAAGGCTGTAACGCCACTGATTACACCATCATATTCCTCGCCAATATGGTCCGCCATATATTCACATTTTTTGAGCTCCACGGTGGCTCGCTCGGCATCAGCTGCAGCACGCTCACGAACGGAGGAATGATCGGCGATAACATCTAGCTTATCGCTCAAGGGCTCAATTTCCGCTTCCTTAAGCTTAGGATATTGCAGCCATTGCCTTAATAAGCGATGCACAATCAAGTCTGGATAACGACGAATAGGCGAAGTAAAATGAGTATAATATTTAGCGGCCAAGCCAAAGTGTCCGATATTTTCCGTTTGGTACACCGCCTGCTTCATGGAACGCAGCGCTACCGTAGTGATGAGCCTTTCCTCAGGCTTACCTGCCACTGCCTGCACAGCCTGTTGAATTTCCTTGGGCTGTGTTTCCTCGCTCACCTTGAACTTCACATTAAAATTAGCCAAAAGCTTGGCCAAATCCTGCATTTTTTCCTCTGCCGGAATATCGTGGACACGATAAATAAAGGGCCAATGCTGCTTGAACATATGCTGAGCCACGGTTTCGTTGGCTGCCAGCATAAATTCCTCGATAATGGACTCCGCATTACCATGAATACGCTGCACAATCTCAATAGGATGCAGTTTTTCGTCCAAAATCACCTTTTGCTCAGGTAGGTCGAAATCTACCGCGCCACGACGAGCACGCTTATCGTGCAAAATTCGGCGTAGCTCATCCATTTTTCTCACCATGGGCAGAATATCCGCATATTTAGCGCACATTTCACCATCACCCGCCAGCATGGCCCGCACAATGTTGTAGCTTAAGCGATGCCGCACATTGATAACAGCGGGGAAAATCTCATAATTGAGCACTGCTCCCTTGGTATCCATATGCATTTCGCAGGCCATGGCAAGGCGATCCTCACCTGCGTTAAGGCTGCAAATGCCATTGGAAAGCCGCTCCGGCAGCATGGGCAGCACCCTATCCACTAGGTATACGCTGGTACCACGCTCACGTGCCTCTTTGTCTAAAATGCTATCTTCGGTTACATAATAGCTAACATCCGCAATATAAACGCCTAGCAAATATTCATCCGCGCTAATTTGTCGCACATAGACTGCATCATCCAAATCCTTGGCATCCTCGCCATCTACGGTGACAACAGCACGCTCACGCAAATCCCTACGCCCTGCCAGCTCCGTCTTTTTAATAGCCTTAGGCACCTTGCGAGAAGCAGCTAAAACCTCCTCCGGAAACTCCAAGGGCAAATCGTTCTGCTTGATAATGGACAAAATCTCTAGGCCCACATCACCAAGATTACCAAGGATTTCCGTAACCTTACCCTCAGCCTTACGGTGCTCCTGAGGCCATTCGGTAATCTCCACGACCACCTTCTGCCCATCCTTGGCATTATTAAAATCACGGCGCATGATGTACACATCCTGACCAATACGCTTGTCGTCAGGCGTTACGAAGGCAAAATCTCCCGTTTGGTGGAACACGCCCACTACCTTGTTATTGGCATGAGTAATGATACGTAAAATTTCACCCTCAGGCTTCTTGCCATGGGTGTCGTTATTAACACGAGCTAAAACTCTATCATTATTCATAGCTCCATTTAAAGCGCGAGGCGGAATAAAAACGTCCGGACGCTCACCCTTGTTATCGGGAATAACGAAGCCAAAGCCCTTGCTGGTCAGCTGGAACCGTCCTGCAACCAGACCCATTTTCTCAGGCAGGCCATAGGTTTCAAAGCGAGTTTTAATAATCTCACCATTTTGCTCCAGTGCTAGGAGCTCCTGCCAAAATTTGGTAGCGCTACACTCACCGGCCAACGCATCCAAAAGCTCCTCGCTAGTCATGGGAGCATAGCTACCATCTCGCATAAAAGCTAAAATTTTATCTTTAATAGTCTTACTTTGCATTGTTTAATCCTCTTTAATCATCATTTTAGAGACTGATTCCGCTAAAATCGTTCCGTCCTTCCTACAAATTTTGCCGGCCATCTCTACCATGCGCCCCTTGCGCTTCACTTCATAGCCCGTGCAAATAACCTCCTCGCCAATGGCCAAGGGCTGGCGGTAGCGAATCTCTATTTTAGCCGTATAGGACGGCTTACCTTCCTTGCAATATAGATAATTGCCCGTTACCTCATCTAAAAGCACCGCTACCAAGCCACCGTGCATGCGGCCCGTGTAGCTTTGGTGTTCCCTTCGCGGAGTAAAATAAGCAGTACATTTATCATCATCTATTTCAAAGCGCATATGCAGCCCATGTTCATTATCTTTACCACAAGCGAAGCACCAACTATATTCATTATTATCTAACAGTGTTCTATCCATAGTAATTCCTTCTTTACAAAATAAATCCTGCTTAAAAATTTATTGTTTACAAAAAGCTTGCTTCTTGTTCGCAAATTGGCCACGGGTCGAGTTCTTTCCTAGCCCTATTGACCAAAGAAATCCCCTATTTTTTGAAATACCTGCTTATGCTCACAATCTAAGGTTAAAATATGACCGCTTTTTTCCAGCCAGACCAGCTCTTTTTTCTCCTTAGCAGTAGCTAAACACTCGTAAATATACTGTGCGCTTTTAGGGTTCACAGTATGCTCAATTTTCGATTGTAAAACAAGGCAGGGTATTGTTATCTTTTGTATCAGTTCTTTTTTACATGTTTTAATTAAGGCAAAAAGGCTGGTCAGGGGCTTAGTGGGCATACGATCATAGGCCTGACAATATTTATCCATTTCGTGATAGCTACGCTTATGCTTGGGTAAATAGTGGATGAAAAAACGCAGGATCGGTAAGAAAGGCGCACGCTTGTCCTGCAAAAAAATTGGCGTTGCTAAGAAGGCAGCCTTTTCCACCTTTTCCGTAGCTGCGATGACTATAGCCAAAAGCCCGCCCATGGACAGCCCAGCCACATAAATTTCTTGATATTTCTTGGCTAAAATCGCATAACCAAGCTTCGCTGCCGCTACCCACTGGGAGGCAACCGTTTCCTTTAACTCCTCTACGCTGGTTCCGTGACCTGGCAAGCGAGGACAGAGCACAGTATAGCCCAAGCCATGCAAATACTCACCCAAGGGTCGCATCTCAGCCGTAGTACCGGTATAACCGTGTAAAAGCAGCACTGCCTTACCATTATTCCCTTCTAGCAGAAATGTTTCTGCACCCTCCATAATTTGCATAAAGTCTCCCACCTTTTTCTCATGCTCAAAGCCTATTTTATTATTATATCATAAGCTCTCTTGAAGGGCACGAAAATTTGTAGAGCCATCTTCTATAAGTACTCACTAAATGACTATATACAAAAACGCTCCCCCTCGTAGTGAGAAGGAGCGTTAATCTTTAGTTCAATTATTTGAACAGGCTCAGCAGCATGCCGCCGTTAGCAGCCATAACAGGAGCGAATACCAGAGCAACAACGGTCATCAATTTGATGAGGATGTTCATTGCAGGTCCGGAGGTATCCTTGAAGGGATCGCCTACGGTGTCGCCTACAACGGTTGCGTCATGCACCGGAGTGTGTTTACGACCGGAAGCTTCTACATATTTCTTAGCGTTATCCCAAGCGCCACCAGCATTTGCCATCAGGATAGCAACCAGTACGCCGGAAGCCAGAGCGCCGCCCAGCAGGCCGCCCAGAGCTTCAGTACCAAACAGGAAGCCCATAGCCAGAGGAGCAACGATAGCGATAACACCAGGCATAATCATTTCGTGCAGAGCAGCTGCGGTAGAAATGTCTACGCATTTTTGATAGTCAGCCTTAGCTTTGCCTTCCAGCAGGCCGGGGATTTCGTGGAATTGACGACGAACTTCCTCGATCATTTGGTAAGCAGCTTTACCAACAGATTCCATGGTCATAGCGCCGAATACGAAGGGCAGGGTTGCGCCAACGAACAGGCCGATCAGGGTTACAGGGTTCAGCAGGTCGATAGCCTTCAGATTTACAACATGAGCATAAGCAGAGAACAGAGCCAGCGCAGTCAGAGCAGCGGAACCAATAGCGAAGCCCTTGCCGATAGCAGCAGTGGTGTTACCAACGGAGTCCAGGGTATCGGTGATTTCACGTACTTCAGGAGGCAGCTCGGACATTTCTGCGATACCACCAGCGTTATCAGCGATAGGACCATAAGCGTCAACCGCTACGGTCAAACCAGTGGTGGACAGCATGCCAACTGCAGCCAGAGAGATGCCGAACAGGCCCATGCCAGTGTCCTTAGCGCCGCCCATGAAGAAGAAGGACAGGATTACGCCAATGCAGATGAAAATCATCGGCAGGAAGGTGGAATACATGCCTACAGCCAAGCCGGAGATAATGGTGGTCGCAGGACCGGTTTCAGATTGTTGAGCAATCTTCTTAACAGAAGCATAGTCAGCAGAGGTATAAATTTCGGTGATTTTACCAATCAGCATGCCTACGATCAAACCGGAAGCGATAGCTACGAAAGCATTGGTGTTACCGAACAGAGAGGTGGACAGGTAGTAAGCAGCGCCCAGAACCAGTACGCCACCAACATAGGTGCCGTTGTTCAGAGCAGCTTGCGGATTGGTGGATTTGCTGTTACGAGCAAAGAATACACCAGCCAAGGAAGCAATAATGCCGGAGAATGCCAGGCTAAATACAAATACTACGCCTTCACCGCCGGGATAAGCTACAGCGCCCAGGGTGATAGCGGAGATAATTGCGCCAACATAGGATTCGAACAAGTCAGCGCCCATACCAGCGACGTCGCCTACGTTATCGCCTACGTTATCAGCGATGGTAGCCGGGTTACGCGGATCGTCTTCAGGCAGACCTTCTTCAACTTTACCTACCAAGTCAGCGCCAACGTCAGCAGCCTTGGTATAGATACCGCCGCCAACACGAGCGAACAAAGCGATGGAGGAAGCACCCAGGGAGAAGCCGGTTACGATATCAATGTTGCCAAAAATCATATAAGCAGCAGCAACACCAACGATACCCAGACCAACAACGCCCAGACCCATTACAGCACCGCCGGAGAAAGCGATTTTCAAAGCTTCGGGCATGCCGTGACGTGCAGCTTCAGCAGTACGAACGTTAGCCTTGGTAGCAACAGTCATACCAATGTAACCAGCGCAAACAGAGAAGATTGCGCCTGCTACGAAGCAAACAGCAGTCATGGGAGACAGGAACATAGCGATAATGATAGCAACGATAATAACAAATACGGACAGAGCTTTGTACTCTCTGTACAGGAACGCCATAGCGCCCTCATGGATGTAACCGGCGATTTCTTGCATGCGTGCAGTGCCTGCAGGAGCCTTGCCGATTGCGCTGCTGAGCAACAGAGCAACTGCCAGTGCGATGATGCCAACAACGATAGAAGTCATTAAGAAACTCAAGACCCTAACCCCTTTCTTTTTATAAAAAAATTTAAAATTTAAAGAGCGAAGTTACGCTCTTTGTAACAAGGTGAGAATTCTCTATGCGTTGATTTTAGCCAACGCCATAGTAATAACCGCAAAAGCCGCACCCAGATAAATGGTGGCTCGCGCCATCAAAGAATCCAGATCGTTGCCCTTGCCAAAAAAAGCACCGTCACTGCCGCCGAAAGTACTGCCCATACCGCCGCCTTTGCCGGACTGCAGCAGAACTGCGCCAATGAGAGCTATGCAAACGATAACTTCAAGAACTATCAAGACAGTTTCAATCACAGAGCTTACCTCCTCACATTTTTGTACCACAGTATTTTACCATAAAAACAGTAAGCTTACAACGTAGTTTTGCAAAATATTTTACAATTTTAGAGGAATTTTACTTAAGCACTGACCAAAAACCGTCCCTTCTCCTTAAAGTAAGCAAAAGCGGTACCTTACTTGCACTTTCGCATGCTTTGGGGTACCGCTAAATTACTAAACTGCTAGCAATGCAGATTATTTAATATTGTAGAAAACCTTCTTGCCGTTGTATTTAGCAGCCTTGCCAAGATCCTCTTCGATGCGCAGGAGTTGATTATACTTAGCTACGCGGTCGGTACGAGCGGGAGCGCCGGTCTTGATTTGGCCCGCGTTCACTGCTACAGCGATATCAGCCAGGGTGGTGTCCTCAGTTTCACCGCTGCGGTGGGAAATGATGCAGGTATAGCCAGCGCGTTTTGCAGTTTCGATAGCATTAAAGGTTTCGGTCAAGGTACCGATTTGGTTAACCTTAATCAAAATCGCATTGCCAACGCCTTTCTGAATGCCTTCTACAAGACGAGCTTCGTTAGTTACGAACAAATCGTCGCCAACCAACTGTACCTTTTTGCCCAGCTTCTTGGTCAGCTTCTTCCAGCCTTCCCAATCGTCCTCGGCCATACCGTCTTCGATGGAGATGATGGGATATTTAGCGCACAGGTCAGCCAGATAATCAACCATTTCATCGCTGGTCTTTACCAAGCCCTCGCCTGCCAAATTATATTTGCCATCCTCATAGAACTCGCTGCTTGCTACGTCCAGAGCAATCATGATGTCCTTGCCGGGCTTGTAGCCAGCCTTTTCTACTGCTTCCAAAATAACGTCGATAGCTTCAGCGTTGCAGCTCAAATTGGGAGCAAAGCCACCCTCGTCACCCAAAGCAGTACTCAAACCCTTAGATTTTAAAAGAGCCTTCAGGTTGTGATAAATTTCTGTGTTCATGCGCAGGCATTCGCTAAAGGATTTAGCGCCAACGGGCATAATCATGAACTCTTGGATATCCACGTTGTTGTCAGCGTGTTGACCACCGTTCAAGATGTTCATCATGGGAACGGGCAGCTCCTTAGCCGCAACACCGCCCAAATACAGGTACAGGGGCAGACCGACGGAGGAAGCAGCAGCCTTAGCCACAGCCATGGACACACCTAAAATAGCGTTAGCGCCCAGACGACCCTTATTAGGAGTACCATCCAAACGAATCAAAAGCTCGTCAATTTCAGTTTGGCGAGTTGCTTCCAGCCCGATAATGGCTTCAGCGATAATATCGTTTACATTATCGACAGCCTTGGTAACACCCTTGCCCATGTAGCGCTCGGCATCGCCATCGCGCAGCTCCACAGCCTCATGAACGCCGGTAGAAGCGCCGGAGGGAACAGCGGCACGACCTACAGCGCCGTCCTCCAAGCAAACCTCAACCTCAACGGTCGGATTGCCGCGAGAGTCCAGAATCTCACGAGCATATACTTCAGTAATCATTGCCATTTCTTCATCACCTCAATAAAATTCATCCACAAGCCTAGGAATTAATAAGGCTTTTACCAGTCATCGCTTTAGGCTGGGGAATATGTAAAAGCTCCAGCATGGTCGGCGCGATATCGGCCAAAATGCCCTGATGCAACTCATGCTTTTCCTTGCTTATCAACAGGAAGGGCACTGGGTTAGTAGTATGGGCAGTATTGGGTTCACCATCGGGCTCGGCCATTTTTTCCAGATTGCCATGGTCGGCGCAAATGCAAACGCTACCGTCCAGAGCCAATACTCTCTCTACGACGCGGCCTACGCAATTATCCACTTTTTCCATGGCCTTGATGGCCGCCTCTAGCACACCCGTATGGCCAACCATATCCGGATTTGCGAAGTTCAGGATCACTACATCGAACTTATCCTTATCCAGCTCTGCCAAAAGAGCTTGGGTAACCTCCTCCGCGCTCATCTCCGGCTGCAAATCATAGGTTGCGACCTTGGGCGAAGGAATAAGGATGCGCTCTTCATTTTGATTGGGCTCCTCCACGCCACCATTAAAGAAAAAGGTAACATGAGCATATTTTTCCGTTTCAGCAATACGCAGCTGGCGTAACCCTCGCTGCGCCAAAACTTGACCCAATGTATCATCAATGGACTCAGGAGGATAGGCTACAGGCGCCGCTATAGTAGCATCGTATTGAGCCATACAAGCGAAATGCACAGGACGAGCGCTTGCCGGACGTTCAAAATAAGGGAAATCCTCATCAATTATTGCCCGGGTAATTTCGCGAGCCCTGTCCGGGCGGAAGTTGGCGAAAATCACGCCGTCACCGGCGCTGATGCGACCATCCACGCCTTCGATAGTAAAGGGAACTACAAATTCGTCCGTCACACCTGCTTCATAGGAAGCTTCAATGCCTGCGGCAGCAGAAACAGCCTTAGGTCCCTCGCCCTGCGCTACTGTCGCGTAGGCCTTAGCCAAGCGCTCCCAGCGCTTGTCACGGTCCATAGCGTAATAGCGACCGCTTACAGTAGCAATTTTACCAACGCCGATTTTATCCATCGCAGCTTCCAGCTGCTCTACATAAGTCAGCGCGCTTTGAGGCGGAACATCGCGACCATCTAGAAAAGCGTGCACATAAACCTTAGTAAGGCCGTGCTTCTGCGCCATTTCCAGTAAGGCGATAATATGAGTAATATGGCTGTGCACGCCACCGTCGGACAAAAGGCCCAGTAAATGCAAAGCCTTCCCACTGGCCTTGACCTCATCCATAACCTTCACTAAAACCGGATTAGTAAAAAAGTCACCATCCGCGATGGACTTGCTGATGCGAGTCAGGCTTTGGTAAATAATACGACCTGAGCCGATATTTAAATGGCCCACCTCGCTATTACCAATCTGCCCTGCCGGCAGACCCACCTCTAAACCGCTGGCCTCCAGCTGAGTATGAGGATAGTTCGCAAAATATGCGTCAAGATTGGGCGTTCTGGCCAGCGTAGCAGCATTACTGCTGCTAGCTGGCGCAATGCCCCAACCATCTAAAATCATTAAAAGTACAGGTTTTTTCATCGTTATTTACTATTGCTACTAAATACTTTAGAAGCTGCGTACAATAGCCGCAAAGCGTTCCGCATCCAGAGAAGCGCCACCCACCAAAACGCCGTCAATACCGCTGATGTTGAATTCAGCAGCATTCTTTTCGTTTACGCTACCACCGTAGAGAATACGGATCTGACGAGCGATTTCCGGAGTGAAGATTTTCGCAACCTTCTCGCGAATCAAACGACAAACCTCCTGAGCGTCGGCGGGAGTTGCTGCCTTGCCACTGCCAATGGCCCACACAGGCTCATAAGCGATAACCATGTTCACAGCGTCCTCAGGAGCGACCACGCGCAGCGCGCTCTTCAGCTGCATATTAATCTTGCGGGCGGTTTTACCAGCCTCGCGCTCAGCCAAGTTCTCGCCAACGCAGAGCATGGGCTTCAGACCATTGCGGTAAGCAGCGATCATCTTGCTAGCGACAATTTTATCGGTTTCTCCAAAAATGCTGCGACGCTCGCTGTGGCCAACCATAGCGTACTCAGCACCGATATCAGCAATCATGGGACCAGATACAGCGCCGGTGAAGGCACCCTTATCCTCCCAATGGATATCTTGGGAGCCATAGCCCACATGCTTGCCATCAATGGCATCAGCAACGGTTTCCAGAGCAGTGAAGGGCGGGAAAATAACAACCTCGTTCAAGGTACCGTTGGTTTCCATAACGATATCTTCAGCCAGCTCCACAGCCTCGCCCACAGTCTTGTGCATCTTCCAGTTGCCAGCAATCATTTTACGACGCAGGTCGTCCAAAGCAGCTACGCCCGGCAGAACTTTGCCCTCCAAGTATTCCAAGGAAGCGCCACCACCGGTGGAAATATGGGAAATGCGTTTTGCAAGGCCCAGCTTTTCGATAGCGGCCACGCTGTCGCCACCGCCAACGATGCTAATGGCACGGCTCCTAGCCACAGCCTTAGCCACAGCCTCGGTGCCCTTGCAGAAGGCATCCATTTCGAAAACGCCCATGGGGCCGTTCCAGACAATCATCTTAGCATCAGCCAATGCTGCTGCATATGCCTTAGCAGTTTCTTCGCCAATATCCAGAGCCATACGCTCTTGGTCCAAAGCCTTCACGCCTTGGGTTGCGTGCTTAGCATCAGCCGCGAAGGCCTCGGCCATTACCAAATCGGTGGGCAGCAAAAGCTTCACATTATTCTTTTTAGCCTTAGCGATAAGCTCCTTGGCTAAGTCAATCTTATCCTCTTCCACCAGGGATTTGCCCATAGCGCAGCCCTGAGCAGCCAGGAAGGTGTTGGCCATACCGCCGCCGATGAGCAGGGTATCAACCTTATCCAACAAATTGCTGATAACGCCAATCTTGTCGCTAACCTTAGCGCCGCCGATAATAGCAGCAAAGGGATGCAGGGGCTCTGTCACAGCGCGGCCCACATACTCGATTTCCTTTTCCAGCAGGAAGCCGGCAGCAGCAGGCAGGAAATGAGTTACGCCCTCAACGGAAGCATGAGCGCGATGTGATACGCCAAAGCCGTCATTCACATACAAATCAGCCAAAGAAGCCAGCTGCTCTGCAAACTCCATATCGTTCTTTTCTTCTTCCTTATGGAAGCGCAGATTCTCTAAAAGTAAAATATGGCCGGGCTTCAGTTTTTTCGCGGCAGCCTTAGCATCTGCGCCTACGCAATCGGGAGCGAAAAGAATTTTTTTGCCCAGCAGCTTGCCCAAATGCTTGGCTACGGGAGCCAAGCTATATTTGGGGTTCACTTGTCCTTTAGGACGACCAAGGTGAGCCATCAGAATTACTGCGGCCTTTTGGTCCAAAAGGTATTGAATAGTTTCCAATGACGCACGAATACGAGTGTCATCGGAAATCTTGCCTTTATCATCAAAGGGTACATTGAAATCTACACGCACCAGCACTTTTTTGCCGGCTACATCTAAATCTCGTACAGTTTTCTTATCCACGAATAACTATCTCCTTTTATTACAGGCCTTTTTTAGCAATGTAGTTAGCCAAATCAACTACGCGGTTGGAATAACCCCATTCATTGTCATACCAGGAAACAACCTTAGCCATGCGCGGGCCAACCATCATGGTGGACAGGCCGTCAACAATGGAGCTCAGCGGGCAGCCATTGTAATCCTTGGAAACCAAGGGCAGCTCGTTATAGCCCATAATGCCCTTCAATTCGCCTTCAGCAGCTTCCTTCAGAGCAGCGTTGATTTCTTCAGCAGTGGTATCGGTCTTCAGCAGAACGGTCAAATCGGTAATGGAAACGTTCGGAGTAGGAACGCGCATCGCAAAGCCATTCAGTTTGCCCTTCAATTCCGGCAGAACCAGAGCTACAGCCTTAGCAGCACCGGTGGTGGTGGGGATAATGGAGCAGGCAGCAGCACGAGCGCGGCGCAGATCCTTATGAGGCAAATCCAGAATCTTTTGGTCATTGGTATAGGAGTGAACGGTGGTCATCAGGCCGCTTTCAATACCAAATTTATTCAGCAATACCTTGGTAAAGGGAGCTAAGCAGTTAGTGGTGCAGGAAGCGTTGGAGATGATGTTGTGTTTCTCAGGATCGTATTTATCTTGGTTAACACCCATAACGATGGTGATGTCCTCGCCCTTAGCAGGAGCGGAAATGATAACCTTTTTGGCGCCAGCTTCCAGATGAGCCTTTGCCTTAGCAGCTTCAGTGAAACGGCCGGTGGATTCGACTACGATATCAGCGCCAACCTCGCCCCAAGGAATCTTGGCCGGGTCCGGAGAAGCAAATACGGGAATCTTTTTGCCATCAACTACGATGCAGTTTTCTTCGCAGGAAATTTCATGGTCATAGGTGCCATGCACGGAGTCATATTTCAGCAGATGAGCCAGAGCAGCGCAATCGCCCAAGTCGTTAATACCAACAATCTCAACCTCAGGGTTTACGAAAGCTACGCGGAAAACCTCGCGGCCAATGCGGCCAAAACCATTAATACCAATTTTTGTCATAATAATTTCCTCCTTAGTTTTCAAGAGTTTTCTTATATATTGCACTGACGTGCTGGTTAACAATTTTCTTTAGCCATCCGCAAAATCTCGGTGGCTGCTGCCTCGTCCGTCACTAAAATATCTTGACGGGAAGCGCGAATAACAGAAAGGATAGCAGCAGCCTTAGATTTACCACCGGCTATACCGATAATAGTGCCTATATGCTGCAAATCCTGTAGCATCAAGCCTGCGTTATTGGTCATGTAAACTTGCTTTCCATCTAAGGCACAATACTGGCCAAAGGCCTCGCCTACAGCACCGGCCTCCTCCAGCTTCGCGATAAGCTCCGGAGACAAACGCCTATGGCGTGCCATGACGCTAGCGCGACCAACGCCGTGAACCAAAATATCAGCCTTTTTAATAATATCCACCACTGAGTGAACGCCCACATCCTCCTTAAGAATGCTATTCAAAATATCCTCGCTGACGCAGTCGGGTACATACAGCTGACGATAAGAAGCACCCATCTTTTGGGCCAGCACTGTAGCAATGGTGTTAGCCTGTAGCTCCACATTATCGCCCAAGCCACCGCGAGCAGGCACAACCACTGTATTGGGCTGTGACCCAGTCAGATTAGCCGCCATAGCTGCCATAGTAGTACCACCGCTGACAGCCACAATATGGCGTTTACCATCACTCAAAAGCTTACTCAAAATATGTGCGGCGGTACGACCAATTTCCCGCTTTACGACCTCCTCTTGGTCGGAGTCACCAGGAAGAATCACTACGCGACCAATTTTCAGAGTATCGCTGAGCGCCTTTTCAAGAAAAGAAATATCCTGCAGCTTACGCACATAATCGGCTAGCTCCTTAAGTATATCCGCGCCTTCATCTGTCACGCTCATGCCGCTAGCAGAAAAGGCCAGCAGACCGCTCTTTTTCAAAAAGTCCACCTGAGCGCGCAGCACACGCTCACTCAGCCCAAGCTTCCCAGCTAAGGCCCGTCTGCCAATGGGAGATTCATGACTGACCTGACGCAAAATTTGATACCGCTGCACAAGCAGATCCGTCAACTCAGGCACGATTTTCTTTTGTAAATTAATAATGCTATCCATATTGTCCCTCGGCACATTTTTGTCCCTCGTGGAACTTTTTGTGTCCCACAGACTAAATGCAAATAAAAATAATCAGACTTCTATTGCATAGTATAGCATACTCTATTGTAGAAATAAAGCATACAGATGCATTTTTACAAAAATTTTTCGTTCAAAGTTAGAGTGAGCTAATTAGGTTTACACTTTACAAAAATAGCCCCTGCATTTTCGCAGAGGCTGATAAGCACGGTACTATTAATTTAAAGCTTAGCTCATTTACTGATTATCTCTGCGCCAAAGGGCAGTAACGCCAGCTTAGCTAATTTAAAATGCTGTAGACCAAAGGGAATGCCAATTATGGTGCAGCACAAAATAATCCCGAAAACTACATGGGCCACAGCTAATTCAAAGCCACCAAAGATTAACCAAAGGATATTGAGCAAAAACTTGCCTGCGCCACCGCCATATTGAATTTCCTTGCCAAAGGGAAACAGGCTTAAAACAGCAAACTTAAAGCACTGCACGCCCACGGGAATACCAATAATGGTTACACACCATAGCAAACCAACCAATGCCCAGCCACAGGCAGCAAAAAAGCCGCCAAATATAAACCAGATAATATTACCTAAAATGCTCATATAGTCACATCCTTTCAAGTCCTTCATTCTATCTTTAGAATAATCTGTACCTATTATAACAAAGCAAAGGTTATATGAATAGTAGATCTTTAAAAAGTTTTTGTGAAATTCGGCAACTATATATATCACAAGTTAGCTAAAAATGAGTAATTAGTAAGGGGCCAACGAGCTTTACTTGCGAGCAGGACACTTACTAATTACTCATTATATTTATACCTTACGCGGGCAGCTATCTATCCTCAGTCGGCTCACAAGCAAGCAGAACCTGCTCACATACTGCCTCACGCCGACACGCCTCCCTGCACGCATTTGTGCGTCGCTACGCTCCTTCAAATGCGGCGACTCGGCAGCCAGGCCTGCGGCCTGTTCGTAAGATATGCTAAAGGTTAGAAAAAGACCCGTATCTTTCGATACGGGCCAGCCAAGTACTTTCGACGTATAAGGGCTTAACTACTGTGTTCGGGATGGGAACAGGTGGATCCCCTTAGCCATCACCACCGGATTATTCTTTTTTGAAGGCTTGTACCCTCAAAACTTCCACAGAAGAATGAACCACCGCTATGAGAGATCTCATCTTAAGGCTGGTTTCACGCTTAGATGCTTTCAGCGTTTATCCTTTCCGAACGTAGCTACCCAACTATACCCCTG
Source organism: Phascolarctobacterium sp. (assembly GCA_004558595.1). Taxonomy (GTDB): domain Bacteria; phylum Bacillota; class Negativicutes; order Acidaminococcales; family Acidaminococcaceae; genus Phascolarctobacterium_A. The sequence continues at coordinate 2,632 of SFCN01000025.1, read as the reverse complement.
GCAGGATAATTGGTACACCATTGGTTCGTCCACTCCGGTCCTCTCGTACTAGGAGCAGCCCCCTTCAAATCTCTTACGCCCGCGATGGATAGGGACCGAACTGAGCCGACATCGAGGTGCCAAACCTCCCCGTCGATATGGACTCTTGGGAGAGATTAGCCTGTTATCCCCAGGGTAGCTTTTATCCGTTGAGCGATGGCCCTTCCACTTGGATGCCACCGGATCACTAAGCCCTACTTTCGTACCTGATTGCCGTGTTTGGCTCTCAGTCAAGCTCCCTTCTGCCTTTACACTCTTCGCGCGATTTCCGGCCGCGCTGAGGGAACCTTTGGGCGCCTCCGTTACTCTTTGGGAGGCGACCGCCCCAGTCAAACTGCCCGCCTGACACTGTCCCGAGTTTCGTTACTCCTACGGTTAGAATTCCGATACATCAAGGGTGGTATCCCAACGTCGGCTCCACGATGACTAGCGTCCTCGCTTCCATGCCTCCCACCTATCCTGTACGTGATGTATCAGAACCCAATGTCAGGTTACAGTAAAGCTCCATGGGGTCTTTCAATTTCACCGGGTCCCTCGTTGAGACAGTGCCCAAATCGTTACACCTTTCGTGCGGGTCGGAACTTACCCGACAAGGAATTTCGCTACCTTAGGACCGTTATAGTTACGGCCGCCGTTCACCGGGGCTTCGGTCGAATGCTTTGGATTACTCCGGACATCCTTCCTTAACCTTCCGGCACTGGGCAGGTGTCAGCACCTATACGTCAGATTTCTCTTTAGCAGGCACCTGTGTTTGTGGTAAACAGTCGCTTGGGCCTCTTCTCTGCGACCACGCTATGCTCCAGAAGCAAGTTCCTTCACAACGGTGGCTACCCTTATCCCGAAGTTACGGGTACATTTTGCCGAGTTCCTTAACGAGGGTTCTCCCGCGCACCTTAGGATTCTCTCCCCGCATACCTGTGTCGGTTTACGGTACGGGCGGTAACTTTCTAACTAGAAGCTTTTCTCGACAGTGTGGGGTCAACAGCTTCGGGAATGTCTCCATTCTCTCCACATCACGCCTCAGACTCTCAGGTTACGGATTTGCCTGTAACCCATCCTACACGCTTGTACAGGAACTACCAATCTCCTGCCTGCCTGCCCTCCTGTGTCACTCCATCGCTCAAACAATCATTACCGGTACTGGAATATCTGCCAGTTGTCCATCTCCTACGCTCCATGCCTCGGATTAGGTCCCGACTTACCCTGGGACGACGATCGTTGCCCAGGAATCCTTATGCTTTCGGTGGAAAGGATTCTCACCTTTCTTTTCGCTACTCATACCAACATTCTCACTTCTCTGAAGTCCACCGTCCCTTACAGAACGACTTCAGCCCTCAGAGAACGCTCCCCTACCCCACGACCTAAGTCGTAGCCACAGCTTCGGTTCCGTACTTTAGCCCCGGTAATCTTCGGCGCAGGGTCTCTCGACCAGTGAGCTATTACGCACTCTTTAAATGGTGGCTGCTTCTAAGCCAACATCCTGGTTGTTTTAGAGACCCCACATCCTTCTCCACTTAGTACGGCATTGGGGACCTTAGCTGGTGGTCTGGGCTGTTTCCCTTTTGACCACGGATCTTATCACTCGTAGTCTGACTCCCAAGCTCTACAGTATAACCATTCGGAGTTTGACAGGGTTCGGTAACCGTTATGGCCCCTAGCCCGATCAGTGCTCTACCGCCTATACTTACTACTTGAGGCTAGCCCTAAAGCTATTTCGGGGAGAACCAGCTATCTCCGCGTTCGATTGGAATTTCACCTCTACCCACATCTCATCCTAAAGCTTTTCAACGCTCACAGGTTCGGTCCTCCACGCAATTTTACCTGCGCTTCAACCTGGACATGGGTAGATCACTGCGGTTTCGGGTCTACGTACACTAACTATCCGCCCTATTAAGACTCGCTTTCGCTTCGGCTCCGTGTCTTCCACTTAACCTCGCTAGTGCACGTAACTCGTTGGTTCATTCTTCAATAGGCACGCCGTCGCTTTCGCTCCGACTGCTTGTAGACATACGGTTTCAGGTTCTCTTTCACTCCCCTCCCGGGGTTCTTTTCACCTTTCCCTCACGGTACTATGCGCTATCGGTCGCCATTCAGTGTTTAGGGTTGGAGGGTGGTCCCCCCGGCTTCCCACAAGATTCCTCGTGCCTCGTGGTACTCTGGATCCCGATCTCTTCGCTCTGCCTTTCACTTACGTGGCTTTCACACTGTCTTGCTTACCTTTCCAGGTAATTCAGTTAGGCCTGACTCAGATTATATCGGTCCTCAACCCCACAGAGCCGTAGCTCCATGGTTTGCCCTCTGCCCGCTTCGCTCGCCGCTACTGTGGGCATCTCGTTTGATTTCTCTTCCTCCGGGTACTTAGATGTTTCAGTTCCCCGGGTTCCCTTCCTTGCGGATAACTACCCATGACGGTAGTTGGGTTTCCCCATTCGGACATCTACGGATCAATACTTGTATGCAGTTCCCCGTAGCTTTTCGCAGCTTACCGCGTCCTTCATCGGCTGATGGCGCCTAGGCATCCGCCGTATGCCCTTAGTAGCTTGACTATTCAGCTTACTAAGAACATCTACGTTCCTAGTTCTCGTTAACTCTT